>JAKQEA010000147.1 GCA_029558715.1 Bacteroidota bacterium | reverse complement strand
CGTACCAATAGCGGTATAATCTGTTCCGTTCTGGCTGTATTCTACTATATACTTGTCAAAATTAGTTTCTGATTCTGCTGTCCATTTAAGATTGGCTACACAATCGGTAAGCTTTACATCAAATGCTTTCAGTTTTACAGGTAATAAACAGCCGGGATCAGCACACAAAAAAGCATTATCAAAATTACCGTCGTCATCTAAATTAATTCTGTAAGTATAGGTACCGGCTGGTAATGCGGTAGCTGTTCCGGACAAAGTATACCATACCGCATCGGGGCCGGGTGGCACATCCAGGTCCGCATCAGCACCTGTGAAAGCCCTTGTAGTAGAAGTGGCAACCACAACATCTAAGGAATTGAGTATTTCTATGGAGGCTGTCCAGCTTGCACCACCCTCACGGGCAGAGAAATCTCCCCTGAAAGTCAAATCTGCAGTACAACCCAGGACAAAGGTTTGAGTGATAGTAGTAGCTCCAAGCACATCCAGGTATTGAGTTCCGGCAGCGGCTGTATTAGGTCCCCCCAGGTAGTTTGTTCCGTTTACCTGGACGACATTTGCAGTGAATCCCCCGGTTATCGTCCAATCGGGAACAGATGCAAAGAAGTTATTGCCCAGACCAGGCGCAACAGGGCTTTCAAAACTGGGGTTTAAAAGATAGTTGAGAGTACATTGTGATCTCACATTCAGTGACACCACAAGCAATGTAAATACAGTAAGCAATGACGCTTTCGAGTAGATTTTTTTCATAACAAGGATTCTTTCAATGAAGGTACATTTTTTCTCAAAAAGAATAGCAATATTTAATATGTAAACCGAAACAAACTGAATAAATTCTACGATAAGAGGCGCAAAAATTGAACCAGTGTGATTTTATCCCCGCCTTCACAGTTCTTTTTTTATAAAAATGGAAGTAAAAATCTTTATCAGTATGCCCGGCCTACTGTATCACAGGCAGCTTTCAGTAAGGAGTTTATATCAGCAGCATCCTGCCATTTCTCCCATAACATCACTCCGTTGGCAATATCCTTGGCAAGTTTTGCCTTCCGTTTCACTGTATACTGGCCATTGTAATACACCGTATAAGAGGGAAAACTGCTGGATGACACTACTGCTGAATCATATTGTGGGTTGCCCCCGGCTAAGAGTATATCCTTATATGTTTTTATCGTTCCTGTTTGGGTGATACCCGAGGGCCGTCCATACGCCGGCAATCCCAATACGGCTTTTGCCGGTGGCATTCCCCTGGTGGTGAGCCAGTAATTCAGGCAGGTTTGGGCCAATGCATAGTCACTATGGTGCTTATAGGGAACAGAAGTACTGAAATCATCATAAGCCATGATATTGAAGAAGTCGACATACGGAAACAGTTCATCCCGTATCGCATCCCTGATGCCTCCCGCATATTTGCCGGCAGTAATAGCACAAGACAAATAATAACGGCCATCCCGGTGCAGTGAATCAGACAATTCTTTCATCATAAGCGTAAAAGTGGCATCTGTTCCATCTGTGGTGGTTGGAAACTCCCAGTCCATGTCTACCCCGTCAAGATTGTATTGCCTCACTTTTGCCATCACATCTTTGATAAAATTATTTCTGCCGGTAGCTGTAGCGGCCATGTTTTTGAAATTTGTTTTACCGTCACCGCTCTGGTCATTTATCCCTACAAAAATTTTGGCATTATTAGCCCTCGCTTTGGTGATTACCGCATCCAGTACAGATGGGCTGTTAACAGTGAGTGTGCCTGAAGTATTTACTCCAAAAAATGCATACACCACTACATTCGTCATTCTGAATTTCACATCCGGTACATCTGCCGGGTTACGATAGGAAGGAAAATATCCTACCACATAGTAGCCAAATGCAGGTGGCGCCTGTATTACTGGTATGGTAAAAGAAGTTACGGCAGAGCTGCATCCCGTAGCAGCACCACTTGTATTTTTAGGCTGTACGTACCAGTACAAAGGCTGGCTTGATGCAAAAACCGGCAGTGTATAGTTATAGCTTGTACCTGTTATATTACTGGCAATGATCGTTGAAGGAGAGGCTGTGGCACCCAGGTAAACATCATATGCTGTGGCCCCGCTTACAGCCGACCAGCTAAGGGTAACAGATGTACCCGTTACAAAAGATCCATTGGCAGGTGAGGTATTGGCAGAACATCCGGGTACAGGAGGTGGCGTTGGGGTCGGGCTTCCTCCATCTTTTTTACTACAGGACTGAATGGCTAAGATCAAAAACAGGAGGCCAGCAATACGTATTTTGAAATTCATAAGCAGTTGTTCGGCATTCAAATTACTCGATTTGAATGAAACTCAGCTTTTCGGTAGCCGTTTTTATGTAGGTTTGCCCCCTAAATTTTCAAGTATGAAGAAGTTTCTCGTAACGATTGTTTTACTGTTTTCATTAGTAGCAAAATCCATCGCTGATGAAGGCATGTGGCTACCCTTATTACTGGGTCAGCAGGTGTATAATGACATGGTGAAAAAAGGATTAAAACTCACCAAAGAACAATTATACCATATCAACAAACCATCGCTCAAAGATGCGATCATCATTTTCGGAGGTGGCTGCACCGGCGAAATAGTAAGTGCAGAAGGGTTGATCTTTACCAACCACCACTGCGGGTACAATGCTATCGCCTCTGCCAGTACGATGGAAAAGAATTATCTCCGTGACGGATTCTATGCCAGGAGTAAAAGCGAAGAAATACCAACCAGCCTCTCTGTACAGTTCCTTTTACGTATTGATGATGTAACAAAAGAAGTACTGGATTCATTGAAAGGACTAAGCGGCACTGAAAGAGTGCAGAAACAAAGTGCTGTACTGGCGGCTATCAACAAAAGAATGAGTGACGCTGCACAAAATATAGAGACAAGAGTAAGTGCTTTGTTTAAAGGCAACCAGTTCCTTGCTTTTGTTTACCAGCGCTACACCGATGTTCGCCTCGTAGGCACTCCTCCCGAAAGTGTAGGTAAGTTTGGTGGTGATACTGACAACTGGGAATGGCCCCGCCACACCGGCGACTTCTCTGTGTTCCGTGTGTATTCAACCGCAGATGGCAAACCAGCCAAATATAAAGAGAGCAATATTCCTATGAAACCCAAATGGTACCTGCCTGTTTCACTGAGACCATTAAAAGATGGTGATTTCTCTATGATCTGGGGTTATCCCGGCGGTACCAACCGGTATGAAAGTTCTTATGGTATCAAACTCGCTACCGACATCAATAATCCTACGCTGGTGAAACTGCGTGATGCAAGACTGAAATACATGTTCGAAGAAATGAAAAAAGATCCGGCAGTAAAATTACAGCTGGCTTCTTCTTATGCCAGCATCGCCAACTACTGGAAGTTCTTTGACGGCGAAACAAAACAACTGCTGAAATATGATGTGCTCGGCCAAAAGAAAACAGCTGAAGCAAAATTCAATACCTGGGCTAAAGGTAAACCTGAATATGAAAACCTTTTTGCCGATTGGGGCAAAGCATATGATGCATGGAGACCTTATGCCAAACAACGCCAGTATATCAATGAAGGAATTGCCGGTTCACCGCTGATCGCTTTTGCTGGTTCCTTATTACAGGTAGAAGCTGCCATGGTAAAAACCGGGGCTACTGCCACTGATGTAAAGAAAGCAGTGGAAGCTGCTAACCAGCAACGGGCAAATTTCCTGAAAGAAGAAAATAAAGTATCAGACCAGAATATTGTGGCAGCCGTAACCAGGATGTTTTATGAAGATGTGGACAAGGAACAACACCCCGTTGGTTTCTATGGTACATTGAAAAATACTTATGGTCCGCTGGATGATGAAGCAACCTATAAAAAGTATGCGGCAGATATTTTCAGCAAGACCATGATCTTTGATGATGCCCGCTGGAATGCATTTGTAACAAACCCTGATGCAAACAAACTGCAGGAAGATCCGGCCTTTGCTTATGCCAGCGCCTTCTTCACTAACTATACGACAAAGTATAGTCCCCTATTCCAGCAATTCAATGCAAAAAATGCTGAATACGGAAGACTATACCTGAAAGGCATTATGGAAATGGACCCGGTAAAAGCAAAAATGATGTATCCCGATGCTACTTTCACTATGAGGGTGAGCTATGGCAATGTAAAATCATACCGCCCGAGAGATGCGGTGTTTTATGATTATGTAACCACATCAAAAGGATTGCTGGAAAAATACAAAGCCGGCGATTATGAATTTGACCTGCCTGCTAACCAGATTGAAATGCTGAAGAAAAAAGATTTTGGCCAGTATATGGACCCCACCCGTAAGGAACTGGTGATCGGCTTCATCACCACCAATGATATAACCGGTGGTAATTCCGGTTCACCTGTGATCAATGGTAAGGGTGAACTGATCGGCCTGGCGTTTGACGGCAACTACGAAGCATTAAGTCATAAACTGGCTTTTGATAAAGACCTCAACCGTACTATCTGTGTTGATATACGCTATGTATTATGGTGTATTGATAAGCTGGGTGGCGGTACTAATATCATCAAAGAACTGAAGCTGATGAAATAAGCCTGTTGTATTTTATATAAGAAAGCCACCTGCAGTACAGGTGGCTTTCTGCTTTATACCAAACAATTATTTGCTTAACATTGCAGACAAATCATTTCGTTGATAAGAAACCTGATCATTTCATTCTTTGCAGTGTTTGCCACTGTTGCTGCATTTGCCCAACAACCATTTTTTGGTCTTGCTACTGACCTGGGTATACAGCGGAATTTTAAAAAGGAACAGCAATACTGGGCCATCGGTCATACTGTTATTGCCAATTTTCATCTCAATCCCAAAGAAGGGATCTATGTTATGTTCGCTTATCACTCCAATGGTAAATTCAGCAACAAGGTAATGGCCACTGCCAAGCTTCCTGCTACTTTACCCCAGTCAGTTAATTATACCAATAGGGCGAACATGCGGATCAAACAATTTTCCATCGGGTATAAAAAATACCTGAAAGGAGCTGCTGATGCAGAGAAAGACTGGAACCTGTATGGACTGGCCGGTTTTGGTTTGTTATTGGGTAAGGTCACCAATACTCATTCCGTCTTGATAGACACCGTTGATTACAACGTACCGGTAAGAAGCGGGGAAGCAAATTTTAAAAGACTGACTTTTGATCTTGGTCTTGGATGGGAACTGCCGCTGGGTGGCGATTTTTATTTCTATACTGAAGCAAAGGCCTTTATTCCGGCCAGTGATTATCCCAGCGAATACATTTTTATAAATAAAAATGCACCCTTCACCGGTTCTCTCAATGCCGGCCTTCGTATTCTTTTCTGATAATTACTGAATCGTTACATCAAATCTTCCTTCGGTAACAGTGATAGGCTCTGGTGAATTATACATATTCAGAGCAGAGAACTGAAAAGTACCGGATGCAATTCTTGCCACAGTATCTATACGGGTGATGGTTACCGAACCTGTATAAGAAGCAGAAGTGATCCATTCATTCAAAGGCGTCAGCCTTCTTTTTACATAGTATCCATAACTCGACTCACCGGAGGGATGATTGACATCCGTATTCAATAAATAAGTACCTGTGCCGGTGATATTTTTTACCAATAACAAAAATTCTGTCTCGTTTGGTGAGGAAGAAAAATTTCTTGCATTGATCGTCAGGTCAGTGCCCGCCATCCTGGCTTCCAGTATATCATTGGCAGGCAGGGAGCCAAATCCCTGCGGCGCCCATAATGCCCCATTTACTTTAGCGCCAAAAGTATTGGCGCCTGTTTGGGTGGCAGGCGGCAGTTCGGTTATTTCTTTTTTACAGGAAGTAAATACAAGGGCAGTAAGGCAGATTGCCAAAAGGGTTTTCATGGATTTCATATACCTGAAAACGGTTTTTTGTGACTTTTGGTATGTCAGCATACAAAGAAGCCTTTACCTTTATTGCCCTGATAAATAACATGTATGAGCCTTACAATTAAGCAAATTGAACTGTATAAGCTTTCTATTCCGCTGACCGAGCCCTTCATCACTTCACTTGGCCGGGACGACAATGCAGAAAATGTGCTGGTGAGAATAGTGACCCGGGAAGGAATCATTGGCTTTGGTGAATGCAGCCCCTATATGCCCATCAACGGCGAGAGCCAGGACACCTGTTTTATTGTGGGCCAGTACCTGGCTGCTGCCTTAAAAGGAAAAGATCCGTTACAGGTAGAAGAGTGTATCCACCTGATGGATACAATCATTTATGCCAATACAAGTATCAAGAGTGCCTTTGATATGGCCTTGTATGATATTGCATCACAACATGCCGGTATGCCTTTGTACCGGTTCATTGGTGGTGATAATAAAAAAACCATTATTACTGATTACACCGTAAGCATAGATGAGCCGGCGAAGATGGCAGCTGATGCGGTGAAAATAAAAGCACAGGGTTATCCTGCTATAAAAGTAAAGCTGGGAAAAAACGGGAAGACCGATGTGGAGAGAATGAAAGCCATCCGTGCAGCAGTGGGAAATGAAATACCCTTGCGTATTGATGCCAACCAGGGCTGGGAATTGCAGGAAGCCATTGACACCTTAAAAGCACTGGCCCCGCTG
>JAKQEA010000139.1 GCA_029558715.1 Bacteroidota bacterium | reverse complement strand
CCACCCCTTAAACCGTTTTGCCAGATTCTTACTGAAGTTTGCTGGAAACCGTTATTCCCAGCAAACCACCCGGATTTGATTTTCTACCCACCCCTAAACCGCCCTTGAAAATCAAATCTCCTTCCCACCCCTTAAACCGTTTTGCCAGATTCTTACTGAAGTTTGCTGGAAACCGTTATTCCCACCAACCCACCCGGATTTGATTTTCTGCCTGCCCCTAAACCGCCCTTGAAAATCAAATCCTCTTCCCACCCTTTAAAACCCTTCTGTCAGACTTTTATTGAAGTTTGCTGATAACCGTTAGTGCAGGCAACCCGCCCGGATTTGATTTTCTACCCGCCCCTAAACCGCCCTAGAAAATCAAATCCTCTTCCCACCCTCTAAACCCTTTTGTCAGGCTTTTATTGAAGTTTGCAGGCAACCGTTAGTGCCACCAACCCGCCCCGTGGCGAGCTTGTGACGCAGCCACAAACTTCGCCACCTGTCCCCTCCAAACCGTTTTATTTATGTTCTAAATGAAGTTCGCTGATAACCGTTAGAGCGTGCAGCCCGGCCCCGGAGCGAGCTTGTGACGCAGCCACAAACTTCGCTCCCTGTCCCCTATTAACCGATCTTCTCTTTGTTGTCAGTTCGTTCATCAAAACCGATCATGAATCGCTCAATGGCTTAAGCTGTGTCCATAAACAATCTGCCTGGCTCTCCTGCCCCCTCCCCGCCCAGAGCCAGGCAGACGCTTATCGAGCCGTTTTCTTCCCAACCAGCAGAAAAAGCTAATGGCATTGCAAGCAGAAAACAGCAAAGATGCACTGCTAAAAGCAGCATAGCTTTTGCAGCAGCCTGCACAGCAGATCTGAATTTAGCAGAGCAGGTGAGCCGGGAAAAACTTTTAACTTTATAAAATTTGATATAAGTGTAAAAAAGTTTATATCACTTTTGATTTTTTGAAAAGTGATACAATTTTTCAAAGTGCATAATGAAAAAAGCAAGTCATAGCAACACTTTTTTAACAATGAATAACTAATACACAATTAGTTTTTCATTATGCAGAAGAAAAAAATAAGTCAAAATGTCCGACTTTTGATATCTCAGGGTGGTACATTCTTGATTGCCGCAGCCGGTACATTTTTATTTGCCGATTCTACCGGCTATTTGCTGACAGACCTGGCATCTCAAGCAGTTATAGCTTGATTGCACCGGACCGATAAAATCCGGAGGAAGCAGGTTTTATTAGCACAGATTCGCAGAGCCGAGCAATAAGAAGCTGCTGCAGGAAGAATTTGCCATAGCACGCAGGCAAAAGAGCAGAAGCAGTGCAGAGCATTAAAAGAAATGCTGCAGGCAGAACCGGGAGCAGCTATGCCTTAACTTTTGCTGCAGAAGATATCCGGGGTGAGCAGCAAGGCTGACAGAGATGGCAACCTGCCCTGCCCCCACCCTTTAAACCGGAGTATGATACTCTTAATGAAGTCAGTCCGAGACCGGGGGAACCCACCCAGCAAAAAGCGGGCTCAAATTGCGATAGCAATTTGACTTGCCGTGCCTGCCCACGCCCCCACGCACCCCTCACGGCAAAAAAAGCCTGCGGCTTTTTGCCCGCTTTTTGCCCCACCCTCTTAACCGTTCTTATCATTGTTGTCAGTTCGTTTATTGAAACTGATCATGAATAGCTCTGCAAAAGCCAGCAGATAAACGCTGATTTGCAGCAAAGCAAATTTAAGAATCATGACCCGATCCCAACCCAACCATCATGAAATTTTTTTCTGCTTGTTACAATTTCTTACAATTTGAAAAACCGTTGTTACAACCATACTATATACTTTAGATAGTGAAAGAAATAACAACAACTGAAATAAAAAAATTGAAATATAAAGGAGAAATAAAAAATGATTAACGGAATACAGAACACAAAAGCAAATGATTACCAGGTAGCAGTAAAGATGGCAAAAACACACAGCAAAGAACAGTTAGAAACTATGTATAAAGAAGCTCAGAAGGGTCAACAGGGAGCACAGGGCGGACAGGGTGGCCCAGGTCAGGGCCCAGGCGGTCCTGGTGGACCTGGTGGAGGTCCAGGAGGTCCAGGAGGACCTGGCGGCGGCCCCGGTGGACCTGGAGGCCCAAGTGGAGCAGGCAAAGCAAACAGCTCAAAAGAATCAGGCGAAGCAGAAGCAGGTAGAAAGCCGGAAGTTGTTAAACAGGCTCTTGAAATAAAACAGCAGGATGAAACTAATCTTTCTTCTGATGCACAGAGCGGAAATGACGGAGCGAACCAGGCAAATATGATGTCTTTCAGTATGAACCTTCAGAGCTTTGCTGGTATCGGTTAAATGAGATAAAAGAAAAGGTCAGTTTGTAAAGAACTGGCCTTTTTTGTTTTATATGCAGATTTGGCAGAGCAGAGCCATAACCAGCAGAGAAAGGCAAAAAATAGCAGTGCAAAAAATCGATATTTTGCAGCAGAACCAGTATATCAATAGGGGGCAAATTTAAATGAGAATCTTTTTGAAGATAGCAGCAGCAAAATCGGGAGGAGCAGCACCTGAAAGGCCGGCACAAAAGGCGTTGAATTGGCACTTGCATAGCGGGCCTCTCCGAAGGGAAAGCAGGCAAGCGAGCAGTGAGGCAGATTCTACCGGCACAAATCCGCAGATCCAAACTTTGCAAAGATAGGAGCTGCTGCAGGCAGAGTTTGCACATAGCACCCAGGCAAAAGAGCATAAGCAGTTCAGGGCAGCAGGTGGAGCATGAGAAAAATGTAGCATGCAACATGCAGCATCAGAGCGGGTTATGCTTTAACTTTTGCTGCGGGAGATATCCGGGGTGAGCAGCAAAACCGGCAGGTAAACGTTGATTTGCAGGAAATAAAGTTTAAGAATAGTGACACAGTGATAGGTAAGCGACTATCCTTTATCTATTTCTAGACAGTCGGATAGCGCTTTTCCCCCACTTCACACGGTGCGTGAGACTTTCACCTCACACCGCGTTCCACCGAATTATAACTTTTGTTCTCTTAATTTATTCCTGAACGATAGAACTTTATTCCATATCTTTCTGGATAATTCATTACTAAAATCTTTCAAAGAATGTATTAAAC
>JAKQEA010000120.1 GCA_029558715.1 Bacteroidota bacterium | reverse complement strand
TTCCGGCATCATATTATGAGCCACCCGGCGCATCTCACGGATGGAACTGTCCAGCATATCCATGCTTCGTTCAAAAGCCTGCTGGTTTTCCGGTGTCATGATAAGGTTTCCTTTCATAGTCTGAAATGAGTATTTAATGCCCGACAACATGCCTCCTAATCCATCATGCAGGTCTTTTGCCAGGCGGGTTCGTTCCTGCTCTTCACCTTTTAGTACTGCTTCTGTAGCAGCCAGTTTTTTTTCTGTTTCCAGTTCATTAATCCGTTGCTGCTGCAATTTTTGTTTTTGCCGGTAGTTTCTGTATAATAAAAAGGAAACCATCAATAATGCAACAGCTCCTCCAATAAGGATATAGTTCAATGTACTCTTCCGCTTTATTTCAGCCTTCTGAAGTTTTATCTGGTTATCCTTTTTTTCTGTTTCATATTTTTTTTCAAGATCGGCTGTACTTTTTAATACTTTTTCGTTTAAAGAAGCATCCTCAATAGAGTCTGCTTTTTGCTTTGCGGAAATGGATGTAACATAGTCTCCATCCCTGGCAGCGATATAAGAAAGAACGGTATAGCAATTTTTAAGTTCATCACCCAAACTGTCCGCAACAGCTATGGACAATGCTTCCTTAATACTTTTATAAGCTTCTTTATTATTGTTATTAAGAAACTGGGCATATGCTGTATTATAAAGCGAACTGGCCATCATCTGCCTGCTTTGAAGTTCTTTCGACAAAGACAATGACTTTTCTGCAGCTTTCAGCATATCACCAAAACGGTTCATACCAGCATATAAATTGCACATGTAGCCGTATATGGTTCCTTCTGCATATTTATCATTCAGCCGAACTGATTCCTTAATGGCAATAGTGTAAAAATGCAAAGCGCTGTCTCCCATACGGAGACCATCATAAGCCTGAGCCAGTGTAGCATAAGCCCGGTTTATATACATGCTTTTCCCACTGAAAATACTATTTACATATACTGAATAACCTGCTGCTTCCACTGCCTTTCTGTATTGGCCCAGGTTATAATAACAGTTAGCAAGGTTATGATAAGCACCAGATAACATCGAAGAATCCTTTACGGATTCCACTGCATCCTTAACCTGTAGTGCATAGTCTAATTGCTCTTGATAATTTCCCAGGTAAGCACTTATAATACCAAGGTTATTAAGCATCGTTATCACTTTTGAAGTGTCCTTCAGCTTCCTGGCCATTTCAAGCCCCTTATTAGACTCTTCCAGCGCTTTTGTATAATTACCTTTAGTATAGGACAAAACAGTTCCTTGCTGATAATAGTAGTAAATACCAATATCAAACTTTAACTCCTCTGACAAAGCTTTTCCTTTTTGCAGGTAGTATTCCGCAGAATCCTGGTTATTGGTTTCATATAGGCTGGCCAGTGTAAGAAGGACCATTGCCTTACTTGTGTCCTCTTTCGAGCCTGACAGTACTTTTAACAAGCTGTCCACTTTTCCGGCCGGACCAGTGCGTTGTGCACCTGCTGTAAATCCATAACTGATAGTGATAAGTATAATAATTACTTTTCTCATTGTAGTAAGATAAATCATTAGCCTGGCTTTACAAATAAACAAACTACTTCAGAAGACCTTCTCCCCTTTTTCCATGATTTTACGGCACCATCAAAATATCCTGTTTTTGGGGGATAGTATTCTTTCTCGCAACCAACCATTTTTACAGTAAATAAAATTTTGAATTATGAAAAAAATCATTGCTGTTTCCTTATTGATGACTTTAATAACATCTATAAACGCACAATCAGGCCGTATCCGCATTTCCTTTGCCGGGTTTGATTGTTACCGGGAAACCTGGGACGATATTTTACATATGGATGGTAAAGGCGATGAGGTATTTTTTACTTTCAACTTTACACTGGCCGATAAAAACGGAGGGTCAAAACTAAACTATGAAAAAAGGACCCCGGTTTATGGTGATGCCACCGGCTCCTTCTCCAACCGGATCAGCGTCGGTTCATGGGTAGATGCCTTTGGTAATAACAGGGGCGGTATCAAAGCAGGCGATACCTATCGTTGCAATGATATCATCGGCGAATATGATATGGCAGATGGAGATATCCTTACGGTTATACCCACTGGTTGGGAACATGACCCTATTTCCGACAACTCACATTCTTTTAATTCTACTGTACGTGGATTGTATTACAGTATCAACCAAAAAGTAGCTCCCATCATGATCGGGTTCAATATACTGACCGGTAACCTGGGTGGCGTTGTATTTAATGCCGCAAGCCTGGGCCTCTCCAAAACAAAAGCCGGCGGAGAACAGGGGGATTTGGGAAGGGCAGGTACCCGTCCTATCGGTATGGAAAAATATGGCGACTTCTCACCGAAACTGGTAGTGCTGAATACACCCAACCTGAATACTATTTGTAATAGTGATATGGGTTTTGGCAGAGGAGTTATCAGCGTTAACTATGATGAAGTAGCAGTTGGCAACAGCCGTGACCATGGCAATTATTCCCTTCTTCTAAAAATAGAATTTTTCCCGAACCCAACAGCTACACAACAACCCGCAGCTGCGAATACATCTGGGTCAAATCCTCCTGCCAACAATAATACGAAAACACAGAGTGGTTTTAAAAAACTGCCTGTGGCGCCGGCTGCAACGGGTATTACTGGTATATGGAAAGGGACATATGGCAATGGACAGAACAATAGTCCAAGCTTCTATTCATTCAGGCTAAATGCTGATGGCACGATGCAATTATTAGATGCTAACAACGGCGTTATCGCCAACGGCACATATACATTTAATAACAACCAGTTAACAGGCACCTATAAATACAATAACGGAGGCCAGTTTTCAGTTGCCGCCAATTTAAATGCAGGTTCATTAAACGGCACCTGGGGCAGTGGCAGCAATGCAAGTGGTGGCGGCAGATGGGTAATGAGCAAAGCCGGAGTCCCTGCTGCTGGAAATATCCGGTAATATTTCAGAACTGTCATAGTAAACTAATTATCATGAAAGCTATTCTTTCTTTACTGTTGCTAATTCTTACCGGGGAGCTATCCGGCCAGATCCGGGAGAGATTTGACATCATTTCTTATATAGCTCCGGCAGGGTGGAAAAAAGAAACGAAGGAGTCAGGGATAACCTATACATCAGAAAATGAAAGTAAAGGATCTTTCTGCGTCATCGCCATTTTTAAATCCCTGCCAGGCAGCGGTGACAGCAAAAAGAATTTCGATGCTGCATGGGAAGCTGTTGTTAAAGAAATGGTGACCGTTTCTGCAGCTCCTGCCATGCAGCCCGGAGCAAGTGAAAATGGTTGGGAAGCCATTTCTGGTTATGCCCCTTTTGAAAGTGACAGTGCAAAAGGTATTGTTTTACTTGTAACAACTACCGGTTATGAAAAAATGTCCAATATAGTTATCCTGTTCAGCGCAGAAGATTATCAAAAGCCAATTGAAGATTTTCTTGCATCAGCAAAAATGGAAAAGCCAGTTATCAACAAGATCAATAAAACAGATAATGCAACAATAAAAACTGGTAGCTGTGGCATAGTAAAAAGTACAACTACGTTCAATGATGGATGGATAGCAAAAGCTATGGAGGATTATGTTCTGGTAACAAAAGAAAATACCAGATTCTATATTCATTACGGCACGGAAGCGCCGGCAAACCTGCAGCGCACAGGCGAAAGTGACATTACACAATACTATTGGGACAAATTTATTTCTCCCCGTTATACTGTAACTAACCTTTGGCTTAATCCGGATGTGCAAAACATAGCCACTTATAACTATTATGCGGAAGGAACAGGGATTGAAAAAAGTACAGGGAATAGTGTCTTTATTGGTTTCAGGGTTATTATACAAAACGGTGTATATTATTGCTCAGAGGCTGCAGCACCGGGTAAAGAAGAATACCTGAAACATTTTCCTAACCTCAATATGCTGAAAGATATGCGGGGCAGTAACCGGTTTGCTGTAACCAAAGAGGATGTTATTGGAGACTGGAGCAGTTCTGGTTCTTCTGTACTTCAGTATTATAATGTTTATACCGGAGCAAATGCCGGAATGACTTTTTCTT
This sequence comes from Bacteroidota bacterium, assembly GCA_029558715.1. Classification (GTDB taxonomy): domain Bacteria; phylum Bacteroidota; class Bacteroidia; order Chitinophagales; family Chitinophagaceae; genus JJ008. Next base: position 10,328 of record JAKQEA010000120.1, on the reverse strand, counting down.
CAGGCGGGCAGGATTTTTTCTTTAAGCCGGCAGGTACCTACAATGCCCGGATTGCCGGCAATATGGGTACAATGGGCGGATCACAGGTGGTATTCGACAATAAATACAACGGGCAATTTACAGTTAGTGATTGGGAGATCACCCTCACAAAATATTCAGATGCCACTACAGTTTTTACCTGCTATTATGAAGCGGTAAAAGGAGGAAGAATATTGCATATTGCTAAAAAACTAGCTCCGGGTGTTCATTATGCTTTGGTGAAAGTGAAATAAACCCTGCTTTTAGGGGATGAAATAACTCTAAAATCTTCTGCATATTTACGCTATAATAAAAAGCATCGAAATGAAAAGAATACTATACACCTTCTTACTTTTTTGTGGTTTATCTGATATAAACGCCCAAACAAATTCTCAGGCTGAAGACTGGTATGGTCCGGTTACAATCTCCTTTCACGGCTTTATTTGTAACCGTCCTACTAATGATGATCCCCTTGGCGGAGATGGCGTAAGCGATGAAGTGAGTGTGCATTTCTGGGACTGGACAACCGTGGCCAATAACCGGGCAAACTATAATGGTATGACAAAAATCTACGGTGAGGATTTTCTTCTGCCAAACAGGGTAAAAGCAGGAACGGCCACTAATAATGGAGGAATAAAAGCCGGTGATAGTTATTACCGTGAGGCAGTATATGGAGATGGTGATCCTCAAATTTTATCCAATTATGCAATCATCAATACTTTTTGTTCAGGAAATACCCTCATTGCCATACTTCCCACAATCTGGGAGAGAGATAACGGAACATTAGGGGTAACACCAATTCAGAATTTTGGTGTGGCCACAAACAGTGCTTTCAATGATATGGCCATAAGACAAAAGATATGGGACTTCCGTGATCATTATACCTACAATGACAACAATCCCTATGGTTTCTTTCTCGCCGGAAGATATATAGGACTTGATGCCAAATATGCGGGTCTCTTTACCGCCACAAAAAACAAACTGGCCAGCCGGCCTATCCGCCTTTTCTCTAACTGGGACTTCAGCTCAGAACTGATCATACTCACCCCCAAGATCATAAAAATAATTTCTGAAAAGGATTATGGTTATGGAAAAGGGATCTTACCGGTAATGTTCAATGAAGAGAGTATGGGTAACACGGTGGGTCATGGTAATTATATCCTGTTACTGCGATTTGTGTCTGATATTAAAGACAGGAATGCCAATAATCAACCATCAAACCTGTTTTCTGTAGGTGTTAAAGTCAACAATGTGGTCGCAGGAGAAGAATTTAAATTCCGGCTTCAGTCGGGAGCAAGATATGACAGCGTAACGATTAGAAGCCCGAATACAACTGTTAACTTTACAACTAAGATCGCTGCTGGTCAGCAATACTATGTTACTCAAACAGCGGGACCCAGAAGCTGCCAGCTTACTAATTATATCGGCACTATTTCCAGGGATACGGTTGTAACAGCCAGTTGCGGATTGTCCTCCGCTACTTACAAAGTAAGTGTAAGGTACTCAAGCTCTTTAATGCCGGTAAATGACAGGTATGAGCTTGAACTTGCCACGGGTGAAAGAATAGTCATTGATACAGGACACCGGGTCGTATCTTTTCCCAGAAATTTTAATACCGGCGAATCTTACAGAGTGAGGCAAGTCAGTGTCCCAAGAGACTGCAATCTTACTACTTTTAGTGCCCCAGATAGCATAGCACAGGGCATTATTGGAACTGAAGATGTTTCTATCCTTTTATATTGCATACCTCCCCCAATGTCTATTCTCAAAATGCGGGTAACAGGTATTGAAACGGGTGAAAGTTTTAGCTTTTCTGATAACTATGGAAGATCTCCCACTTTCACTTTTCCTGCTACCATTTCGTTAGGAGGCTTTCCGGTTGGAGATCCATTGATCATAAAGCAAACCAGAGGCCCCAGGCCATGTGTTATTACTCCTGCGTCCGGTGTTGTTCCCAGCGACCCGATAACTATCCAGTGTGATTGCAGTAAGCCATTTACACCACCACCCCCGCCGGCAAACACATATGATTTAATAAGCCGTAGCAGCGACGATAAAATTCTCAGCAGTTATTACGAAAGCTGGGCCCCGGTTATTGCCGGTAAAAATGAAGATGAAGGAAGATTTGTTGCTTTCACCATGTATGGCAAAGGCATTGATGGTTCCAGCGGTAACTACCGGCAGGTTTTCTGGAGGGACCGAAAAGGAGGCATTACAAAACTAGTAAGCAAAAATGCAGCAGGTGAAGAAGGCGATGGTAATTGTTTCTCTCCATCTATTTCAGCCGATGGCCGCTCAGTGGTCTTTGAGAGCTATGCAAAAAACCTGGCAAGCACTGATGGCAATAGTGTGAGAGATGTGTATTTATGGAATGAAGCAACCGGTGCTATCACACATATCAGTAAATCATCTATGGGCGAAACCGGCAATGGTGAAAGTTATGAGCCGGTAATTTCAGGCGATGGTAATACAGTGGCTTATACTTCTAATGCAAGCAACATTGTAAAGCTTGAGCCTGTTTTCTCTACACCCAATGTGTATGTGCATGATGTAAGAAGCGGCATCACCAGTTTTATCACTAAAGATTACGAAACTGGTAAAGCAGCCGGTGGTTATGCTCCATCCATATCAGACGACGGAACAAAAATTGCTTTTTGTGCATTTACTAATCGTTTGGTAAGAAACGATAACAATAATCTCTGGGATATATTTCTCTGGGAAAAGGGATCAGGTAACCTGAAACGTATTAGCGTACCCGGTGTCGGCACTGAAAGAGATCAGGGAAATGAGAGCTCCAGCCGGGTGGTATGGGCATCCATATCCGGCGATGGTAGCAGTATTGTATTTGCCACCACTTCCACTACACTGACTGGCGCCGACAGAAACGGAATGCAGGATATTTTTCTGTATAACACTGGCACAAACAGTATAAAAAGAGTAAGTACATTAAATAACACTACGGAAGGTGATGGGGACAGTCCTATTTCGCAGGGTGAGAGAGTCGGCATCAGCTATGATGGCAACTGGATAACATACAATACCAATGCAACAAACTTTGGAGTGCCGAAAGGAAATATTGTATTGCAGAACACGGCTACGGGAAAAATTATACCGGTGACATCAATCACCAGTGGCAGTACAGCCCGGCCCATGCTTTCAAGACATGGTTACTATGTAGTTGCCGGGTGCAGCGAAAGTTATGATAAACGTTTTTCCTCATCAGGCTTGTTTGCTTTTTACTGTGATATCAATAAATAAATTATTTGTAACAATTAAAGAATATGAAAAATAAAAATCTTTCAATCTCAATCGTTGCTATTTGTCTTTTGCTCATTTCTTTCAAACTGGCAGATGATATTATCACCCGCCTGGGTATGCAGCACCAGAATGCACAATGGCATATTATCAGAAATCTTATTGGCAGTTTTGACACAGGCCCTATGGAGTTAGGAGTAGAAGGCGGTGATCCGAATTCTATTTACCGGCAAACACAATCCTTCCGGATACCCACAGCCAGGCTGCTTCCCAACATCATAGCGGGTGATAAAGCGGCTGCATCTAAGGAACTTTGTGAGTATTTAAAAAAATATGTAAACAGTGTTGAATTTGCTGCAGAATATACAAAGCTCAGGGAAAGTGCTATACCGCTGACCGACCGAGGAATGAGCCTTGCAGATCTTAAAAGAAATAGTGAGGTATTCCGGCTGAATATTAAAAACTATCCTAATGATATAAAGTATGTGGCAGAACAACAGAAACAACTGGATGAAAATGAAAAAAGAGTTACCGCATTACAGGAGGCTGCTAAAAAACCATTTCAGGGAAAAGACGCCTGGGAAAAAATGTATCCTGCTGACCCTGCTGTAATGGTAAAGAAAAGGTTACAGGAGTACCTGCAATTAGCCGCTACGGTTGATTTTACAGCCAAACTGACTGATCCTGACAAATACAAAGTAAAAAAATTTGTAAATCCGGCCTATGAAAAGAAAAGCCTGAAATGGAAAGCCATATACCGGGCAGGCAAAGAAGTAAATGATGCTGTAACAGTATTTGTAAAAGAATGGCTGAAAGGAGAAATCATTGCAAAAGAAAAAACAACCATGGCCGTTACCACACCTGCGGCAAATACCCCGCCCCCAACTGCGGCAACTAAACCTGCTTCGCAAAGCGAACCTGTTGCTGGCAGCGGTCCCGTTGTAACGAGCCCTGAATCGGCTCCCACAGAAAAGAAACAAAGTGGTAGTAAACTTAAGGATAAATTGAAATCAATTATCAGAAACTAAATGATACTTATAGCAAATAAAAATAAAAGCAGATAGATATGAGACCACCAGCTATCATTATATCGCTTTTCTTCTGTGCTAACCTGATTGCCCAGCAGCAAAAATTCGATTTAATCACTTATACACCGCCCCAAGGCTGGAAAAAACAAGCAACGGAGCAAACGGCACAATGGCAGCACGAAGATGCGACGAAAGGTACATTCTGTATTATTATGCTTTTCAAATCCATTCCCAGTAAGGCGCCTAGTAAAGAAAATTTTGATGCAGCCTGGGAAACGGTAGTAAAAGAAGCTGTAACTATAAAATCAGCACCCGAAATGCAACCCGCTGCCACCGAGGATGGTTGGGAAGTACAAAGCGGTTATGCCCCGTTTGAAAGTGAAGGACAAAATGGTATTGCTATACTAGCTACATCAACCGGATATGCAAAAATGGTGAATATACTGATACTTACTAATTCAGATGTATATGAAAAGCAAATAGCAGATTTCCTGGAATCAGTAAGTATTGCCAAACCAGCAGGAGAAGATATAAAATCTCCTGCAGGTGATAAGAAACCAGCCCTCCCACCACCGGTTGCTGATGGCTTTAGTTTTTATACTACCAACTTTGATGATGGTTGGGTTAGTACAGTAAAAGAAGATTGGGTAGAGGTAGCTAAAAGCAATGTAAAGGTTCTACTGTTTTATGCTCTACCCTATAACGCAAGTGATTTTTCCGGTACTGGCCTGATGGCAAGGGACTATTACTGGGACAATCATCTTTCAAAATATTTTACTCCCCAAACAAAACAATACCAGGACGATGGAGAATATATTGGTTCCCTCAAACCTGATTATGTGGAAGGATGGGCAAAGAATAAGCAAACTGGCGAAAAGGTTTTTATCGCCATGAGACTAAATATAGTCCCCAATGCCGCTTATATCACCATTGCTGCCGCCCCCGATGAGGCTACAATCCGAAAACAATTTCCAAAAGCTAATGACAAGTATAGTTCCGACCTTGCTGCGATGAGCAGCTACAACAAATTTGCAATTGGTAAAAATGATCTGACAGGCACATGGGTTTCTGGTGGCAATGGGGCCATGCTTACATGGTACTCAACCACAACAGGAAACAATATAGGCTCAACAGCAGTGGCCAAAAGCGATGTATTCCGTTTTACTTCAGGTGCTAGTTATTCAAGTACACATAACGGTGCAACAGGGTGGGTGGGTTCTATGAACAGTTATCAGCAAGAGTATAAAGGAACATATACTGTTACTGACTGGACAGTAACAGCTACAAAGCGCTGGGATGGAAAAAAAGAGAAATTTGATGCATGGTTTGAAGTGGTTCGTGGCGGAAGAGTGTTGCATTTAAATACACCGGGAATAACCTATACATTATTTAAAGAAAAATAAGATGATAAAATTATTATTAATCTTCCTTGTATTACCTGTGTATTGCTTTGCCCAGCAGCAAACATTTGATATAACTAGTTATTCTGCTCCTAAGGCCTGGAAATCTCAGTCTTCAGAAAGTATGATCCAGTTTTCTGTAGAAGACGAAGCAAAAGGAAATTATTGCCTGATCATGTTGTTTAAATCACTGCCTGGCACAGCAGACCCCAAAGCAAATTTTGATGCCGCCTGGGAAACAGTGGTGAAAGAAGCAGTTTCAGTCTCCTCTCCTCCCGAAATGCAGCCCGCAGCTACAGAAAATGGTTGGGAAGCCCAAACAGGCTATGCCCCATTTGAAAGTAATGGTAGTAAAGGGATTGTTATGCTCGTAACCTCAACAGGTTTTGAGAAAATGGTGAACATTCTTATCCTCACAAATAGTGATGCATATGAAAAAGACATAACTGGCTTTTTAGGATCAATAAGCTTTAAACAACCTTCTCCTTCAAATAAACCAATTCCTGATCCACCAATAAAATCCTCCTCCAATACAGTCAAAAAGCAAGATGGATTCGCTTTTAACACAACCAACTTTGATGATGGATGGACGAGTACAGTGCAGGAAGACTGGGTGGAAGTAATAAAAGGGAATATTAAAGTATTGCTTCACTATCCTAAAGAAGGAACCATTTTCCCTGCCGACCCTGAGCCTTTAACTAACGCCGCCTGGAATATCCTTGTTGCGCCACGTTACAGAGATCTTAAGAATTACAGAACAGCATACATCAGCACTTATAACAGACCCTACCTTGGTATGGGTTATGCTACAGAAAACGCTACAGGCAAAGAAGTGTTTATTGTTTTCTTCCGGCAGGGCGAAACGGGATGGCTGGAGTTTATTACTCCCGATAAAAAAACTTTTATCCAGGAATATAAATTTGACCCGGAAACAATACGATGGGACAGTGAAACAGATCTCATTATACCCTTAGCTAATATGGTTGGCCGCAATAGGTTTGCGATCGCTTCTTCAGATTTTAAAGGAAAATGGACAAGTGATTTTACGGGCATACAACAATTGTACAATGTGTACACAGGCAATTATGCAGGTATGAATGTGCACCAGTCGAATGAAGAATTCATTTTTAACGCCGGTAACTCATACCACTGGAAATTGCTTGCCGTGAATGGGATGGTTGGCAATATGAAATTCGACCAGGTAAAATCATCCGGTACATTTACTGTTTTAAATAACTGGCAGATTAAGTTTTCTAAAATTGAAAGTAAGGCTAAAACCTATCATGCCTTCTGGTCCTGCATTAAAGGAGCTAGAATATTAAACTTGCTTGATGCAGAGTATCCGGGATCAGGTATCTACACAAAATTTGGCTTAGCCAGATAAAGCAAAATATTACAAGCCCTGAGTAAATTATTCACTTGCGTATCTTCGTAACGATTATGAAAGATTATAAATCGCTGCGGATTGTTTTTATGGGTACACCTGAGTTTGCTGTGGCCAGTTTAGATGCTTTGCTAAAAGCCGGATGCAATATTGTAGGGGTTATTACGTCGCCCGATAAACCTGCAGGAAGGGGTTTGCAATTGCAGCAAAGTGCCGTAAAAAAATATGCCGTTGAGCATGGGTTAAATACTTTACAACCTGAAAAACTAAAACACCCTGAATTTTTAATCGCATTAAAATCATTGCATGCCGACTTACAGATAGTGGTCGCCTTCAGAATGTTGCCGGAAATAGTCTGGAATATGCCACCAATGGGCACGGTGAACCTGCATGGCTCATTATTACCTCAATACCGAGGTGCTGCTCCCATCAACTGGGCTGTGATTAACGGTGAAAAAGAAACCGGTGTAACCACTTTTAAATTGAAACATGAAATTGACACCGGTGACATATTACTCCAGGAATCATTTCCAATCAGTGAAGATGAGACAGCCGGAGAAGTACATGATAAAATGAAAGTGATTGGTGCCGGGCTACTCGTCAGAACTGTAAAAAGTTTGGCTGATGGTAGCTTACAGGAAAAACCACAGGAATTATTGATCTCAACCTTAGGGATGCCTATTGACAATACCAGGGTGGCGCATCAGGATAAACCAGTTCCTGTGCATAAAACTCCTCTGAAACATGCTCCCAAAATACATACCGATACCTGCCGTATCAACTGGAGCCTGTCTGTTGAAGATGTATACAACCTGATTCGGGGCCTTAGTCCCTACCCCGCTGCTTTTACTATCATGAATGAGAAAATGCTCAAAATATTCCGCTCAAAAAAGGAAATAGTATTCCCCAAGAATACCGAAGGGGATTATGAAACAGATGGAAAAACTTTTTTGAAATTTGCCTGTAGCAATGGATACATCCACCTGCTGGAAATTCAACTGGAAGGGAAAAAGAAAATGGAGATCACAGAATTCCTGCGGGGTTATCGTTTTAATGGCAATTAATAATTCACTTTTACGATAAACTTATCCTGCTCGGTTATCTGCAGTACATTAGCTGCGGCATTACTGATGCGGATATTATATCCTTCATTCTGCCGGATTCCGCTCATTTCACCCAATACTTTGGCATAAACAGCTTTACTATTAGCAGGATTCACTATTCTCACAATAGTACCTGGCGATACGGCATCAATCAGTATATAATACTTTTCATCCTGCCAGCCACTTGTTGTCTTAAATATTCCTGCAGTCACTGTCTCATCTTTAGTAACTGGTGACTTTTTTACCTGCTGATCAAAATGAGATTTAAAGAACCCCTGCCCTCCGGTAACCGTTTTTTCCTCTGTTTTTACAACTCGTTTTTCTTCCACCTTTACCACTGGCTTTTCCTCCGGCTTTTCTATTGGTTTTGCCTCAGTCTTTTCAGCTGGCTTTTCTTCCACCTTAGGTTCTGTCACCACAGGTTTCTCTTCTTTCCTGGCAACCGGCTCACTGGTTTTTGGCTTGATCGTAATTGATGGCATTTCTTTGCTGAGCAAAAAACCAATTATCAGTTTCGTATCCTTTTTGGCATTATCTGCTGAAAGGTTATTCCAACCTTTAAGATTTGCAACAGTCACATTGTTATTCTCCTTACTTATATCTTCCAGGCTGATATTACTGCCTGTTTTATAATAAACAGGTGTGCCGCTGTTGGCCTTTTGTGTAAAATTTGTATCAGTAAGAGGGATCCTAAGCTTCTGATCTATCAGCAATCCTTTTACCATATCAAGTTTATTGTAAGAAGCTATATGTTTAGGATGAACATTATAGAGTCTCCCAACGGAAAAGAAACTTTCTTTAGCAGCTACTTTATGTTCTAAATAAAGACCCTTATCCCCGTTTTTTACCACCAGGTCAGCCCGTTGAGCAATAACAGAAATGGAAAACAGGGTCAGCGCCAGGAAAGAAAAAAAGAATTGCTTCATACCGACAAGATTAGGTATGCAAAGATGTGGATTTTTTATCTTTTACCACCTGCTAAATGTCCTTCAAAATCCGGAGCTCTTTAGGATAATAATTATTGACCCTGTTAGACAGAATATTCACCCACCCAAGAGGATGACCACCATACTCAGCCAGGCTCCACCCCTTTCCGGGGGTGTTAAGCTGAATATCTTTTCTTTGCAAATATTTAATTGCGTCTTCCCCTGAAAGGGGCACCCTGCTCACCGAGTCGGCAAAAATATTGCTCATCGCAAGAGGATGACCAGGAACTAATTTCTCTCTCATCAATTCGCCAACCAATACACCTGAATAAACAATTCGGAGTTGTTCCAGTATAAAACAGAAGTCCAAAAAATTCACTTCAGGCCATGCATATACAGTGTTCTGATACCTGGTAAAGTTTTTTCCCTGCAGCTTCACCCATTTTTCTACAATTCCGATTTCGCTTTTAGAAAGCAGTTCAGGTTTTTTCTTCGCCCTGAAAGTTGTTTCATGCTCTCCTTCCTTTTTTTGAAAACAGGTAAGAAAAAAACCTTCTCCCTTTACTTTATCGGGCCAAAAACGATATCCCCCCTCCGATTCAACGATACCCCAGGAAGGATCTACCTTCAATATGCAATTGACCACCTGGAATTCGCTTAACAGCCATTTTACAATATCCTCATCTTCCTCCTTTGAATAAGAACAGGTAGAGTAAACTAATATTCCATCCCTTTTCAAGGCCGGCCAAACATCTGCTACTATTCGTTGTTGCCTTTGAGAACAGAGTTGTACATTACTTTTGCTCCACTCTTCTATTGCCTCCGGGTCACGGCGAAATAAACCGCTGCCGCTGCAGGGGGCATCCACTACAATCACATCAAAGTAATTTTCCAGCTTCGCAAAATCTCTGGGGTCATTGTTCGTTACCACTACATTCCCGCAACCCCATTTGATTATATTATCTTTTAAAATATTAGCCCTTGAACGGATCACCTCATTACTAACCAGCAAACTGTGTTCTGAAAGGAGAGTTTGAATATGTGTTGACTTGCCTCCCGGTGCTGCACACAGATCAAGGACTTTAAGAGGTTTAGATAAATCAACTGTTTGCTTCAACGCCTGCTCTAAAAACATACTGCTGGCTTCCTGCACATAATAACAACCCGCATGAAACAGGGGATCGAAAGTAAATGATGGACGGGATTCAAGGTAA
>JAKQEA010000113.1 GCA_029558715.1 Bacteroidota bacterium | reverse complement strand
CAAAGCAGCCGTGGATGCCGGAGCAGGAAGTGTGATGGCTTCTTTTAATGAAATTGACGGAGTGCCAGCAACTGCTAATAAATGGTTACTGACGGATGTTTTAAGAAAGCAATGGGGCTTCAAAGGATTCCTTGTGACAGACTATACAGGTATCAATGAAATGATCGATCATGGTATTGGTGACCTGCAAACTGTTTCTGCAAGAGCACTAATGGCGGGCATTGATATGGATATGGTAGGCGAAGGTATTTTACTGACCACCCAAAAATCATTGAAGGAAGGGAAAGTGACCCTGGCGCAGATTGACGCAGCTTGCAGAAGAATACTGGAGGCTAAATACAAGCTGGGTTTATTTGATGATCCATATAAATACTGTGATGAGAACAGGGCCAAGACTGAAGTGTTCACTACTGAACACAGGCAAATTGCCCGCAGCACTGCCGCACAAAGTTTTGTGTTGTTAAAAAATCAAAACAATGTATTGCCGTTAAAGAAAAGTGGAACGATTGCGCTGATCGGGCCATTGGCTGATAATAAAGAAAATATGCCCGGCACCTGGAGTGTGGCTGCTAATTTTGATAAAGCAACTTCGGTATTAACAGGCTTGAAGGAAGTAGTGGGTGACAAAGTAAAAATTCTTACAGCAAGAGGCTCTAACCTGGATGAAGACAGTTTATTTGAAGAAAGAGCAGGTATGTTTGGAAAATCATTACGTCGCGACAGCCGCCCGGCCCATGTGATCTTGCAAGAAGCACTGGATATAGCAAACCAGTCTGATGTGATCGTAGCAGCCCTGGGCGAATCAGCTGAAATGAGTGGTGAATCATCCAGCCGTTCCAATATTGAAATTCCAAAAATTCAGCAAGACTTACTGAAAGCCTTATTAAAAACGGGTAAGCCAGTAGTATTGGTTTTATTCACCGGACGTCCGCTGGCTTTAAAATGGGAAAATGATAATGTACCTGCCATTTTAAATGTATGGTTCGGTGGCAGCGAAGCCGGCTATGCTATTGCTGACGTATTATTTGGTGATGTAAATCCTTCCGGGAAACTGAGCACTACGTTTCCCCAAAATATTGGACAGGTACCTATTTTTTATAATCATAAAAATACAGGCCGCCCGTTGGAAGATGGAAAGTGGTTTTCAAAATTCCGTTCCAATTATTTGGATGTTAGTAATGACCCGGTGTACCCGTTTGGTTATGGATTAAGCTATACTTCTTTTTCTTACAGTGATATTCAACTTAGCAGCACTTCCCTGAAAGGAAAACAAACACTCACTGCTTCAGTCACTATTACCAATACCGGGAAATATGATGGTAAGGAAATAGTGCAATTGTATATCCGTGATGTGGTGGGTTCGGTAACAAGACCGGTGAAAGAACTGAAAGGCTTCCAGAAGATTGAGCTGAAAGCCGGGGAAAGTAAAACGGTTTCTTTCAGCATCACACCCGAAGACCTGAAATTTTATAACTACGACCTGAAATACGATTGGGAAGCCGGTGATTTTGAGATCATGATCGGCGGTAATTCAAGGGATGTGAAAATGGGTAAAGTGAACTGGATGAGATAAGGTTTATTGAAGTTCTTTTTTTAGATATTCCATCATCCACTGGTTGATGCCCCATTGATCAGCCAGTGGTAATTTGGTGATCGGATCATGTTGCATATAAGGAGCAGGGCCGAATTCAGGAGTAATAGTAAATTGTTTGCTACCCTTCTTTTTATGCTGCAGAAAAATTTCTTTCCACCAGTTGGTGTGATATTGTAAGGCTTCTTTCCATTCCGGAAACCGGGGGTCTGTGACTTGCGGACCTTGTGTGTGACCAACCCGTGCATGAATATGAACTGAGTGTTGTATAGCTAAGGTTACTGATTCCTGCTGATCTTCGAGGTAGCTTTCCGCCACTGTACACCAATGAGAGAAATCTGCTGTAATGGTAAGAGAAGGTATTTTCTCGAGATAATTTTTTGTAATATGAGAAGAGAAAAGAGCTTTGTTCCGGTGTGTTTCATGAGCGATCGTAATGCCTGTTGAAGATGTAAATGCGGCTGCTATCTCAAAAAGTTCTTTGTTTTGTTCAAAGGAAAAATAGTCTTTCCCGGTTTGAGCATCAATTTTTACGGGAAGTACTGAAACAAGATGTTGCAGATGGCGGGTATAGGCGTTTTTATGTTGGATAAAATCTTTTTCAAAAGAATGCCAGTATTGACCAATCAGTTGTAAACCATGCCTGGCTAAGGCATGTAACATTTCCTGTTTTTCATTTTGATCAAAGGGAACGCCGGATTCTATGCCATCATAGCCGGATTCCTTTGCTTTTTTACAAAAAGAATCCCAGCCCAGATTTTCACTTCCCCAGCGGGGGCAGAAAAATAATAACTGCATGAGAAAAAAATTACAATATCAAGTTCGTCAATTACGGGTTGGTCACCAAATCCTGCTTTTGTTGTTACTGTTTTCTGAAAGAGGGACTTCCCAAGCTGTTTATCAGTTGTATTCCCCCGACTCTTTATTACGACTTGAAATAAAAACCAATACAGCTCTTTCTTATTCATTGTTTGCAGGAAACAGATTGTTATTACATTCTTCATCAGTTGATATGCGCCTCGGTGATGGAAAAAAATTATCGGATAAGTTAGCTGTATCGAAGCGACGCTATAGTATAGTAAATGAAGAGATCACAGTACCTGTTCCTTACAGGAAGAAAAAAGTGGCGGATAGGTATAACCAGCTTGAATTGATTTTTAAAGAATATTTTTCTGTGCAGTTCAGGTTGTATAATGAGGGAATGGCCTACCGGATAGGCACAAGATTTAAAGACTCGGTTATTATTCAAAGTGAGAACGCATCGTTTGAACTTGAAGATAGCGCAGCTGTTTGGTTTGCTCATATGGATAAGCGGCAAAATGTGGACCGGTTTCATACCAGCTTTGAAGCGGTATATATGAAAGAAAAATTAGCTGCTATGGCTGATACGATGCTGACCTATTCACCGGTAACAGTTTCTCTGCCGGACGGTTATCATTTGGCTTTCTCAGATGCTGGCCTGTATGATTATCCGGGTATGTTCCTGCAAAAAAACGGTACCGGGCTGCAGGGAGTATTTGCCCCTTACCCGGCAAAAGAACAACTAATGGAGGGAGAATTCCCGCAATATATAGTCACGGAAAGAGCTGACTATATTGCCAGGACAAATGGAACAAGAATGTTTCCATGGAGGGCTGTACTGGTAGCGAAGAATGATATTGACCTGCCTGCAAATGACCTGTTGTATATGCTGGGTGATAAATCGCAGATCAATGATCCTTCCTGGATAAAATATGGAAAGGGGACGGATGAATGGATCACCGGGATTAACCTCTTTAATGTTCCATTCAAAGCGGGGATAAATACTGCTACTTATAAGTATTATATTGATTTTGCCAAACGATTTGGTTTCGACCAGGTAATGCTGGATGCCGGCTGGAGTGATGTGAAAGACCTTTTTAAGATTAACCCGGATATAAATATGGAGGAACTGGTAGCTTATGCGAACAAAAATAATATCCGGTTGATGTTGTGGATGCTTTGCTCCACACTGGACAAACAGTTAGACAGCGCCTTACAGCAATTCAATGAATGGGGAATTGCTTCTATCATGACCGATTTCATGGACCGGGATGATCAGCCGATGGTCAATTTTTATCACCGGATTGCGAAAGCCTGCGCTGATCATAAAATTGCGGTGATGTTTCATGGTGCTTTTCCTCCCAAAGGTTTTAACCGCACCTGGCCGAACGCTATCACACAAGAAGGGGTATTGGGCGCAGAATGGAATATCTGGAGTGAGTTAGCCACACCAGAACATAATGTTGCTATTGCTTATACACGGATGCTGGCAGGTCCGCTGGATTATGAACCCGGTCTTTTACTAAATGCACAAAAAGATCAGTTCCGCCCCATTGGAAAAAACCCAATGAGTATCGGCACCCGATGTCATCAGTTGGCTATGTTTGTAGTGTATGACAGTCCTTTACAGATATTCAGTGGCAATATCAGTCAGGGATTGCAGGAACCAGCCTTCATGGAATTATTGGGAAGCATTCCAACCGTATGGGATGAAACAAGGATTTTACAGGGAAAAATCGGTGAGTATATTGTTACGGCAAGAAGAAAAGGCACCGATTGGTTTGTAGCGGGATTGAATAATAGCGAGGCAAGGGATATTCAAGTGCCACTTGATTTTCTGGCTGAAGGAAACTACAGCAGTACTGTTTGTAAAGATGGGGTCAATGCTCATAATTATGGCAGCGATTATGTTTTGAATGAAACGCCGGTCAATAAATCAGTGGTATACGATTTAAAAATGGCTCCGGGTGGAGGGTTCCTGATTAAATTGAATGTAAAACCAAAGTAATGAGTTTTGAGAAAGTATGTATATTTTTTATAAGTGCAGGAATTAGCTTATTGATCTCCTGCACAACAACAAGAAAAAATAGCATGAGTAAGAAATTTGCCGCTAATCCTGTTGTTGCGCATCGCGGCGCATTCAAGAAGAATGGGTTTCCTGAAAATTCTATTGCTTCGCTAAAAGAAGCTATCCGTTTGAAATGTACCGGCTCTGAATTTGATGTGCGGATGACAGCCGATGATTCACTGATCATTAACCATGATCCGCATTTCAATAAACTGGAGATCGAGAAAACAACTTATGCAGAGTTGAGTCAATATAAATTATCGAACGGTGAAAAATTACCAACGCTCCGGGAATATGTACTGGCCGGGTTAGAAAATAATACAAAGACCAGGCTGGTATTGGAGATCAAACCTTCCGGCATAGGAAAAGAAAGAGGGAAACTGATTGCCGAACGATCAGTTGCACTGGTAAAGGAATTGAAAGCAGCTCCGATGACCGTGTACATCAGCTTTGATTACGACATTTTAAAGAAAGTGATCGAAGTTGACCCTGCAGCATCAACACAGTACCTGAACGGAGAAAAATCACCGGAGCAATTAAAAACGGATGGAATTGCCGGGGCTGATTATCATTTCTCTGTTTTTAAAAAGAATCCCGGTTGGATAGAGCAGGCTAAAAAATATAAACTTATTTTAAATGCCTGGACAGTGAATGATGCAGAAACAATGGATTGGTTATTGAAAAACGGGTTTGATTTTATAACCACGAATGAACCGGAGTTGTTGCTGAAGAAAACAGCCCGTCCGACTAAATAAATAGCTTAGTTATTTACAATTAATATCTGCCTGTTATGAAATTTGTTTGCCTTGCAACACTGATAGTATCATTTACTGTTCTTCCTTTTCAACAATTATTCGCACAGAAAAAAACTATTGATCAGAAAGTTGATTCTGTTTTGAAACTGATGACACTGGAAGAAAAAGTGGGACAGATGAACCAGTATAATGGTCCCTGGGCAGCTACAGGCCCGTTGACTAATGATGATAACCTGTTATCACAGATTAAGGAGGGTAAAGTAGGATCCATGTTAAATGTGACCGGTGTGGCAAGAACAAAAGAGTTACAGCAACTGGCTATGCAATCGAGAATTAGGATCCCTTTATTATTTGGGCAGGATGTGATACATGGCTATAGAACTATTTTCCCCATTCCATTAGGTGAGGCGGCCAGCTGGGATATCCCGGCGATTGAACAATCAGCCAGGATAGCTGCTACTGAAGCGGCAGCAGTGGGGGTGCACTGGACTTTTGCACCGATGGTAGATATTGCCCGTGATCCCAGATGGGGGCGGGTAATGGAAGGAGCCGGCGAAGATCCCTATCTCGGGTCGCTGATCGCTAAAGCAAGAGTGAAAGGTTTCCAGGGAAAAGGATTAGGTAATACTGATGCAGTAATGGCCTGTGCCAAACATTTTGCAGCCTATGGTGCTGCGGTGGGTGGACGGGATTATAATTCAGTAGATATGAGTTTGCGCATGCTGCATGAAATTTACCTGCCGCCATTTAAGGCAGCAGCTGATGCAGGTGCTGCCACCTTCATGAATTCATTCAATGACCTGAATGGTATTCCGGCTACGGGGAATAAATATTTACAGAGAGACCTGTTAAAAGGGGAATGGAAATTCAAAGGTTTTGTAGTGAGTGACTGGGGCAGTGTGGGAGAAATGATCAATCATGGTTTTTCGAAAGATAATTATGAAGCTGCGATGCAGGCAACCAATGCAGGTAGCGATATGGATATGGAAAGCCGCAGTTATATCAAACACCTGGTTACACTGGTAAGGCAAGGCAAAGTAAAAATGAATGTGATTGATGATGCGGTTCGCCGTATCCTGAAAAAGAAGTTTGAAATGGGCTTATTTGATGATCCTTTTAAATATTGTAATGAAGAAAGGGAAAAAAAACAATGGAATAATTCGGAGCATATAAAAATAGCCAGGGATATGGCAAAAAAAAGTATTGTGCTTCTAAAGAATGAAAACCGTTTATTACCACTCAACAAGCAAACTAAAACAATTGCACTCATTGGACCGTTTGCTAAAGCAAAAGCTGATAATAACGGTTTCTGGAGTTATGACTGGCCCGATGATACCGCAAGAATTTCTTCTCTTTGGGAAGGAGTACAAAAAAAGGTAAACACTGATACAAAATTATTCTATGCCAAAGGCTGTAATATTAATGATACGATAAGAGCAGGTTTTGCTGAAGCAGTGGCTGTAGCTAATGAAGCAGATATTGTTATCATCAGTGTGGGTGAAGCAAGGGATATGAGTGGAGAGGCCAAGAGCAGGAGTAGTATCCAACTTCCGGGAGTGCAGGAAGAATTGATCAAAGTAATAATGGCAACCGGTAAACCAGTGGTAGTGATGATCAGTGCAGGTCGTCCGCTGATCTTCAACTGGACGGCTGATCATGCATCAGCGATTCTTTACACCTGGTGGCTGGGAACTGAAGCCGGTAATGCCATGGCGGATGTATTGTTTGGTGATTATAATCCTTCCGGGAAATTGCCTATGAGCTTTCCAAGGACAGAGGGACAAATTCCGATCTATTATAATTATTATAACACGGGTCGTCCGGCCACCAGCGATAGTGATCGTTTTTACCGGTCGGCGTATATTGATCTTTCTATTCATCCAAAGTATCCATTTGGTTATGGACTTGGTTATTCAAAATTTGAATACAGTGAGATCAGGATGAGTAAAAAAGAGTTTAAACCCGGAGAAAAAGTGGATGCGATCGTTACTGTTCGTAATACAGGTGAGTATGATGGCGAAGAAGTGGTTCAATTATATATAAGAGATATCACCGGTTCGGTCGTAAGACCCGTAAAAGAACTGAAAGGATTTCAGAAAATACTACTGAAAAAGGGAGAAGCAAAAGAGATACGATTTACGGTTGGTGCTGATGATCTTCGCTTTTACAATGATAAGCTGCAATATATTTATGAGCCCGGTGAATTTAAATTGTTCATCGGCGGCAGTAGTGCTGATGTAAAAGAAACCAATTTTCAATTAACTAAATAACTATTATGAAAAAGTTTATCGGGTTGATCGTATTGATCAGTTTGTCTGTAATGACGACTGCGCAGGATTTGAACCTCTTTCAAAAAAAGCAATTTATTACCGGTAATGATACTATGCTGTATCGTTTATTGTTGCCTGAGAATTATGATGCTTCTAAAAAATATCCGTTGGTCTTTTTTCTGCACGGCGCTGGTGAAAGAGGAAATGATAACGAAAAGCAATTGGTACATGGAGCAAAACTGTTTCTGAAAGAGCAAGTGAGACGAGATTACCCGGCGATAGTGGTTTTTCCTCAATGTCCCCAAAACAGTTTTTGGAGCAATGTTGACTTCAGGATGGAAAACGCTAAAAGGGTATTCGGCTTTAAAGCGCAGGGAGAACCAACTATCGCTATGAAACTGGCTCAGGAATTATTATACTCAATAATGAAAGACTACCGGGTAAGTAAAAGACAGGTTTATGCAGGGGGTCTTTCAATGGGAGGAATGGGAACTTTTGAGATTGTGCGGCGAAATCCAAGATTATTTGCTGCGGCATTTCCCATTTGCGGAGGTGGTGAACCTACAACGGCACCAGTGATGAAAAAAACCAAATGGTGGGTATTTCATGGGGGTAAAGACGATGTAGTACCGCCTGAACTATCGGAAAAAATGGTTGATGCTTTAAAAGCAGCAAAAGCGGCAGTAAAGTTTACATTGTATCCCGATGCTAATCATAACAGTTGGGATCCTGCCTTTGCCGAACCGGAATTATTATCGTGGCTGTTTAAGCAAAAGAAATAATCACTTTATTTCCTCAAACTCAATATAATCTCCGGCTTTTGTTTTTTTAGGCGGCTCTGTAGTTGAAGATTGGGGTGAATAACCTTGCTGTTGCATTTGTTCCTGCATGCGGTTCTGCATTTCCCTGAAGCCCTTTTTTATCTTTCGGCTGGCGAGATAAACCGGAATTACCAGTTTAAAAATGAACTGATATAAGATATAAGCCAGTAAGGCGAATAAAATGTATTTCATTGCAGTGTAAAGATAAGATGGAGCTTTTTTTTGTAACCGGTAATTTGCCGTTGTTTACCGAATTATTAACCTTCTGTTTTCAGCAATACAATTTGGCTTATAATGCTTATTTCCCTTACATTTGCATCGGAAAAAGATGATAGAAGGGAACGAGGCCGTTCCCTTCTTCTTTTATACCCCATGAACATCGAGTCACAAATACAGTCAATCGAGGAAAAAGTAACAGCCCTGATAAGTGCTGAACCGGAATTGTTTTTAGTGGAGATTAAAATCAAACCTACTAACAATATTAAGATATATATCGATGGAAATCATGGAGTTAGTGTTGAAAAGCTGGTTCAATTTAACAGGAAACTGTACAAACAGCTGGAAGAAGAGGCCATTTTTCCTGATGGAGATTTTTCTCTTGAGTTATCCTCTCCAGGCCTGGATGAACCGCTAAAACTTCACCGGCAGTTTCTCAAAAATATTGGCCGGTTTGTTGAGGTTCTTACTAAAGATGGAGCTAAAAAAGAAGGGAAACTTTTAAGTGTATCTGATACGGATATTGAACTGGAGGAGATAAAAGGAAAAGGGAAAAAAATGGAAATAGTAAAGTATACTATTCCTTTTGATGATATAAAAACAACAAAAATTCAAATTAAATTTTAATCAACCAGGATTACAAAATTTTGAGCTATGTCAAGTATTAACCTGATCGACGCATTCCAGGATTTTAAAGATGCGGAAAATATTGACCGCCCGACCATGATGAAAGTGGTGGAAGATGTTTTTAAAACCTTATTGCGTAAAAAGTATGGCAGTGATGAGAACTTTGATGTGATTGTAAACGCCGAAAAAGGTGACCTTGAAATTATCCGCCGTCGCATGATTGTGGAAGACGGGCAGGTGGAAGATCCGCTGGCACAGATTGCATATAAAGATGCGGTAAAAATTGAACCTGACTTTGAAGTGGGAGAAGAGTTGTACGAAGAGATTGACCTGCTTGATTTTGGCCGCCGGGCAATCCTCGCTGCTAAACAAACATTAGCCAGCCGTATTAGTGATTTGAAGAAGAATGTACTGGCTAAGAAATATGGTGACAGAATTGGTGAGATCATTAGTGCCGAAGTATACCAGGTTTGGAAGAAAGAGATCTTGCTGCTGGATGAAGAAGGGAATGAATTGATTCTGCCTAAAAGCGAACAGATACCACAGGATTATTTCAAAAAAGGGGAGAATACCCGTGCAGTAGTGAAAAAAGTGGATATGAAGAATAACAACCCTGTTATTATTCTTTCACGAACTTCACCGGACTTTTTGGCGAAATTGCTGGAGATTGAAGTACCCGAGATCTTTGATGGCCTCATTGTAATTAAGAAGATCGTTCGGGATCCGGGAGAAAGAGCCAAAGTAGCGGTGGAGTCATATGATGACCGTATCGATCCGGTAGGTGCTTGTGTAGGTATGAAAGGTAGCCGTATTCATGGTATCGTTCGGGAACTAAAAAATGAAAACATAGATGTGATTAACTGGACAAGTAATATTCAGTTACTCATACAGCGTTCATTGACACCTGCCAAAATAACCAGCATGGAGCTGGATAATGAGAATAAACATGCAAATGTTTACCTTAAACCCGACCAGGTTTCATTGGCAATTGGTCGCCGGGGTGTAAACATTAAACTGGCTTCAGAATTGACCGGGTATGAGCTTGATGTATACCGTGATAATGAAGGAGAGACAGAAGAGTTTGATATTGACCTGGAGGAATTCAGCGATGAAATTGAAACATGGATCATTGACGAACTAAAGAGAGTTGGTTGTGATACGGCAAGAAGTGTGTTGGCTCTTACTCCCGAGGAATTAGAAAGGAGAACAGACCTGGAAAAAGAGACTATTGACGATTTAAGAAAGATTTTGAAAGAAGAGTTTGAAAAAGAATAACAGAAGGGTATTAGGTTAATTGAGTTAATTAAGTGTATACAGGATCTATCCCAATTAACCAGTTAACCAATAAACATTTAACTAAAAAACCTGAATGGCAGAATTAAAACTTCCAAGATTATTAGCTGCGGCTAAAGAGTTTAACGTTGGGCAGGATACTATTATTGATTTCCTGTTAGGGAAAGGTTTTCCCAAAGATGAGCTGAAACCTACTTCAAAGTTGAGTGAGGATATGTACCGTGCCTTACAGCAGGAGTTCCAGAGTGATAAGGCTGCTAAAATGAAAAGCGATCAGCTTGAATTGCCTAAAGGCGCACAAGGAGAGGCGAAGAAAAAGAAAGAAGATGAGGAAATAAGTTTTAAAAAGGAAGAAAAGCCAGCTGCTAAAACACCTAAGAAGGAAGAAGAAGCTAAACCCGCAGAAGAGAAACCCGTTAAGCCGGTTAAAGAGGAGGAAAAGAAAGAGGAGGAGGTTGTTAAGCTGGAAGCTCCTGAAATTGAAGGGCCAAAAGTGGTTAAGAAAATTGATCTCTCTGCAATAGATTCTTCTACCCGGCCGAAAAAAGGAGTAAAGGCAAAGAAAGAAGAAGTAAAACCTGTTGAGGAAGAAAAACCTGCAAAGGGCAAAGGGAAAAAGAAAAAGGAAGAAGAAATAGAGGCAGTAGAAAAGCCAGTTGAAGAAATTGTAGTAAAGGAAGAGCCAGTAGCTGAAGAGCAGCAAACGGTTATTGAAAATATAGAAGTTGAAAAACTGACAGGTCCTAAGATATTAGGTAAAATTGAGTTACCTGTTGATAGTGATACAAGACCTGTAAAAGACGAGAAGAAGAAAAGAAAACGTATTCCGATAGAGAAGAAGGACAACAAACGGGAAATTTTCATCAACAAAGAAGAAGATAAAAGACCCGGTGGTGGTGGGGGTAATTTCAATCGTGGAAGGGGAGGCGCTGGAGGAGGAGGTAGTTTCAATCGTGGAAGAGGTGCGGCAGCTGGTGGTGGACGTCGTGAGGAAAAACTGATCGACGAAAAAGAGATTCAGAAAAAAATACAAGAAACACAAGCCAAATTATCAGGTGGCGGAGGGAAAGGCAAAAGTCTTAAGGCCAAGTTGCGCCGGGAAAAAAGGCAGGAAATGGCTGATGCCATGGGTGAGGCGGCAGAAGATAACAAACTACAGGTTACAGAATTTATCAGTGTTAGTGAGCTGGCTAACCTGATGGATGTAAGTTTTGCTGAAGTTATCAGCAAGTGTATGAGTCTTGGTATTATGGTATCTATTAATCAGCGTCTGGATGCAGAAGTAATAGAACTGGTGGCCAGTGAGTTTGGATTCGATGTGGAGTTTATCGATATGGAGAAGCAGATGGAAATGGAGGAAGAAATTGAAGAAGATAATGAAGAGGATCTCAAACCCCGTTCTCCGATAGTTACTATTATGGGCCACGTAGATCATGGTAAAACATCATTACTTGACTATATCAGAAGTGCTAATGTGGTAGCAGGAGAGGCTGGCGGTATTACACAGCACATTGGCGCTTACCAGGTAGAATTGCCCAATGGAAAAGAAATTACTTTCTTAGATACACCGGGTCACGAAGCATTTACTGCGATGAGGGCAAGGGGTGCTAAGGTTACTGACATAGCTGTAATTGTAATTGCAGCAGATGATGCAGTGATGCCACAAACCCGTGAGGCTATCAGCCATGCCCAGGCTGCTGGTGTACCCATGATTTTTGCCATCAACAAGATTGATAAAGACGGAGCTAATCCGCAAAAAATTTACGAGCAGCTTTCGCAAATGAATTTATTAGTGGAAGAATGGGGTGGTAAATACCAAAATCAGGAAATTGCTGCCAAGAAAGGATTGAATATTGATAAGCTATTAGAGAAAATTTTACTGGAAGCAGAATTGCTGGATTTAAAAGCAAATCCTGAGAGAGAGGCTACAGGAACTATCATTGAAGCTTCATTGGATAAGGGCCGTGGATATGTGGCAACCCTCCTTGTTGAAAACGGAACATTGAAACCCGGAGATTTGATTGTGAGCGGACAGTATTTTGGTCGTGTGAAAGCAATGTTTAATGAAAGGAATAAAAGAGAAGATAAGGCCGGGCCTTCTGCTCCGGCAGTAATATTAGGGTTGAATGGTGCTCCGCAGGCCGGTGAGAAATTTAAAGTATATGAAGACGAGGCTGAAGCAAAAGAAATCGCTTATCGCCGTGCACAGATATTAAGGGAACAGGGTATTCGCACCAAGAAACATATCACATTGGATGAAATTGGTCGCCGTCTTGCATTAGGAAGCTTTAAAGAACTGAAAGTAATCATCAAGGGTGATGTGGACGGTTCAGTAGAAGCGTTGAGTGACTCATTACAAAAACTATCTACGCAAGAGATCCTGGTAAGTGTAATCCATAAAGGAGTTGGCCAGATCAACGAAAGTGATATAGTGCTGGCAGAAGCTTCAGATGCAATCGTTATTGCCTTTAACGTACGTCCTTCACTTCAGGCATCAAGATTAGCTGACAATGCCGGGATCGAAATAAAGATGTATTCAATCATCTATAATGCTATAGAAGAAGTGAAAAGTGCGATGGAAGGTATGCTTGAGCCTAAAGTACAGGAGAGGATTGTTGCTAATGTGGAGATCAGGGAAGTATTTAAATTTGATAAAGCTACCGTTGCAGGATGTTTTGTACTGGACGGAAAGATCAAACGGGATTCTAAAATACGTCTTATCCGTGATGGTATTGTTATATATCCAACCGGTGAAGGCGCCAATGCAGAACTGGCTTCATTGAAGCGTTTTAAAGATGATGCCAAAGAAGTGGTTTCGGGTATGGAGTGCGGCTTAACCATTAAAAATTTCAGCGATATCAAAGTAGGTGATGTGGTGGAAGCTTACGAGATTGAAGAAGTTAAGAGAACTCTTTAGTTTTCTGAACTTCAGAGTTGCCAGTTAATCATGTTTAATAGCTGAAAACCCGGGACTTCTTATCAAACTTTTGTTAAATACCTGCCTTATAATATTTAAGTTATACCCGGCAAAGTACTTTTGAACTTATGCTTATTACAAAGAAAATCTTAACGGCCTGTTTTTTAACTCTGGCGATTATTACATCGGCTCAGGGTCAGCCCAAAAAAGTGATAGCGGATAAAATTGCCGGTATAGTCGGTGACAGGATCATCCTGTATTCTGATATTAAAAATTCATTGGCTGATATTGTCCGGCAGGGAGGCACTGTTCCGGAGAATGGTGAATGTTTGTTGATGGAACAGGCAATCATTTCAAAAGTGTTGATGCTGCAGGCGATGAAAGATTCTCTTCCCGTTACTGATGAAGAGGTAGAAGCTGACCTGGATAATCGGATCAGAACCTATATTAACCAGTTAGGAAGCCAGGAAGCACTGGAAGAGATTGCCGGAAAAACCATCTACCAGATAAAAGATGATGCAAGAGAGTCTGTAAAGGAACAGAAACTGGCGCAGGCTATGCAACGTAAGATCGTTGACAATGTAAGAATTACCCCGATAGAAGTAAAAGCGTATTTTGATAAAATACCAAAAGACAGTCTCCCTTTTTATGAATCTGAGCTGGAAATATGCCAAATTATTATTTATCCCAAACCATCAAGAGAACTCGAACAGTATATTGTGGGAGAAATGAATAATTATAAGAAGCAGATTGAGATGAAGGTTACTACTTTTGAGCAGTTAGCTAAAAAGGTTTCGGAAGATCCCGGAAGCCGCGATAGGGGTGGCCAGTACCAGATAAACAGAACTGAAAAGACATGGGATCCTGTATTTATGTCAACTGCATTTCGGCTGAAGGAAGGTGAAATATCTCCTCCTGTTAAATCAAAATTTGGATTCCATATTATTCAGATGGTGCAACGTAATGGTGATGATGCGATAGTGCGTCATATTCTCCGTATACCTCCTGTTACAGAAGAAGAGATCGGGCAGGCAAGAAGAAAACTGGATACAGTTCGCTCAAAGATAATAGCCGGAACCATAGGCTTTAATGAAGCAGCTTCCAAATATAGCGATGATGAAGCAGCAAAGTATACAGGTCCGTGCATTACGGACAGGGAAGGATCTACCTTTGTTACAATCGATATGCTGGATAAAGACATGGTAGCAATGTTGGGTAAAATGAAAGTAGGCGATTACTCACAGCCTACAGCCTTTGAGAGTGAGCAGGGCAAAAAAGGAGTACGGGTTGTTTACCTTAAATCCCGTTCACAACCGCACCGGATGAATATGCAGGATGATTACAGTAAAATTTCCAACTTTGCCCTGGAAGAAAAGAAAAGCAAGACTATGGAGAAATGGCTAAAAAACAAACTTCCCTCTTATTATGTTATGATAGATCCGGCGACAGCTGAAGAGTGCCCGCAACTGCAAAAGTTTGCCACAGATACAAAAGCATTCTAAATATGACAGAATATATTTAATGGAAGCCGTTACAAGAGTAACGGCTTTTCTTTTATAAAGGTCCGGGGAATTTCAAAATAGCAGTAAATAAACTACTATGATAAATTATTAATATAACTATTTTTACCGGAATGATCACCGTACAAAGAAGACATTTGTTGTAGTAATGTTTACCTCATTATCCAATATAAACGGCCTGGCGGAATATTTCCGGCAATCGGGGCAATTTTATTACCTGCTTATTGATCTGAATGGGAATCTCGCTTTTGTAAACCCATTATTTCAGAAAGAATTTAATCATCTTTCACCTGATTTTTTAGGCAAACAGGTTAATACCATTTTTCAGGGAGAGGAAGCTGAAAAATTTTCTAAGACAGTAAAACAGTGTGTTCAAGCACCGGGGCAGCCATGTAAAGTGGAATTAAAAGTAATGCTGGCGGGTGATGGATACCGTGAAATTTCCTGGGAGATTTCTGCTTTTGCAGAGGAGCCCGGTAAAATTAAAATGGTACAGGCTATTGGAGTGCAACATATAAGTGGTGATGGTAATGCACAGGAGTCAGAAAATATTGCAAGGAAACTTTCAGAGCGATACAAAGCTTTTGAAAAAAGTGCGGAAGGGCTTTGGATGTTTGAGTCTGCGGAACCGGTGATAATAACTGACCCACCTGAAAAAATCATCGAGTACTGGAAAAAGAATTCGTGTCTGGTGGAGTGTAATGATAACCTGGCACGGATGTACGGATATGATAAGGCAGATGAAATAATTGGTGCCTCGTTAGATCAGCTCATGGATTTTTCCGACCCCGAAAGAGTGGAGAATTTGAAAAAATTTATAAGAAATCGGTTTCAAACCACTACTGTGGAGACAAGGGAATTTGACCGTAACGGTAAAATCAAACACTTTCTAAACCAGATGACAGGTATTGTAGAAAGTGGAGAACTCAAAAGAGTTTGGGGTACGCAGCAAGATATTACAGAACAACGTGAGGCAGAACAACAACTTAAAGCCAGCGAATTATTTTACCGCAACCTGTTTTCCAACTCACTTGATGGGATACTGATCGCCAATATAGAGGGAGTTGTAACTTTTGCATCGCCTTCAATTACATCAATACTGGGTTATACAATCGAAGAGGCTCTAGGTAAAAATGTTTTTGATTATGCTCACCCGGATGATCGCCAGCAGGTCATTACTGCATTTTGGGATGAAATCAATAATGTTTCAGGAAGAAAAAAATTCATCTCTGTAAGAATATTAAACAAGAAAGCTGGCTGGATGTGGTGTATGATAAGAGGGCACAATCTCTTAGACAATCCTTATGTGAAAGGAATAGTAATCAACTTTTTTGATGATACTATGCGTAAACAAACAGAAGAAGCTCTTATTGAAAGTGAAAAACGTTTTCGTAACCAGGCAACTATCCTTAATAATGTTACAGATGTGATTGTAACAACTGATCTGAAGAGGTTTGTAACCTCCTGGAATCATATTATTGAAAAACTGACCGGAATTACAGAAGAAGAAGCGATTGGTAAACCATTCAGGGGGGTACTGGATACAGATTATTCACCGTATACACATGACCAGGTGGCTGAAATTGTTTTCTCCAACGGAATATGGAAAGGAGAAGTATCTTTTGTTGGAAGTGACGGGGAACGGAAATATTTGTTGCATACTGTATCATTATTACATGATGATATGGGGAATAAAATTGGCTTGCTGGGTGTAGGAAGAGATATAACGGAAAGAAAAAAAGCCCAGGCAAAACTCCAGGAGAGTGAATTGTTTTACCGTAATATGATCACCCATTCATTGGATGGTATAGTAATGACAGATTCAAAGGGTAGTATAAAATATTGCAGTCCATCAATTGATAAGATATCAGGGTATGCACCTGCTGATCTTTTGGGTCGCAGTATTTTCGAATTTGTCTTTCCGGAAGATATTAAATCAGCGCTGGAAGCCTTTGCTATGGAGTCTAAAAATGAATCGGTGCTGAATTATATTTCTCTTCGCCTTCTTCATGCAAACGGAGAATGGGTCTGGTGTACAGTAAGAGGCCACAATCTGCTGGATAATCCGACTTTTAATGCAATGGTCATTTATTTTACAAATGACTCTAAAAGAAAGAAGATTGAAGATAAGCTGAGAGAAAGTGAAAGAAGATTCAGGAACCTGATACATAATCTCAAGATGGGAGTACTGCTACAGGATGAAAATGGGAAAATGGTCGTGACAAACCAGGCAGCCTTAGATTTACTTGGGTTAACAGAGGATCAATTGCTTGGCATAACTCCCCCGGATTCTGGGTGGAATGTTATACATGAAGATGGACAGGATTTCCCGGCAGATACTCATCCTGTTCCTGTGGCACTAAGAACAAAAAAACCTGTATTGGATGTGGTGATGGGAATTTACAGACCTGTTACCAATGATAGAGTTTGGCTGTTGGTAAATGCCGAACCGGTGTTGGATGGAGATGGAAATATTATCAATGTCATTTGTTCCTTTACTGATATTACCGAACAAAAAAGGCTGTCCCAGGAATTAATTGAGCAGGAAATCCAGAAACAAAAACAGGTGACACAGGCTACTATTGACGGCCAGGAAAAGGAAAGAAGGGAGATTGGAAAAGAATTGCATGACAATATTAATCAACACCTTAATACCACCAGATTATACCTGGAAGTGGCAAAGGAAAAAGCCACCGGTGAAGTACATGAGATGATCAGCCTTTCTCATAAAAACCTGGCCTCCATCATAAATGAGATAAGACAGATGTCGCAGTCGCTAGTGCCGCCGACTCTTGGAGACCTGGGGCTGGTAGAATCTGTTCAGGATCTTTGTGATGCGCTTAAAATGGCACATACATTTAATATTGAATTCTTATATCGTTACTTTAACGAAGATAATCTTCCGGTCAATCTCAGGCTGATGCTTTTCCGTATCATACAGGAGCAGATAAGCAATATTATCCGGCATGCCGGGGCTACTACGATCCAGATAAAACTCCAGTCTGATGCTGAATATATTATCCTCAATATTAGGGATGATGGTAAAGGGTTTGACCCGAACGCCAGGAAAAATGGGGGCCTTGGTTTTAGTAATATCAATACAAGGGCGGCTCTTTTTAATGGAAAAGTTGAGATAACCTCTGCACCTGGTTCCGGGTGCTCCCTCTCGGTAATTATTCCCCAGCTAAGGGATAATCAACCTTATTAATAAGCGGGATAGTTCGTATTTATCGCCTACCTTTGCGCCTTCCATGAGCGACCCGATAAAACACGAATGCGGACTGGCATTCATCCGGTTAAGAAAATCTTTTTCATATTACCAGCAACAGTATGGTACGGTACTGTGGGGCCTTAACAAACTGTACCTGCTTATGGAAAAGCAACACAATCGTGGGCAGGATGGGGCAGGTGTAGCAACTGTCAAACTTAATGTAGAGCCTGGCTACCCCTTCATGAATCGCATACGCAGTAATGCTCCGCAAGCCATAGCCGATATCTTTCAACAGATAGGAAAAGAAATTGAAGAACTGGAAAAATATCATCCTGATATAAAAAGTCACCCCGGTTTGATGAAAGGGCATGTAGCTTTCCTGGGTGAATTATTATTGGGCCATCTTCGTTATGGAACACAAGGGAAAAATAAACTGGAGTATTGCCACCCCTTCATAAACAGAGATACAATTCCTGCACGCAATCTCGCCCTGGCAGGAAATTTTAATATTGTTAATTCGGATGAGCTATTCACATTGGTAGGGAAAGAGCCGCATCATACTGTTCGATTCAGTGATCTTGCTGCCATGATAGAACTCATGCATACTTTTCTTTGCAAGGAAGATGAAGCTTCACCTCAGAAAATGGATATTAAAAAAGTGTTGAAAAAAACACTTCCACTTCTTGATGGTGGTTTTCATGTAGGCGGCGTTACAGGTAATGGTATCGGTTTTGTTTTTCGTGATGCACATGGAATCAGGCCATCCTATTACTACATTAATGATGAAGTAGTAGTGGCTGCTTCTGAAAGGGCTGCTATCAGAACTACCTTTAATGTTGGTGAAAATGAAGTGCAGGAATTGATGCCGGGACAGGCATTGATAGTAACTGAGAACGGAGAAATTGAAGTAGCCCAGATACTGGAGCCTAAAGAAAGAAAAGCCTGCAGCTTTGAAAGAATTTATTTTTCAAGAGGCAGTGACGAAAAAATTTACAGAGAAAGGAATGCATTGGGTTACAACCTGAGCGAACAGGTGCTGAACATCATTGATCATGATCTTAAGAATACAATTTTTTCTTTTATTCCAAATACAGCAGAAACAGCATTTTATGGGATGCTGAAAGGAATGGAAGATTACCTCAACAAAGTAAAAATCGAACGAATACTAAGCTGGGGAAATGATTTCGATGCGGAGAAGCTTACGGAAATGATAACCCGTAAGATACGCATAGAAAAGATTGCAATAAAAGACGTGAAGATGAGAACCTTTATTACGGAAGATGTAAGCCGCAATGAAATGGTCCAACACGTCTATGATATTACTTATGGAACCGTTCGTCCCGGGCAGGACACACTGGTAGTGATTGATGATTCTATTGTAAGAGGAACAACGCTTAAGGAAAGCATTATCCGCATGCTGGGAAGATTAAAGCCAAAAAGAATAGTTGTTGTATCCTCATCACCCCAGATCCGCTACCCGGACTGCTACGGTATTGATATGAGTAAAATGGGAGACTTTATTGCTTTTAATGCTGCTGTTGAACTGATAAAGGAAAGAGGTAAAACAGAGTTATTGACCAGCCTGCTTGATAAATGCAAGGATCTTCAGCGAAATAATCAGCTTCATACAGAGAATGTTGTAAAACAACTATACAAGCAATTCACTGCAGAAGAGATTTCCGGTAAAATTGCTCAATTAATAACACCTTCAGGACTTGATATTCCGGTATATGTAATATTCCAGAGCATAGAAGACCTGCATAAAGCCTGCCCCGGTAATTTAGGAGACTGGTATTTTACAGGTAATTATCCTACTCCGGGCGGAAACAAAGTAGTGAACAAGGCTTTCATGAACTATATGGAAGGAAAGAACGTCAGGGGTTATTAGCCGTAAGAACGTATTCAATATTGTATCTTTCACAATAAATTTTATTGAATGAAAACATTGATACTTGTTCGTCATGCCAAAAGTGATTGGGGGCTGGCAGGTCTTGATGATTTTGACCGGCCCTTGAATGAGAGGGGTAAAAAAGATGCGCCGGTAATGGCCAAAAGATTAAAGAATAAAAGTGTGGTGATTGATGCAATAATTGCCAGCCCGGCAAAGAGGGCTGCAAAAACAGCTAAAGTGTTTGCTGAAGAATTTGGTATCAAAAAAGGAAATATCTTTTTTAAAGATGAACTTTATCTCCCTGAGGCTGTATCTTTCTTTTCTGTAATTGAAAATGTTGACGATACACTGAGTAATATTGCTGTTTTTTCGCATAATAATGGAATTACCGATTTTGCCAATTTGCTGACAGATACAAGAATTGATAATATCCCAACCTGTGGTGTGTTTGCTGTAAAAATTCACAGTAAAACCTGGAAAGAATTCAGAACGGCAAAAAAAGATTTTTGGTTTTTTGATTATCCTAAATCAAGCCAGTAAAGCTTCTATTCCTCAATAACAGGCGGGGCTTTACGACTTACTAAAAACACTCCGCTGAAAATCATTAATCCTGCGATTACTTTCTCCCAATTAAAATCTTCTTTTAAGAAAAAAGCAGCAATGATGGCTGCAAACACTGGTTGTGTGTAAATATATGAACCAGTAACGCCTGCTCCGAGGTGTTTTATACCAAAAATATTAAAGGAATAAGCTAAAAAAGTACCACAAATTACGATAGTAAAAAGTGAAATAAAATGTGACCAGTCAAATTGTATCCATTGCACTTCAGTGAACTGAATCCAGCCAAATGGTACGATCATAAGGAAACCGAAAGTAAATACCCATCTTACTACATGCAATGGAGGATATTCCTGCATCAAGGGTTTTACCAGAATGAAATAGATAGTATAAGCCATTGCATTCAATACAATAAGCATGTCACCCAATAAAGAAGCAGTACCATTTTTTTCTTTTGACATGATCAATAATACAGCCCCACCAATACCAAGTGCAAGCCCGAGAGATTTAAGGAAAGTAATCTTTTCTTTTAGTATCCAGAAAGCGAAGACAGTAATCAGTAAAGGAGTACATAGCATAAGTAATGATGCGTGGATAGTAGAAGTCATCGTCAGCCCCTTTATGAAAAGCATCTGGTTGATAGCGACACCTGTTAATCCACAAAGGATAAACCGGGGAAGATCTTTTCGCCGAATACCTGCTGCGGTCCTCCCAAATATCCAAACCATCCAAAATAGCAACAGGCTGATACCAACACGAAGTACATTTAATCCATATGGCCCTACTACTGACGGCGATATATGTTTTACCATACTCAGGTTGACAGCGAAGAACAAGTTAGTCAGTAAAACAGCGATATGTGCTTTGGTATTCGTATTCAGAAATCAATAATTTGAACGAAGCTGCAAATATAAATGGAATGTTTAGTGTATTGCTGCAAGGAATTGGCGGATTACCTCACTAAGCTTATCGTTTACAGGAAGGATTGGTAACCGGTAAGAAAAATCGGTGGCTTTCCGGATAGCTTCGGTAAATGAAAATTTTTTTTGCTTAATACAGAGTGCCATGTGTTGTTTCAGATAGTAGGCTCCAAGGTATTCCTGCTCTGGCTGTCCGGGAGTAGGGATAAGAATGCTTTTCTTTTGCAAGGGTATTATGTCCATAAGAGTGCTATAGCCGCTACGGCTGATAATATATTCGGCTGCTATTATCTGCTCATTCAGTTTTTCTGCAGGTAAATGATTAAAGTACTGGACAGAACCGGTTGAAGGAATCTGCTCCGATGAATCAGGGAGCCCTCTTACAATCGTTACAGTTCCCTCAAATTTGTCAATATCTGCTCTGATCATTTTTTCCAGTATAGTTCTTTGTGGCTCGGGTCCGGATAAAATAACCAGGACATGATTCTTTTTTCCTGGTAGTTTCTTTCTTTCAAATCTTGATAGTGGTCCCAGGTAATAAAGAGGTAACTGTGGTTTTTTAGAGGGATGTGATAACTCTCCGGCGAGGGAAACCCCTGTTTCATAATCAGGTACCCAACAGGCAGCATATTTATCGAGGATAGTATATTGATTTTTCTGTATGAACCGGTCAATAAATTTTCCTAATCCTGACTTTAGCCCGAGCTGATGGCTGATAAATATGCAGGGAATTTTATCGTGATGCATACCAAACCGGTTATCAGATATTACTGCATCAATTGAATATTGCTCCACGACTTCATTGAGCCAATTAGTTTCTCTTATTGATTGCTTCTTAAGAAGCGGAAACTGTTCCATCATTTTTAACGGGAACATCCATTTGGATTTGCTGTACCTGACAACAAACGAAGGAGCTTCCAAATGCAGCAGAGCAGGAAATTCACTTTGCAGAATCATCCTGGATGATCCGCTACCTCCTGTTATTACCTCGCATCCCTGTACCAGGAGTTCCCGGATAATGGGTATGCAGCGGGCTGCATGCCCCAGTCCCCAATCAAGCGGAGCCACCAGAATGCGGGGTTTCTCCTGTTTTTTGTACGAAACAGGCTGATTTAGGTTAATTTTTACGTCTTTTTCGTCCAACAGGATACTAATTTGTTTGTAAAATAGTTTTAATTTAGAACTTACAAATATGAAGACAATCAACAAAATACTGGTTGCAGCGTTATTAATGGTACTTCTGGCGGCCTGCAATCGTAATTATTATTCCGGCTCAGGTAAAGGCGGAAAGGGTTGTGGCTGTCCAAGTACTAAAGGAATGTCAGGATATTAAACTATTTCTTTACCAAAATGAAGAACCAGGGCCGAAACATTTTACTGCTTTTTAAAGACGAGTTCATGAGCGAACAGGCTATTGAGCAGGAAGTAGCGTACTTAAATGAGATACTATCTGTTACCGATACGGGTGAAAGATTTTGTAATGCAAATGAATTATTGGATCGAAACAGGATCACTTCAAACAGAAAAAAGATGCTGAAGGAAGCCAACCATCTCAGGCTAAGACCCTTCAGGTTTTTTATCAACAAGAATTAATTTACGGGCATAATAAAAAAGAGCATTTGCTCTCTTTTTTATTATGATAATTTAAGCAGTGCTTCCCGCAGTTTCCCGATCATCTCTTCTATTTCCTCTTTTTTACAGGTGCCAACGCTAAGCCGGTACCATGATGAACTTCTGTCTGCACCAAATGCATAGAAAGGGACAACAGCCAATCCTGCTGTATTTAAAACATACTCAGTCACATCACTTTGACTTTCCAATAATCTTCCTTCTGCTGTTTTCTTTCCTGCCAGGTCAATTTTAATAGTGAGATAGATGGCTGCCTCCGGAGTAATAGCATCTACAGAATAACCTTCTTTTTTCAATAAGGAGAACCCATTGTAAATGCGGTGTAGTCTCTCTTCAATTTCACTTTTAAAATTGGTGAGATATCTTTTTATACCATCCCTGTTGGCCAGGTAGTAAGCTACTGCCTTTTGTTCTGCCATAGGAGCCCAGGCCCCAATATGTGTTAGAATGGCTTTCATTTTGCTGATAACAGTTGCCGGCCCCATGCCCCAGCCAACACGAACTCCTGTTGCTGCAAAGACCTTGCTTATAGCATCAATAAAAATTGTGTACTCTCTCATTGCCGGGCGAAGGGAAACAGGATTGTAATGTTTTATATCTCCGTAAGTAAGATGCCAATACATCTGATCATACATTACATACAATTTCTTTTCGCCATCCCCCCGTCTTTTATTTTCTTCAATTACCATATCACAAATATTTTCCAGCTCTTCTTTCCTGAAAGTAGTACCGGTGGGGTTTTGAGGGGAACATAGTGATATCAATACTGCCTCTTTAATATATGGTCGGATAGCTGAGGCAGTCGGCATGAAATTATTTTCAGCTTTGGCCTCAATAACAATATGCTCACCCCCTACAAAATGGGTATAATGATTATTGTTCCAGGATGGAACTGCATAAATAATTTTATCCCCTTTGTCGCATAATGCCCTGAAAACAGTATAAATCAGCGGCCGTCCGCCTGAGGCTACTAATATTTCATTGATACTGTAGTCAAGCCCTTCTTCATCTTTAGTAAAAGAATGGATGGCCTCTCTAAGGTCGAGGTTTCCTTCTGCAGCAGGATAATTGGTAAAATGCTTCCTGTAGGCTTCAACAATAGCATCTTCCAGTTCTTTAGGGATAGGAAAGATAGATGGATCAAAATCACCTATTGTGAAATTATAGATGCGTTCACCATGGCGGATCTTTTCTCTTATTTCACCCCCTAATTTTACAATTTCAGAACCAATTAATGTCTCCGACAGATGCGACAGTTTCATAACTCAGCCTTTGCAGCAAAAGTAAATGGAATGGTGGAGATAGCAAACCATTTTATGAGAGCTTGTGCCGGCTAATGTTTACTCGACCAGGAAAATAATTTTTGTGAGCCATTTAGTAGTATCTTTTTCTATAGCCGGGTCAGTAATATATTGTTCAATTACAGGACTTTTTTGTTTTAAGTTATTATCAGCAAGGTATTGTTCAATGCTTTTATAAGCCGCTTCGGATTTATTGTAGGCTCCGTAGTAATTGACATAAACAGCTTTCGAAGCAGGAATATTCTCAATGCGTATAATATTGCCTGTAAATGTTGCTCCGGCACTTACCGGTATTGCTGCGGCCATATCAGTCTGCTGATTTTTTTCATCCCATTCAAAAAATAATCCTGCCGGGCTACCAGGCTTAAGCTTTTCTTTTACTGAGTCGCTGTACAGAATGGAAATATGTTGTGAATAAAAGGAGGAGATATCTGGCCATTTTACAAGTTGGCGGATGCTTGCATAACTGGTGGCGGGAAAATTCATTGGGATAACAGCATATTTTTTATCTGATTTCGCAACAACAGATGTCTTTTCGATAGTTGTCTTTAAAGCCTTTAATCCATTTTCAAAATCACTTCCCATTTGCTTGTCCATGCTGTAGAACAGGTTAAAGATATTCCACGGCCGTGGAGTGGCCAATTCAAAACTCCAGGTAACAGAGGTAACGCCATTGATCTCATTCAGTGTAAAAAAGGTATCGGCTTTTCTTTTTTGCGGCCTGATAAAAGTAATATGGTGTCCCACTTTTTTGCCGGGCTCGAGTAACGTAATTTCCATTTTCCCATCACCAGAAATTTCCGGAGACCCTGTCCAACTGCTTATAGCTCCTACGGTCCCGTCAGTTCCGGATAACGTATGTTTTACCGTAGAATCCTGTTGGTTCCAGACAGACCACTTATTAAGATTATCCAGTTTGGCGAGGTGCTCATATACTATGGCAGCCGGGGCATTAATGGCAATTGTTTTTTCAATTTTCTGCGATACAGGCAGGATCAATGATAATACTGCTGTTACAACGAAGAGAGCTAACAGGAAAAAGAAAATAAGACGCAGTGATTTCATCAGTTATTATTCTAAAAAGCCTTTAATGGTTTTTCTTCTTGTTTGATATCAGGTTTCAGGGTTGCCCTGATATAACTGTTCAGGTTAATATACTTCTTAGCCGCATCCTGGATCATTTTTGAACTCAGGCTATCAATCATTTTCTGTTTATTAAGTATTTCAGAAGGGTTGCTGCCATAAAAATAAGCGTCGAACAAATTGTTTGACCAGAAACTGTTCTGTTTTATATCTACTTCCAGTTTTCTTTTTTGTTGCTCTTTTATCTTTTCCAGGTCTTCGGTGCTTACGCCGGAAGTAATGATTTTCTTCAATTCTTTGATGGCAGCATCAGTTAAAGTATCTGCATTGTCAGGGGCACAGGGGAATGTGATATTAAAAACATAATTGCTATAAGGTATTCTGTTTATTCCACCGGATGCGCTTACCCCATAAACACCGCCCTTTTCTTCCCGTAACTGCTCTACCAGTTTAATATCCATCAGTTCTCCCAGGCTTCGCAATGCATACGCATCATTTGCGCTATACACTGCAGGTCCTGTAAAGACAATATTGACTACACTTTTTGGATCAGCTCCTTTTGTAATTACTTTATTTACTTTGGTCTTTGGAGGTCTGATACCCAAATCCCTGAAAGTTTCTTTTTTAGCAATGCCGGGCAGGCTTCCAATGTATTTTTCCAATAGCGGTTTGATTGTTTCTTCATTAAAAGAACCAGTGAAAAGGAATGTAAAATCACCTGCATTGGCAAACCGCTCTTTATAGATCTGTATGCTTCTGTCAAGGCTGATTTTGTCAAAATCTTCCGGTTTGGGCAATGCCCCACCACGGGGATGGTTTTGTGTCATGATCTTTTGAAACTCGGCGCTGAAATAGATCTGTGGATTAGCAGACACATTTGCATAAAGTTGTTTCTGTCTTGTTTTAAATGATTCAAAAGCGGCGGCATCTTTTCTTGGTGCAGTAAAGTAAAGATGTATCAGTTGTAACAGAGTTTCTGTTTCTTTAGGGATAGTGTTACCGCTCATTCCTTCGCTGTTAGCAGCAATACTGGGAGATAAGGCGGTATTTTTCCCTTTTAGCATATTGCCCAGATCAATGGCAGAAAAATCACCCACACCACTTTGGGAAACAATAGGAGCAGCATTGATAGCGGAATAATAGTCAGCATCTTTTACCAGGGAATGACCACCTTTACTAAATGCCCTGAAGATTATTTCATCATTCTTAAAATTGGTAGGCTTTAATACTACAGTGGCGCCATTGGACAGTTTCAGCACAGTAGTACCCAACTCATCATCCTGTTTGCTGCTGATTACTTTTCCAACCTTCAGTTTTGCCGGATCAAGCAGGCTTGCTGCCAGTACTTTCTCTTTGTATGGTTCTATGGTGGCCATATCAGCGGCTGATAAAACATTTTTAACCTCTTCCGCTGAAGGAATTTTAATACCCGGTTTATCCGGGGCATTAAGGGTAACTACCATATTGTTCTTTGTGGTCCATTGTGCGGCCAGCTTGTTTATATCCTGTAGTGTTACTGAGGATAAATATTGTTTTACAAAATCATATTCCCATTCAATACCAGGGATGGGTTCATTCACCAGGAAATTGCCTACATATTCATCAACATATTTATAAGATTCTTCTTTTTCTCTTTCATTAAAAATCCGGTCATAATAGCTTTGAATTTGTTTTTTCTGCAGATCAAATTCAGAAGCAGTAAAACCATACAGGGAGACCCGCCTGTTTTCTTCCATCAAAGCATAAAGGCTTCGGCTCATACCCGTATCACTGGTATTGGCAAAAAGCTGGTAGGCATCTTTTGTTCTGGCATAACTTTCCCCGTAATAGGAACCTGCACCCACAAATGGCGGGTTTGGTTTTAATGTTACTTCCCTGAAGCGGTTGTTCAGCATACTGGTGAATAATATTCCGTTCATATACCGTACATAGTCCCCGATAGTGGCTTCAGGTTGTTTTTCTTTCTTGAACAATACTTCAACAGATGGAAAAGCAGTTTCTTTGTCTTTTGCCACAACAGATAATACTTCAGCATGATCAGGCACCGTAAATATCTCTCTTTTCCTCGGTGAAGAAGGTGCCGGTATATCGCCAAAGATTTCTTTTATTTTTTGTTCCATATCACTTACATCAATATCACCAACTACAATAACCGCCTGCAGATCCGGGCGGTACCAGTCTTTATAAAAACGTTTTAAAGCGGCATGAGAGAAACTTTGCAGTATTTCAATTTTACCAATAGGTAAGCGTTCGGCATACTTTGACCCCTGGTATTGTACTGGCAGAGTTTGTTTCATCATTCTTTCTTCAGCGCCGCGGCTCAACCTCCATTCTTCTATCACCACTCCTCTTTCTTTTTCTATTTCCAGCGAATCAAGCAGTGCATTATGTGCCCAGTCTTCCAGTATCTGAAGACCTTTTTCAACCAATCCAGGTTTGTCGGTAGGTACAGGCAACATGTAAACGGTTTCATCAAAACTTGTATATGCATTAAGATCGGCGCCAAATTCAACACCAATACTCTGCAGGTAACTTACCAGTTCGTTCTTCGGAAAACGTTTGGTGCCATTAAAATTCATGTGCTCCATAAAATGGGCCAGCCCTTGCTGATCATCATCTTCCAGTACTGAACCCGTATTCACTACGAGGCGTAGTTCCACTCTTTGTTCAGGTTTTTTATTTTGCCTGATATAATAGGTGAGACCGTTTGATAACCGTCCAATTTTAACTTTCGGATCAACCGGCATCAGTTGAGAAGGATTGATCTGTGCCGGCAGTTCGGAACTAAGAATTCCCAATAAGGATAAAACCAGGAGTCTTTTCAGCGCTTGCATACATAACGATTTTACGAGAGTAAATTTATTTATATGGGCTTGCTTTATAAAATAAAAAATCCCGGCGGGTGATTGCCGGGATCAATGTTTTCATAATCATCTTATTGCTGTGGTTTTTCCTTGTAATTTTTCTCTGCATCCTTTGCTTTGGCAAAGTCAAGTATTACCCCATTGATGCAGTACCGAAGGCCAGTAGGGGGAGGACCATCATCGAAAACATGCCCCAGGTGAGCTTTACAACGGCCACATTGTACTTCTGTTCTTTCCATTCCATGAGTATGATCAGGGGTATAAATAATGCTGCCTTTACTGATAGGCTCATAAAAACTTGGCCAGCCACACCCACTTTCAAATTTTGTGTCGCTTTTAAACAATGCATTACCGCAGGCGGCGCAGTAATAGGTGCCTGTTTCTTTGAAATTTTCAAACTTACTGGTCCAGGGTCTTTCCGTACCTTTTTGACGGGCTATATAAAATACTTCTGCAGGTAATACTTTTTTCCACTCTTCTTCGCTCATGTTCACCTTAGAGGTATCTGTAGTGGAGTACACAGGGTTATTTTTTTTTGTGGTATCCATTTTGGCCGTTTTAGTGGCTGAATTATTGTTTTGCGAATAGCTGCATTGCTGAAGCAAACCTGTTAAGGCAAACAATACAAATATTCTTGAAAAGTGTCGCATATAAGCTGTTTAACAAAATTACGGAAACAAGGTTGGGCTGGTTTTGACCTCATGGCGAAACACAGATTTGTTAACATTTTGATGGCAAACATGAATTGTGGCGAAAGTTAATCTTGAGAGAGATATTTTAAGCCTTGTACATTATATTTGTCCGTACACCAAGAATGACAATTGCTTATGTTTAATTTGATTCTATTTGGCCCCCCGGGAAGCGGAAAAGGAACACAATCTGATAAACTGGTTGATAAGTACGGATTGAAACACCTGTCCACAGGCAATCTGTTAAGACAGGAAATTGCTGACAAAACACCCTTAGGCATTGAGGCAAAGAGTTTTATGGATAAGGGACAATTGGTACCTGATGAAGTGGTTATCGGGATGGTGGATTCTTATTTCGATCAGCATATAGAGGCAAGGGGTTTT
Organism: Bacteroidota bacterium; assembly: GCA_029558715.1. Classification (GTDB taxonomy): domain Bacteria; phylum Bacteroidota; class Bacteroidia; order Chitinophagales; family Chitinophagaceae; genus JJ008. The sequence goes on along the minus strand of JAKQEA010000113.1, from coordinate 71,872 downwards.
TTATTTGATGGCTTTCCCCGCACCGTGGCCCAGGCTGTAGCACTGGATAAATTACTGGAATTAAAGAAGACAAGTATTGCTGCCGTACTGGCACTGGAAGTGGGAGAGGAGGAATTAGTAAAACGGCTGCTTAACCGTGGCAAGACTTCCGGCCGGAGCGACGATACAAATGAAGAAGTGATCAGGAAGAGATTTGCCGTATACAGTAACGAAACAACCCCTGTGGCGGAGCATTATAAAAAAGCAAAAAAATTCAAATCTATTAAAGGTGAAGGAACGGTAGGACAAATATTCGATGCAATTTGTGAGGCGATCGACAAAAAAATAGAGCGATAAAGACCTGTTTTTTACAATTCCTCCTTGCTGGCCCTTTTCAGTAACTCTTTTTCTTCATCAGAAAGGGAATTATATCCCTGCTGGTTTATTTTATCCAGGATAGCATCAATACGCTGTTGGGTAACGTTAGGTGTTTTTTTATAGGGGTCCGCAGCCGCTTTGTAAAACAACTGATCCTTAATGCTCTTTTGCCCCCGTTTGGGTTTGTCGGGATTAAAAAGGTTATTTACCCAATCAAAAAAGTTACTCATCCATTCACTCCAGTCATATCCCTGGCGTATCAGCCAGATAAACAGGAAACCCATCAATGCGCCGGCCACCTGGGGTATGTAAACTTCTACCCGGTAGGCTGGAACTGTTGCAATGGAAATAACAAGATACAGTGCAGTGAGTATCCATAATGGAAACCCGCCATTGAGCATAGGAAATATCTTATACCCGGGAGAAACCATGGTGGTTGCTATGGCTATGGCAGTGATACTTGCCGATGCTCCGAAATACACAGTATTCACTTGTGTTGTATGTGGCAGCAGGTTCGCCGCAATCAAAAAGGCTATAGCCCCCACCAATCCGCCATAGATATACAGAGGTATTATTTTACGGTTTCCTGTCAGATCCTGCATGATATAACCAAAAGTCCAGAGCCAGAGCATATTGGCCAGTATCATCCATACACCTGTATGAGTAAACATGGCAGTGAGTAGGGTCCAGGGCCTGGAGGTAAAGCTGTTTAAATCTGAGGAAAGGATGGCCCATTTCAGGGCTTCTTCATTGAAATGGGTTGTTACAATGGCCTCCTGTCTGTACATGTAATAATAAAATACTTTGATCAGTGCCAGGGTGATGAATACCACGAGATTGATAACAATAAGCCGGGTTAATGCATTATTACTCTGTCCCAGTGAAAATCTTTGTTGATATTGCTTTTCGGTATACGACATGTCTCACTTTGTCAGTTTGCAAATGTAAGTGCAGGGAACCAGTAGTACATAACTTATTGATTATATGAAAGGCTGTTCTTAATACAACGACCGGCGGTTGGTTTTGTTCCAGAAAAAAACGATTAAAAACCCGGTAATAGCGCCGCCGAGGTGGGCAAAGTGGGCAATATTATCGCCACTTACTCTCGCTACTCCTCCAAACAGATCGATAGCGGCCAGGCCCAGCATAGCCCATTTAGCTTTAACCGGGAAGGGTATCAACATGATATAAAGCTCGGTGTTGGGAAACAGGTATGCAAAAGCCGCCATTACCCCCATGATGGCACCAGAAGCACCAACAGCCGGGGCTAAAAAACCTGCTTTAGAAGCTAATCCTTCCATCGTTTCTATATCATTGTTATAATAAGCCTGTGTCAGTTGTTCGACTATTGCCGGATCATAACGTAAATGCTGAATCAGCAGATGACAGGCAGCAGCGCCTATACCACATAAGAGGTAGAACAAAAGAAATCTCCTGGCACCCCAGACATTCTCCAGTATCCTCCCAAACATCCAAAGCGTAAACATATTGAATACAATATGGAATTTTAACTGAGGGGAATGGGTGAACATGTGAGTGGCCACCTGGTAAGGTTTAAAATCGGGAGTGTCTATGGGGTATAATGCCAGGATGCCTGTTAACCCCAGTTGTTTATCAAAAACCAGCTGAGCCACATAAACCAGCACATTAATAATGATCAGGTTCTTTACTATCGGAGGGAAACTGTTAGGTCTTGTAAATCGAAAATCACTCATCCGGCAAAAATAAGTTTTATTGTATGGGTTTGGTTTTGTTTTCGGTTATCAATAGCAAATCTTTCTTTAAAATATAACCGGTGGTTATCTGTCCTTTGCTGTTGGTGAAAAAACAGTCAATGAAGTTTGTAAATTTTTTGGAAGATCTTACTATATCTCCCTTAATAAGATATGCTTTTTTGGGTTTTGATTTCAGGTCGGGGCTTTCGTAAAAATATGTTTTAGTTGCCTTCACTTTCCAGTTGCTTGAATCCTGGTTGTAATAAGGAGCATAATTCTGCAGACTTATTTCTCCGGTCTCAGTTCTGTTGATCGTTGTTTCAGTCGTTGTATTTTCAGGATCACCTGCCTGGAAGCTTGAAATAAAATGATTTTGTAAGAACCAGTTCTTTTTTATTTTATCATAGCGAAAGGTGATGGCTTCTGCCCATCGCCAGCTGCTGCCTCCGTAAAAATCAAATAATACGTCTCCGTTTTTGAATGTTATTCCCTGGTAGGGATCACCCATAGCTCCGCCGCAATGCCGGCAATAGATGATTTTTGTATTCTCTGCAGCCAGTTTCAGCTGGCCTTTGTTTTGCCGGATGAGAAGCAACAACGGCCGGGGAACATCCCAGTCAGGATTATCAAAAGTGAGAGTGTCTTCACCTTTGGATCTCAGGATAAGGATATAATCCGGTAGTTTATCGGCGTTCAGATCTTCATTGATAAAATCAAGTACTTCATAGCCTTGCAGAACAAAGGATTTTAATTCTGCCGGGATTTCTTTTTCCTGGCAAAAAAGGAAATTTCCATTTAATAAGAGCAATAAAGCAAATATCTTTTTCATTTTATATTATTAACTGTAAGGAAAACATTATCTGGTAACTCTTTTGGAGAACAATTTTTCTTACTTTAAAGCAACCTTATCAAAATGAAACTATTATGCTGATGCGTATTTTATTGTTAATCTCTTTCTTTGTTTCAAAAATATGCTTTTGTCAAAACACTTTTATAGAGGCAGGGCTTGATTACCGGACATACCCCATAGATGTTGAAGATGCACCGAGAGGGCCTTTGCCAACAAGCACTTATGGAAGCCTGACGGGCGATGGCTTCTGGAAGACACTGAGTATTCATGGAAGATTTGGAATAAAAACAAAAAAAAACTGGCTGTTCTCTGTGGCTTTACACTCCAGGTATAACCACAACCATTTTATTGAGGATCCACATATTCCTAACAGCCAGATTTCATATTATTATAACGAAAATGCAAAAGACAAGAAGAAAATAAAATTTGATGTTTTTGCAGAAGTAGAGAAAAAAATTAAGATTAAAAGGAATCAGGAAAAATACCTAACTATACTCGGAGGACTAGGTTTTGTAAATATTAATTCTCAAACTGATATTACATATCTTAAAAATAATATTTCTGGTAACCCTCCTCAATTAACCAGGTATAAGGGCTCATTTAAGCATTTCGGCCCTAAATTCAGCTTAGGCTATCAATACAAGAGAATAAAAAGCTCTATTGATACTTATGTAATAGAAGATCCCGGCCTCACAAACTACACGTCTTTGTGGTTTGGGGCTTCCCTGAGTTATGAGCTAATGCTAAAATCAAAAAAAAGAAAATAATTTAATTGTTTATACCTTCAGTTTCAGCTGCACTACATTCTCAATATGATGGGTATGCGGAAACATATCAACCGGCTGCACTTTGGAAACAGTATATTTCTCATCCAGCAAATTTAAATCTCTTGCCTGTGTAGCGGGGTTGCAACTAACATATACAACTGTCGGTGCTGCTATGTCCAGAATTTTCTTCACCAGCTTCTCATGCATACCAGCCCTTGGCGGATCGGTAATGATCACATCGGGCCGCCCATGTGCCGCAAAGAACTCATCATTACAAATATCAATTACATCGCCGGCAAAAAAAGATGTTGATTGAAGATTATTCAACGCTGCATTTTCTCTGGCATCTTCAATAGCTGCTTCAATCATTTCTACGCCAATGATTTTTTTTGCCTTTTTGCTTACAAAAATACCAATGCTGCCTGTGCCGCAGTACAGATCGTATACCGTTTCATTGCCTGTCAGTTCTGCAAAATCCCTGGTTACTTTATACAACTGCTCTGCTTGTTTAGTATTGGTTTGGAAAAATGATTTTGGACCGATCTTAAATTGAAAGTCCTCCAGTTTTTCAATCGCATACCCTTTACCATGCCAGGTAACAGGTTCAAGATCGTATAAACTGTCGTTCCATTTTGTATTGAGAGTATAAAGCAATGTGGTAATAGCGGGAAATTGTTGCATTACAAATTCCATCAGCTTGCTGATCTTCTTTTCATCATTTTCTGCCACTACAATATTCACCATCAGTTCTCCGGTGGTACAAAGCCTCACCTGCATAGTTCGCAAAAAACCAGCATGGTTGCGGATATCATAAAAAGGCCAGTTATTGGTTATCGCAAATTCTTTAACGGCCAGCCGTATGGCATTGGTCGGCTCAGCCTGCAGGTAACATTGTTCAATATCCACTACTTTATCAAAAAAACCTTTGGCATGAAAACCTGCTACATCCTGCTGCCCGCTGATGGTTTCATCAGCTATTTCTTCTTTCAGTAAGAACCGTTTATTCCCGAAAGTATACTCGATCTTATTGCGGTAGTATTTAGTATCAGTTGCCCCCAGGATCGGCAGAATGGCAGGTAAAGACACTTTACCAATTCGCTGCAATACATCAGCTACCTGTTTACTTTTATACTGCAACTGCTTTTCATAAGGCAGCATCTGCCACTGGCAACCGCCACATACGCCAAAATGAGAACAAAAGGGAGCAACTCTTTCACTGGAGTAGGAATGAAATTGAAGAGGAACTCCTTCCGCCCAATCTTTTTTATTTTTCAGCAGCCGGACATCCACTACATCTCCGGGCACTACATTTTCTATAAAGATCACTTTCCCGTCCACCCTTGCCAGGCTTTTACCTTCGGCAGCGTAGTCTTCCACCCGTATTTTTTCGAGTACAATGTTTTTCTTTTTTTTTCTCACGGCGCAAATATACCATTAACCCCGCCTACCGGCAGGCAGCCGCTAAAGGAGAAGATTAGCCTGAATAAAACCTGGAAATAAGGCAACGTTTTACCCTGCAAAATCCTCTTTATCGGAGTTTTCCGGCCACTGGCTTCAGCGGCTGCGGCTTTTTAAATAACTTTACGGGTTACCTGCTTTCCACAAAGCAGGATTCTGACTTATGAAACGATTTTTGTTTTTTGCACTCCTTGGATTATCGCTGGCTGCGCCTGCGCAAAATAATTATGAGATTAAAGTAACATTTAAGCCTTTTAAGAACCAGTATATCTACCTTGGCCATTATTTTGGTAAAACATATCCCATTATTGATTCGGCTAAACTGGATGCCAACAGTCAGGCCGTCTTTAAAGGGAATAAAAAATTGCCGGGTGGTATTTACCTGGTAGGTTATCCAAATAAAGCCGGTTTTTTTGAAATACTGGTGGATAAGCAGCAACAGTTCACCATTAAGGCAGATACAGCTACTTTGTCAAAGGGGGCACAGTTTGAAAATTCACCCGACAATAATCTTTTTATCAATTACCAGCAATTCATGGCTGTAAAAGGAAAAAGGATCAGCGAATTGCAGGCGCAATTAAAAACAGCAGGTAACAAAGCAGATTCCACACGGATCACAGACGAACTGGCGAAAGAAGATAAGGCTATTACTACCAACCGGGAGGAGATAATCAAAAAAAATCCTTCTTCCTTACTTAGCACTTTACTGATTACGATGAGGGAACCCGAACTGACCGGTGCATTGAAGAACCCGGCCAATAAAGAGGATTCACTGACTGCCTATAATTACTACAAGGGCCATTATTGGGATGGTGTTAACTTCTGGGATGGCAGACTGGCTTACACTCCTTTTTTTGAAGAGAAGATTGATAAATATTTCAATCAACTGGTAGTGCCCAATCCTGATTCTGTGATAAAAGAAATTGATTGGATGCTTGGGTATGCCAGCATCAACGAAGAAATGAACAAGTTTTTACTGATAAAATTTGTGAACCGTTACCTGAATCAGAAATACATGTGGGAGGATGCTGTTTTTGTTCATTTATTTGAAAAATATTTTTCGCAGAAAACATATTCATGGCTGAATGAGTCAGGCAAAAAGACAATTACAGACAGGGCATACAGCCTGATGGCGAATATATTGGGTACTCCTGCTTCTGACATTGAATTACCAAATCAGGAGGGTACTCCTGTTTCTTTGTACGCTTTGCAAGCCAGCTATACAATTGTCGCTTTTTGGGATCCTACCTGCGGACATTGTAAGGAAGTATTGCCCAAACTGGATTCTTTTTACCAGGCCAAATGGAAGGCCGATGGGTTAAAGTTATATGCGGTGGCAAAAGAAACTGACGGAACCAAAAAGGACTGGCTTGGCTTTATTGCAGATAACAAACTACAGGAATGGAGTCATGTTTATTATTCCAAAGAAGCGGATAAAGCCAGGACAGACAATGGTATTCCGGGCTATTCGCAATTGTATGATGTGCAATCTTTCCCTACTTTATATTTGCTAGACAAAGACAAGCGGATCATTGCTAAAAAGCTGACATATCAGCAGCTCGATGAAATAGTACAGTTAAAAAAGAAAGGACAATAGAAGAGTATTAAACTAAATCCGGTATGAACAGAAAAAACCTTTTCCTGCTAGCTGCTTTTTGCGGCAGCATCACCACCATTTCAGCCCAGACATTATTTACATACGGTAAGTACACGGCCGATGCCAAAGATTTTCTAAGGGCTTATAATAAAAACAATAGTGCTGTTACCGCCAACAAAGCAAAATCCGTAAGCGATTATCTTGATTTGTATATCAAATCAAAATTAAAAGTGCAGGAAGCTTATGACAGGAAATATGATACACTGGCGCATATCAGGATGGAAGTAGAAAATCTGCGGGCACAAATTGCAGAAAACTATATGACCGATCCCGAGATCATGAACCGGCTGGAGAAGGAAGCTTTTCAGCGCAGCCAGAAAGATATACGGGTGGCTCATATTTTCATTGCCTTTAAAAATGCTTCCGGCTTTGCTGATACAACTGCAGCACAAAAAAAGAGAGACGATGTATGGCAAAAACTTTTGAAAGGAGAAGATTTTTTACAACTGGCAAAACAGTTTTCAGATGACCCGGCAGCTAAAACCAACAGCGGAGAGTTGGGATATATTACCGTATTCACTTTGCCTTATGAATTTGAAAATGCGGTTTATACAACTGCAACGGGTAAGTATTCAGCACCAATTCCTTCTAAAATCGGGTATCATATTTTTAAAAATCTTGGCGAAAGAAAAGCTGTGGGAAAAATGAGAGCTCAGCAAATTTTGCTTGCCTTTCCACCTGATGCTGATGATATGGTAAAAAAACAACTGGCTCGTCTGGCGGATTCACTATACAAAAGACTACAGGCAGGTGATGATTTCGGGACCCTGGCAAAAACATTCAGCAACGATTACATCAGTGCAGCCAGTAATGGTACGATGCCTGATATTGGTGTAGGTCAATATGACCCGGCTTTCGAAAAGGTATTATGGTCTTTAACCAAAGACGGAGCGTATAGTAAACCATTTCCAACTTCGCATGGATGGCATATAGTAAAAAGAATTGCTGTAAAGCCGGTAATTACCGATGCAGAGAATAAAGACTTCAAACAGGAGCTGCAGCAAAAGATAAGAGCTGATATTCGCTGGAAGGCTTCAAAAGATTTTGTTTATAACCAGGTGAGGGAGAAGGCAGGGGTAAAAATATTTCCTTACAATGATGATGCCCTGTGGGCAATGGCCGACAGTTTGCTCGATCGCAGGCCAATGAGAGAAATTGGAAAAACCATCAATTCTTTCACCACACTATTTTCCATAGGAAATGAGCTGTATGATGCAGCTGCATGGATAAAATATGCTACGCTGTACCGTTTCAGGCAAGATGGTACCGGTGCTAAACCGCATAGTCAGGTAAGAGAAGAATGGATACAGTATTCCATGACGGAATACTATAAAAAATACCTGGAAGATTTTAATGATGAGTTTCGTTACCAGATGGCAGAGTTTAAAGACGGTAATCTATTTTTCGAAATCATGCAGCAGGAAGTGTGGAATAAGGCACAGGCTGATACCGTTGCTTTGCTGGCATTGTATAATAAAAATAAAAAAGAATATACCTGGAAGCAAAGTGCTGATGTAGTGATCTTCTTCTGCTCCGACCAGTCGATCGCCAAAACGGTGTATGAAAAAATAAAGACAAATCCTGCTGACTGGAAAAAAATAGTGGACATGTATTCTGAAAAAGTGCTGGCCGATTCTTCCCGGTATGAATGGAGCCAGATACCTAATTTGAATAAAATGGTACCTAAAGCCGGTATGCTTACCTCACCGGTATTGAATAATACAGACAATACAGCATCCTTTGCTTATGTCGTTAACTCCTATCCCCAACCTTCACCCCGCAGTTTTAACGAGGCCAAGGGGTTAGTGATAAATGATTACCAGGTTGAACTGGAAAAGCAATGGGATGAAGCACTAAGAAAAAAATATCCTGTGGTGATTGATCAGAAAGTATTGAATGAGATATCTAAATAGATCAGCTTCGTATTAAAAGGTTCTGATGTTTGAGCAGAACCTTTTTATAATTCCTTCACCACATTGGCCACAACCAGCGGTCTGCCAAGCGTATAATAATGTAAAACAGGAACACCTGCTTTTTTTAATTCTTTTGATTGCATCAGCAGCCATTTTGTACCCACTTTTTCTACCTCTTCATCTGTTTTGCAGCGAAGTATTTCGTTGGAAAGATCAGTAGGCAGATCAATATGAAAGGTCTTGGGTAAAACAGTGAGTTGTTTTTTGGAATAGATAGGTTTTAATCCGGGAATGATGGGAACGGTAATGCCAATATCACGGCAGGCTTTTACAAATGCATGGAATTTGGCATTATCGAAGAACATCTGGGTAATGATATAGTCGGCCCCCAATTCGATTTTTTGTTTCAGGTACTGCAGATCGGTTTCCATGTTTGGCGATTCAAAATGTTTTTCCGGATAGCCGGCTACGCCTATACAAAACTCTGTTTTATGTGTTCCTTTTAATTCATCCTCAAGGTAAATACCCGCATTCAGGTTTACCACCTGCTTTAGCAGATCGCTGGCATATTTATGGCCACCGGGTTCTGGTTCAAAAGCGGTTTCGTTTTTGGCAGCATCACCCCGTAGTACCAGTACATTATCAATCCCCAGGTAGCGGAGATTGATCAGTGCATCTTCTGTTTCATTGATACTAAAACCACCACAGATAAGATGGGGAACGGTATCTACATTGTATTTGTTCATGATAGCGGCACAAATACTTTCAGTACCGGGCCTTTTCCTTACTACTACTTTTTCAAAACTTCCATCCACCCTTTTTTTGAAAACATGCTCACTCCGGTGATAAGTGACATTAATAAAAGAGGGCTTGAATTCCATCAGCGGATCAAGATGCTTGTATAGGGCTTCAATACCCTTTCCTTTCAAAGGAGGTAAGACTTCAAATGAAATGAGGGTACTTTTAGCCTGGGCGATATGGTCGGTTACTTTCATAAGGTTGCAAAACTAATATAGCTGTACCATATAGTAATGAAATCTTAAAATACAATTGAATCAGGCCTCAAGCCTTATTTTTGCTGTATGTCCATTACCATCCGCACACAAAACCTGGTAAAGAAGTATGGCAGCCGAACGGTTGTTAACCATGTTTCATTTAATGTAAAGCAAGGGGAGATCGTAGGGCTTCTGGGCCCGAATGGAGCAGGTAAAACGACCTCATTTTACCAGGTAGTAGGGTTGGTAAAACCAGATGAAGGCAGAGTTTTTTTGAATGAACAGGATATTACGTCGCTCCCGATGTATAAAAGGGCACAAATGGGTATTGGCTACCTGCCGCAGGAAGCATCAGTTTTTCGTAAACTCAGTGTAGAAGATAATATAGCAGCTATACTGGAAATGACTAAGCTCAGCCGGCAGCAGCAAAAGGATAAACTGGAATCATTGCTGAATGAATTCCGCCTGCAGCATGTTCGTAAAAGCAATGGAGATGTATTGAGCGGGGGGGAAAGAAGACGTACAGAAATAGCCCGGGCACTTTCCGTAGACCCCAAATTTATTTTACTGGATGAACCTTTTGCCGGCATCGACCCGATAGCAGTAGAAGATATACAAGCTATAGTAGCTAAGTTGAAATATAAGAACATAGGTATCCTGATCACCGACCATAACGTTACCGAAACACTTTCTATCTGCGACAGAGCCTACCTGCTGATCGAAGGGAAAATTTTTAAACATGGTACGGCTGAAGAACTGGCAGCTGATGACCAGGTGAGAAAACTATATCTTGGAAGAAATTTTGAACTGAAGAGAAAGGATTGGCTTCATGAAGAAGCAATAAATTCATTGGAAAAACAAAAAGAGGAATAAATTTCTTTATACCGGCTCTTTTATGCCACTCAAAGTAATAGCTTTTGATGCTGATGACACCTTGTGGGTGAATGAACCCTATTTCCGGGAGACGGAAGAGAAATTTTGTTCCTTGCTGGAAGATTATCTGCCACATCACAGCATCTCCCAGGAATTGTTTAAAACTGAAATGCAGAATCTTGCTTTATATGGTTATGGTGTAAAAGGATTTATGCTTTCTATGATCGAAACTGCTATGAGAGTTTCCAATAATACAGTTCCGCAAAGTATTATCGAAAAGGCAATTCAGTACGGAAAAGACCTGTTGGGAAAACCTATTGAGCTTCTGGATGGAATGGAAGAGGCGTTGCACCTGCTGAAAAAGAAATACCGGTTAGTAGTAGCTACAAAAGGCGACCTGCTTGACCAGGAGAGAAAACTCAAAAAATCAGGACTGGAGCATTATTTCCATCATATTGAGATCATGAGTGATAAGCAGGAAGCGGATTATGATAAATTGATCCGTCATCTTGATATAGATCCAGGAGAGTTTTTAATGATCGGTAATTCTCTCAAATCAGATGTCATGCCGGTGCTGGCTATAGGTGGCCATGCGGTGCACATTCCTTACCATATCACCTGGGCGCATGAAAAAACAGAACAAACAATTGAACACATTAATTTTCGCCGGGCAGAAACAATAAAAGATATCCTGCCCGATTTACTTTCCTGATTATTTCCATTTATTTTGTTGTTCTTTTCACTGTGTTATGGATTATCAAAAACTGCCAAAAATAGAATTACACCTTCACCTCGACTGCAGCCTTAGCTACAAAGTGGTGCAGCAGCTTGATCCTGCCATTACTTTTGAAGAATACCAGCAGTCTTTTATTGCTCCGCCCAGGTGTACAGACCTTGCTGATTATATTACCCGTGCAGTGAAGGGCTTTGAGCTGATGCAAACAAAAGAACAATTGCGGCTGGTTACATTAGATCTTTTTGATCAGCTGAAAGCTGATAATGTGATTTATGCAGAGATACGGTTTGCGCCGCTGTTGCATATTGCAAAAGGATTAACGCCAACAGAAGTAGTACAGGCAGTTAATGAGGCAGTTGCTGAAGGAATTCAACGAACAGGAGTACAGGCAGGTATTATTTTATGTACGCTACGGCATTATTATGAAGAGCAGAGCATGGAAACTGTTGAGCTGGTAAAACAATTTAAAGGAACTCATGTAGTGGCATTTGATATTGCCGGAGATGAAGCCGGCTTCCCTATTGACAGTCATGTGCAGGCATTTCAATTTGCCATTGAAAATAGTATTCCCTGCACAGCGCATGCCGGTGAAGCCAAAGGGCCTGAAAGTGTATGGGAAACGTTACAGCATTTTCATCCTTCCAGGATCGGCCATGGTGTAAGGAGTGCAGAAGATGAAAAATTGCTTGATTTTCTGAAAAATAAAAATATTCACCTGGAAGTTTGCCCTACCAGCAATATACAGACAAATATTTATGAGACCATCGGACAGCATGCGGCAGACAAAATTTACCGGCATGGTGTATCTATGAGTATCAATACTGATGCAAGAACAGTAACTCCCACCACTTTGTCCCGTGAATATTCAATACTGGAGGAAACATTTAACTGGAATAAGGAACATTATTTAAAGTGTAGTATGGAAGCAGTGACACATTGTTTCGCCGGCAACCAGTTAAAAGAAGAGTTGCGCAGTAAGATCAGGACTGCTTATGAACTCCTTTAAAAATTACTTTGAAAGGACGGATTCATTTTTTAGGGGCATTGCCTCAAATTATCTATTTTGCCAGCAACAATGAAGTTGCTAAGTCCTGCCATATCATCGCTTGCCCGTATGAGGCTTTGGCGAATCGAAGCCTGGAAAAATAATCCCCTGGATGCTCAACGTGAGGTACTGCAGGACCTGGTAACTTCTGCCCAATACACAGAGTTTGGAAGAAAGTATAATTTCTCCGGGCTTTTTAATGTGAAAGCATTCAAGGAAGCTATTCCCATTCATGAGTATGAGGATATAAAACCTTATATCGAACGTATCATGCAGGGGGAACAAAATATCTTATGGAATACTCCTATTTACTGGTTTGCAAAAAGCAGTGGTACCACCAGTGATAAGAGTAAATTTATTCCGATTAGTGAAGAAAGTCTGCAGGATGGACATTATAAAGCCTCAAAGGATGTACTCTCTCTGTATTATCAATACAACCCGGATTCAGAATTACTGACTGGAAAAGGATTAGTATTAGGCGGCAGTCATAACATTAATCCTATGAATAACGATGCACAATATGGCGATCTCAGTGCTGTATTGTTGCAGAATTCACCTTTCTGGGGTCACTGGCTTCGTACACCTGATCTTAGTGTGGCATTGATGGATGAATGGGAAAGTAAGATTGAAAAACTGGCAGAAAATACCATAAAGGAAAATGTGACTTCGATATCCGGTGTACCAACCTGGACACTGGTCCTGTTTAAAAGAATACTGGAAATAACAGGAAAAAAGAACATAAGTGAAGTGTGGCCTTCGTTAGAACTATACATGCATGGAGGTGTTTCCTTTACCCCTTATAAAGAGCAGTTCCAAAGACTAATCGGAAAGAATATCAATTACCTGGAGATGTATAATGCCAGCGAAGGTTTTTTTGCAGCACAGGATGTACCCGGGCAAGAAGGGATGTTGTTATTTACAGACCATGGTATTTTCATGGAGTTTATGCCGGTCAGTGAGTATGGAAAGAAAAAACCACAAACAATGGGGCTACAGGATGTGGAGATAGGTAAAAATTATGCCCTTGTTATCAGTACTAACGGCGGACTATGGAGATACCTTGTTGGTGATACAGTTCAATTCACCTGCCTGAAGCCTTACCGTGTGAAAGTATCTGGCCGGCTGAAGCATTACATTAATGCATTTGGAGAAGAAGTGATTGTTGATAATACTGATAAGGCTATTGCCATTGCATCTGAAAAAACAGGGGTTGTAGTGAATGATTATACTGCGGCGCCTGTTTATTTTTCTGCAAACTCCAACGGGGCCCATGAGTGGCTGATTGAATTTGAAAATGAACCTGCCAGCCTTGAGCAATTTGTTAAGGAGCTCGACACAGCGCTAAAAAGTATCAATAGCGATTATGAGGCCAAAAGACATAAAGACATTGCATTAGGATTACCGGTTGTGCATTCCCTGCGCAAAGGAATATTTGCGGAATGGTTACGCAGCAAGGGAAAACTGGGCGGGCAGCATAAAGTTCCCCGCCTGAGCAACGACAGAACATACCTGGAAGAAATTCTCTCTATCCGATAAGCTTTCATCTATGTACAAAAAACCGATTCTTTTTTTATTGCTGAATATATTTTTCGGCATTTTTTCATTTTCACAACAGCTCCTGAAACTGGTTGATCAGAAGATTCAATTAGAAGGAAATATTTCTTTTACTCTTAAGATACCTTCAGGATACAAAATTAGTGTTGCGGCAGAAGGATTGGATCGCCCCCGCTTCTTTGCTAAAAGCCCGGATGGGAGATTATTTGTTACTGATATGTATGATAAGACAGACAATAAAAAAGGTAAAATATTTATATTGGATGGCTGGGACAATAAAACAAAGCAGTTTACAAATGTTATCACTTATCTGAAAGATCTGCACAACCCCAACCAGGTCGGCTTTTACAGCAATGACACACAGTCTTTTATTTATATTGCAGAAACACACCAGTTAAGTTATTATCCCTACAACAATGGAGATAATAAACCATCGGGCACGGCAAAAGTCATTGTAACTTTTCCGGATTATGGGCTGAGCTACAAGTATGGCGGTTGGCATCTTACCAGGAGTTTTGCTTTTAGTAAAAATAAAATCTATGTCAGTGTAGGCAGCAGTTGCGACGCCTGTATAGAAAAAGAAGAGATAAGAGCTACCATCACTGAAATGAACCCGCTTGATGGCAGCGATAAGCAAATTATAGCCCGCGGCTTGCGAAATGCGGTTGGTCTGAAGTGGATCAACAATGAATTATGGGCTACAAATATGGGCAGAGATAACAGGGGCCCTGATAAGCCGGAAGAACAATTGATGAAAATTGAACGAAATGCATTCTATGGCTGGCCATATTATTACCAGTATAAGAAGCGGATTCTTGCCGATCCTGATTTTAAAGATTCTGTTCATCCTGTATGGGTAAAGCGGCCACCTATCAGTAAATGGGGTATTAAAGCTCATTCTGCACCTTTGGGGTTTGATTTTTTTAAGGGATTTAAAGACCCGGTACTCAATAATTCATTTGTCACTGCGCTGCATGGAAGCACCAGTGTATGGAGGCAGCGGGGTAATGCTGTAGTACAAATGTTGCCCAATGGTACTTACCGGGAAATAGTTACAGGATTCTTACAGGGAAAGACTGAGGATAAACGGTATGGTCGTCCCTGTGATGTAATACAATGGGATGACCGTTCCTTTTTTATCAGCGATGATAAAAAAGGGGTAATATTTTATGTCTGGAAAGAGAAATAAAAGATTTAAATAAACCCAATCAAAATACGATTTTTGCAATATGAAAATCAAAAGTTTAGAACTAAAGAACTTTAAGAGATTTACTGACTTAACTATTAAGGGCATTCCAGATAATGCAAGACTTGTATTACTTATTGGTAGTAATGGTAGCGGAAAAAGTAGTGTTTTTGATGCTTTTGAGTTTTTTTCCTCACAAAATGGCAAAACAAATAGGCCAACTCGCCTTAATTTCGAGAAGCAGAGTGGAATTCAACTAGAAGTTGCTCTCACTACACAAGAGTTTGGCAAAGAGGGTATTTTTTCTGGGAAGTGGCATCGTTCTGGCAAGCTTTCTAAAAATAGTTTTTATGGAAGAACAAGTTTTCGTCAAGTGCCAAGATTATCAAGAACCGGCTTAGGGACTTCGTTTAACATTGATGGTGATACAGACAGGCCAATTACATTTATTGATAGAGATGAGAGATTTGAGAACGACCTAGAACATATCTTTGCAAAGCTTTTAAAAGAGTATTTCGTAGATAGAAATAAGTCCGAAATCATTGATAAGGTTATTAACCCAATAAACACAGCTTTCAGTAATATTTTTGGAAATGAGCCTTCTACAAAGCTCAAACTACTTGAAGTAATACCGCCATTAGAAGGTAAGCTAGCTAAAATAACTTTTCAAAAAGGGGGGTCTGAATTTCATTATCATTATTTGAGCGCCGGTGAGAAAGAAGTCTTTAATGTCTTAATAAATCTTGTCGCTCGAAAGGAATATTTTCAAGAAGCAATATATTTTTTTGATGAAATTGACCTTCATTTAAACACAAAACTTCAATATAATTTCCTTAAAGAAATTGTAGAAAACTGGATCCCTGAGGACTCTCAGTTTTGGACAGCCTCTCATTCTTTAGGATTTATTCAGTATGCTACTGATTATAAAAATGGATGTATTATTGACTTTGATGATTTAGACTTTGACAAAACACAGATATTAACACCAAAACCTAAAGAGTCCTTAGAGGTTTTTGAGATAGCTGTATCTAAAGCCTTTATAGATCAGGTTGTGCAGGGTAGAAAAATTATTTTCTCTGAGAATACAGATACACCATTTTACAACGACTTGAATATCCCCAATACCCTTTTCTTTGTTGCTATTGATAAAATGGACGTATTCCATAAAGCCAAAAATCACAAACAATTCGGGCTTGTTGACCGGGATTATCTTTCTGATGAGGAGGTTCAAGAACTAAAAAAAGTTTACCCTAATTTGTTTGTGCTGCCTTATTATTCCTTTGAAAACCTTCTCTTTCACCCTGAAAATCTTGAAGAACATTATCATAGTGCCGGAAAAGCATTTGATAAAACAGCATATGCTCAAAAAATTACAGATATAAAAAATAATGAACGGGATTACCTCGCCGCTGGAATTATTCAGGCAAGAGCCGGGTATCCTTTTTACAAAGAAAATGAGAAAGCCAAGAAACTAAAAGAATTTAAAGATGGTTACAAAGGTGTTATAGAATTACTCAGAAGCGACGACTTTGAAACATTCTATAAAGTATTCCCCGCCAAAGACTATGGAAAAGAACTGCCGGAGAGACAAGGCCTTTCTACATCTGTACTTAGTAAAACAAAATGGTTCAGGGAACAAATTGAAAACTGCTTAAATTAGTTATATGAAATTACTCGAAGGAAAAATTGCTATTGTAACTGGTGCTGCCCGTGGAATAGGAGAAGGTATTGCTATAAAGTTTGCCGAGCAGGGAGCTAATGTGGCATTTACATATGTGAGTGACAGCAGTGCAGAGAAAGCCGCCTCGCTGGAGGCGAGGCTGACTGGCCTTGGTATTCATGCCAGGGCATATAAAAGTAATGCCGGTGATTTTGCACAATGTGAAACCTTTGTAAATGATGTGCTGAAAGAATTTGGCACCGTTGATATATGTGTAAACAATGCAGGCATATCCAAAGATAATCTCCTGCTCCGCATGACGCCGGAGCAATGGAGTGAGGTGATACAGGTGAACCTGAACAGTGTATTTTATATGACCAAGCAGGTTATCCGCCCGATGATGAAGGCCAAATCCGGTTCTATCATCAATATGAGTTCTATTATTGGTGAGATTGGTAATGCAGGGCAGAGCAGCTATGCAGCCAGCAAAGC
Source organism: Bacteroidota bacterium (assembly GCA_029558715.1). Lineage (GTDB taxonomy): Bacteria > Bacteroidota > Bacteroidia > Chitinophagales > Chitinophagaceae > JJ008. The sequence goes on along the minus strand of JAKQEA010000113.1, from coordinate 54,614 downwards.
CGGTATTATCGGCTTTACTAAATCAGTAGCAAAAGAACTCGGTAGCAGGAATATCCGATGCAATGCTATTGCTCCCGGTTTTGTGGAAACAGATATGACCAGTTATTTAAAAGAAGGAGAAGCTGCTGATAAATATAAAGCCGGGATACCACTGGGAAAATTTGCCACAGCTGAAGATATTGCGAATGCAACATTGTTTTTAGCTTCTGATATGTCATCTTATATCACCGGGCAAACGTTGAGTGTTTGCGGGGGATTAAACATTTGATGTAATTTGAAAATAGAAATCATAAAAGGAGATATTACCAAAGCTGCTGTTGATGCGATTGTGAATGCTGCAAATAGCTCACTTTTAGGTGGAGGGGGTGTGGATGGGGCTATTCACAGAGCTGGTGGACCTGCCATTTTGGAAGACTGCAGAAAAATTATCGCAAAACAGGGGGGATGTAAAACCGGGGAAGCTGTTATTACCACTGCTGGTAAGCTTCCATCAAAGTATGTGATTCATACTGTTGGCCCGGTTTGGAACGGAGGTCAGCATGGTGAAGATAAAAAACTTGCTTCTTGTTATTTTAATTCTCTTACACTTGCTGTTGAGCATAGTTGTAGGTCAATAGCTTTTCCCAACATAAGTACCGGGATATATGGTTTCCCAAAAGAAAAAGCAGCAGTTATTGCAATTGAAACAATAATAAGTTTTTTGAATAATAATAGTTTTATAAAAAAAGTTTTACTTGTTTGTTTTGATGAGGAAAATCATGCTCTTGTAAAAAGAGAACTTGAAAGACTCAGTCCTGTAGTTTGATATTTCTCTTTTTAATGTAGGCATGCCACAAAATCATAGCTGCGATCGTCCGGTAAGGCCGCCAGGGTGCTGCTATTTCCAGCATCTCTTCTTTTGAAATATGCGGATGCAATTGCTTTACCTCTTTCAAACTATTAACCAAAGCAATATCCCCTAAAGGAAAAAGATCGGTTCGCTGGAGGGCATGCATGAGGTACACATCCACTGTCCAGTGGCCGATGCCTTTTAGTTTTATCAATTCATTTCTTACTTCTTCATCAGGGAGTGAGGAAAGTTTCTTCAGGTTAATCTTCTTTGATTGTACTGCTTCAGCCAATCCTCTTGCATAGCCTGTCTTTTGCCGTGTAAAATAACAGGACCTCATTTCTTCGTCTGTAAGTTGAAGCAATTTGGCAGGAGTTACATACCCGATCTTTTCTTTCAGCTTCTTAAAAGCAGCATAGGCAGAAGCCAGTGAAACCTGTTGCTCGAGAATAGTAAGAATTAACGTTTGGAAAGTAGCTGGCCTTGTCCACATAGGCGGATAGCCATACTGTTTTATTATTCCCTTGAGCTCCCTGTCTTTCCGGGATAGTTTATCACAAATAGAATGAAAATTGGAGGAATCGAATTGCTGCACTATTTCTTCTTGAAAGTTTCAATGGCATTTTTGGTAAACTCACTCAGTACTAATTTTCCGCTGATAGCGGCTCTTTCGATTAACAATTTATCCCAATGTTCAGTTTCCTTCCAGAATACTTTTTTCATTTCGGCCATTGCTTCCGGGCTTGAATTGACAAGCAGATAGCCAAGCCTGTTTATAGCCTCATCCATTTCTTCTGTTGTAGCGTACAGTTCAGCAAATAATCCCTTGTTTCTTGCCCATTCGGCACTGCGCCAGCGGGTGGCATCAATGGCCAGTTGTGAAAATGCAGAAGTGCCGATCTTTCTCTCTACCGCAGGGCCTACAACAAACGGCCCGATGCCAACAGCCAATTCACTCAATTTTACTTCTGCCGCTTCTGTGGCTATCGCATAATCAACAGCAGCAGCTAAACCAACACCACCACCCACACATTTACCATGAATACGACCGATGATCAGTTTAGGGCAAATCCGTATCGCATTTATTACATGGGCAAAACCACTGAAAAATTGCAAACCTTCTTCCTTATTCTTTATAGCTGCCAGTTCATCAAATGAAGCACCGGCACAAAATGCCTTTTCTCCTGCGCTGCGAATTATGATAAGTTTAGTGTCAGTATCATTACCAGCAGCATGAACTGACTGTGCCAGTTCTTCTAATATTTTGCCTGGCAAAGAATTGCTTTGCGGATGAAAAAACTCAATAATTGTAATGCCTTTATGAAATTCACTTTTAACATATGCGGTTGTCATAATCCATACATTTAATCTGTTATTGTAACTTTTTCGCTACCATTGTCAGTATTGTCGCTACTCCTGTTATTTCATTTGTTTCATCTAAAAATTCTACCAGCCATTTCACAATGCCTTTATCAATATCATCACCTCTTTTAAAATCTTCGGGTTTTTCGATCACCCGTTTATCATTGGGTAGTTTTTCTTTGCAGGTAAAGCGGATATATACTTCTGCACCGGGGTAAACAGGCTTGGTAAAGCGTAATTCATCTATGCCATAATTTAACAGAACCGGATTCTTTTCATAACTATCCACAAATAACCCGGCAGCAACACTCATGATAAAATAACCATGAGCTACCTGCTGTTCAAACATAGTTCCGGTAAAATCAGTTGTTTTAATATGCGCATAAAAATGATCTCCGCTCAGATCTGCAAAACGATCAATGTCCTCTGAAGTGATCACTCTTTTATCTGTAATGATCTGGTCGCCTATCTGCAGTTCTTCAAAATATTTTTTGAAAGGATGTTTACCGGGTTCTTTACCCTTTGCATTAGGTTGATATACATTGGTGATGGCGGTAATGGTGGTTGGGGATCCCTGTAAAGCGGTGCGTTGCAGGTAATGTTTTACACCACGAAGACCACCCATTTCTTCGCCGCCACCAGCACGACCGGGACCACCATGTACTAATAAAGGCAATGGTGATCCATGACCTGTACTTTCCCTGGCACATTCATCATTTAATACGAGTATCCTGCCATGATGTGTGGCTGCTCCCACTACATACTGTCTTGCTTCTTTGTAATCGGCAGTAACGATAGTACTTACCAGGCTGCCTTTGCCCAGTTTACTCAACGCAATTGCATCATCCATGTTTTTGTATGGCATGATAGTACTAACTGGTCCGAAAGCTTCCACTTCATGCGAAGGATTTGTTGTATAGCCTGTCACTGAAGCCCACGGCAAAGCATTCATCAGTAAAACAGGAGATATAAATGCCCCTTTTTTTGGATCAGCATCTATTACTTCCACACTGTCTAATGAGCCATAAACAATTTGGGAAGCGGCCAATAGCTTTTGCACTTGTTCTTTTACTTCAGTACGTTGTTTTTGTCCCGCCAGGCTCCCCATCCTTACTGCTGAATTTAACGGGTTGCCAATAGTGGTTTGTGATAAGGAAGTGGAAATAGCTTTCCATATATCTTCCATTTTGTTTTCAGGAACAAATATTCTGCGGATACCGGTACAACGCTGGCCGGCTTTCAATGTCATTTCTTTTCTTATCTCTTTAATAAAAATATCCCACTCCGGTTTATCAGGAGTTACGTCTTCCCCGAGAACAATACAGTTAAGACTATCTGCCTCCATGTTGAATGGCACATTATTATCCAATATAGCCGGAGTTTTTTTCAACATCAAACCGGTAGAAGCACTTCCGGTGAATGTTATCACATCCTGTGAAGTAACATGATCCAGCAGATCTCCTGTACTCCCACAGATCAATTGTAGGGATCCTACCGGTAAAATTCCGGAAGCAATGATCTCTTTTACCACCGCTTCTGTTAAATAGGAAGTGACAGTGGCGGGCTTTACAATCGCAGGAACCCCTGCCAGCAGGTTTACTGCAATTTTTTCCAGCATACCCCATACGGGAAAATTAAAAGCATTGATATGTAACGCCACACCCTCTTTCGGAACAAGAATATGTGTTCCCATGAAAGTATTATTCTTACTAAGGTTGTGGCTTTCACCGTCAATACAGAAAGTTTCATCAGGAAACTTTCGGCGTAACGATGCATTGGCAAAAAGATTTCCGATACCGCCTTCAATATCCACCCAGCTATCAGCTTTGGTGGCACCTGTCTGGTAGCTGATGGTATAGAATTTTTCAAGATGATTCCGCAGATGCAGAGCCAGTGCTTTAAGCATATTTCCCCGTTGGTGAAAGGTCATTTTTCGAAGGGCCGGGTTGCCAACCGTTCTGCCGTACTCGATAATACTTTTAAAATCCAGGCCTTTGGTGCTGGCAGCAGCTACAGCCTCACCTGTCACCGCATTATACAATAGCTGACCATCTCCATCACCTGTTATCCATTTGCCGGTAATATAGTTCTCCAGTTTGAGCATAAAGCAATCATTATTACAATAGCGAAATTACCTGAAATGTGAAAACAGGTAAAGAATGATTTTTATCATAGATACTGAAATACACTGCTTTTACCTTTGCGGTCTAAAAAATCAGTATATGAAAAAAATGGTATTGTTTGTATCTGTCTTAACTGCATTATTCTTTGCTAAGCCAGCTCAGGCTCAGGAAAAGGCAAAATGGAATGAAAAAGAGGCTTTTCATGAAATTATGAGCAAGACCTTTCACCCGGCTGAGGAAGGAAAGCTGGAACCCATAAAAAGTCGTAGCGTTGAAATGGTGGAAAAAGCTATTGCCTGGAAAAATTCAACTGCACCGGCCGGATATGATAAGACGGCGATTCAAAAAAGTCTTGGAAAACTGGTTAAAGGCGCCAAAAAACTGGACAAATTAGTAAAGAAAAATGCTTCTGATAGTGATATAAAAGGGCAATTAACGGAACTTCACACCCTGTTCCACGAGATAACTGAAAAATGTGAACATTAAAAAATTAACGATCATGATAAAAAGGATTATTCTTCCTGTAATGGTATTGGCATTGATGATTGCCTGTAATAATGAAAAATCACATGAGGGCCATGGACCTAAAAAAGAGGCTCCTAAGAATGGAGCAGACAGTCTTTACAATGATGTGATGGCGGGACATGATGAAGTAATGCCGAAAATGGGGAAAATAAGAGGCGCTCAAAAGGAAGCTCAACAAATGCTTGACTCTATAGCCAGACTGCCTTTAAAAGCGCAGGCTGCAGCAGCTGAATTGAAGTCAAAACTGGAATCTCTGATCAATGACCTGAACTATGCAGATTTTGCTATGGATAAATGGATGGTTGAATTTAATATGGATTCTGCAAAAGATAATTTAGAACAGCGGGTGAAATACCTGGCAGAAGAAAAGCTGAAAGTAACTAAAGTAAAAGAAGCCATCCTGGGTGGATTAGCAAGAGCTGATTCTTTATTGAAAAAAAAGTAGTTAAACGGCAACTGGTTCAACCCCGAACTGCCTCAGGTGATGCAATGCATGTTTGTAGAGTAACTGTACGTTTTGTTCGAAATTCAGGTCGCCAAAAAAGGGATTTCGTATGATCATTGCAGGATTCTTTTCATAGGCTTCAAAAAAATAGATCAACTCCTGTTGCAGGGCGCCAATGGCGCCCTGCACTGTTTTATATCGAAGTGGGGCTGGCTCTTCACCCATTAGCGGGTTTTTAGTATTTTCCTTAAAAGGTTTTTCGCTCATCATAAACTCTCTCATTCTGTCAAGTTGTTCCGGGGGAGTAATGATAGTCTCTATTTTTAGCCGACCATTTGCATTTCTGACTGCATCACCACCGTAATGTTCTATCATTTGCTGTACACTCATCTTGCCCCAGCGGGAAGGAGTGGCCGGGTCCAACCTCTGTAAAAGGGTAATTAATTTAGTCCGGAGGAAATTCTCTTTTTCTAAACTCATCAGTTGTGCTTTGAATCAACCAATTTACAAAGTTTTAAACACATCACTATACTATATGGCGCCATAGTTTTTCTTAAATTGCATCAATGGCCAGCAAGCTCCGACTTTTCACCAAGCGGTTTTTTATCTATTCCAATGTTGTGGTGGCATTCTTTTTTTTGCTTTCCTGCCTGGTACCTTTACTGAATCCTCAAAAATGGTGGTTTATTTCTTTTCTTGGCCTGGCATTTCCTTTTTTATTGCTGTTGGTACTATTTTTTTTATTCGGCTGGCTCATGATCTTAAAACCAAAGCAAGCACTGATCTCATTTGTGACCCTGCTCCTGGGTATTAAAAGTATATTGGTTTTTTTAGCTTTTCATACGCCAAAAACATTTAATTACAACAGGGAACCCGGATCGATACGGGTGGTAAGCTGGAATGTAGCCAGGTTTATTGAATTAAAACGTAATACTAACAAGGGAAGTGCGATGAGGCTTAAAATGCTTGATCTTTTAAAGCAACAGGATGCAGATGTGCTTTGCTTGCAGGAATTCCATACTTCTACCAACCCGGCGTATTACAATAATATCGAAACTGTTCAGCAGGAGCTGGGATATCCTTACTATTATTTTTCTTTTGATGAAGATGGAGATAATCATTATTACAGCTCTATTATCTTTTCCCGTTTTCCAATAATAGACAGCGGCCGTATCCGTTATCCCCGACCCACCCTGCCGGATGTGTTGCTGCATGCAGATATAAAAGTCAACGGGGATACCATACGTTTTTATACCACCCATCTGCAATCGCTCCAGTTCAGTAAAAACGATTATGAGAGAATTGAAAAAATAAAGACAGCAGAAGATAGCTTACTAAGTAATTCAAAAGGTATTTTATCTAAACTGAAAAGGGGAATTACTAACCGGAGCATACAAGCGGATATAGTACATGAAGTAATCGGTAACAGTCCGCATCCTTTACTTTTTTGTGCTGACCTGAATGATGTGCCCAATTCATATACGTACTCTACCGTAAAGGGCAATATGCAGGATGCTTTTTTGAAGAAAGGGACCGGGATAGGAAGAACTTTTACAGGCCTTTCGCCTACACTGCGCATCGACTATATTTTTGCGGACCATAATTTTTCCGTTAAACAGTTCAAACGGGTTACCAAAAAATATTCAGATCATTTCATGCTGGTGGCTGATGTAGAGTTGAAAAAGTAGAAAGAAAAACATATCTTTATCTGCAATGAATTACTATTTTATCGATACTTGTTGTTGCTGTCCTTCCCGGGATAAGTAATTTATCCGGCCCGGTGCGGGCCTTATAATCAAACTATTTTAATCATCTTTGCGGTGTTTCAGAACGGGACAATTATTTTCAATAGGATAAGCGCCGACATAATATATTGATCATGAGTCAGCTTAAGGTATATAATTCAATAACAAGGCAAAAAGAGGTTTTCAAATCCATTACTCCCGGTCATGTGGGGATGTATGTGTGCGGCCCCACCGTGAGCGGTGAAAGCCACCTGGGGCATGCAAGGCCTTACATAACATTTGATGTGATCTATCGTTATCTCACCTTTTTGGGTAATAAAGTCCGGTATGTTCGCAACATTACAGATGCCGGTCATTTTGAAGAAGAAGGAAGAGAAGCAGAGGATAAGATTTCAAAAAAAGCGGTACTGGAGAAGCTGGAACCCATGGAGCTGGTGCAGAAATACACCAACTTGTTCCATTGGGCCATGGCACAGTTTAATACTATACCACCTTCTATTGAGCCTACAGCCACCGGCCACATTGTAGAGCAGATTGAAATGATTAAAAAGATCATAGAGGCGGGCTATGCTTATGAAGTAAATGGTTCTGTTTATTTCGATGTAAAAAAATATGCTGCTTCTCATAAATATGGTAAACTAAGCGGTAGGATAATCGAAGACCTGCTGGAAACAACCAGGGAACTGGAAGGGCAGGAGGAAAAAAGAGATACAGCTGATTTTGCTTTATGGAAAAATGCAGCACCTGAGCATATAATGCGCTGGCAAAGCCCCTGGGGAGCAGGTTTCCCCGGCTGGCATATTGAGTGCTCGGCTATGGCCACCAAATACCTGGGGGCACAGTTTGATATTCATGGCGGTGGTATGGATCTCTTGTTTCCGCATCATGAAAGTGAAATAGCTCAAAGTACTATCTGTAATCATACTGCACCGGTTCGTTACTGGATTCATAATAATATGATCACCATTAACGGCCGTAAAATGGGGAAAAGCTATAACAATGTGATAAAGCTTACTGAGTTGTTCAGCGGGGATCATCCATTGCTGGAGAAAGCTTTTCACCCGATGACAATTCGCTTTTTTATTCTGCAAACACATTACAGGAGTACATTGGATTTTAGTAATGAGGCCCTGCTGGCATCAGAGAAAGGGTTGAAAAGATTGTGGGATGCCTATGAAAACCTTGGTAAATTAAAACAGGAAGATTCACTGCAGGAAGCAAGTGATGCCGGACTGGAGTCTAAAGTAAAAAAGCTGGTTGAGGAGTTTGATGAATTTATGAATGATGACTTCAGTACTGCAAAAGTACTGGCTAATATGTTTGAGATCGTTCCGGTGATCAACTCTATGAAGGATAAAACAATTCCGGTATCCGCCTTGTCGAAGCAGACATTTGGGTTACTGCAACGCAACTTTAAAATATGGGTAGAAGATATTTTTGGCCTTAAATCCGTAAACGAAGCAGATAACTCAAAACTACAGGGTGTAATGCAATTGCTGATTGATATCCGTAAGGAAGCAAAAGGGAAAAAAGATTTTGTTACATCTGATAAAATCAGAAACCAGCTTGCACAGTTAGGAATCATCCTGAAGGATGAAAAGGGTGGTGATATGAGTTGGAATATAGACTAAATTTGAAATATGAATTTTAAGGACGAATTTAAAAATGCAATCACAAGATTATATCCTAATGGATTGGAATGGGATTTGGTAGGAGTTCTTACAAAAAGTTCAAAAGTTTATACTTTATCCTATGACTCTAAGATTTTGTCAGGTATTTTTGAAATTTTATGTGAACCTGTAATTATTGAAATAGCAGAACAGAACGGATACGAACTGTTCAAAGGGGTGCAAAATCAATATCCGGAATTTACGTTATTTGATCCGGCAAAGCCCAATTCGAAAATTGCTGTCGATATCAAGTCGACCTATCGGCAAAAATTAAAGAATGGTAATGTCAAACCTTTTGCATTTACATTAGGCTCTTACCGGTCATATCTTCAGGATCCTTCTGGTAAAAAAGGAATTTTATTTCCTTATAGTGATTACAGCGAACATTGGGTTATAGGCTTCCTTTATGACAGAAATCTTAAGTTAAAGAATATTGAAATAAGGAGTATTATTGAGGCTGCACAGTTAGAAGCTCCGTATAGCAACATTGAATTTTTTGTCCAGCATAAACATTCAATAGCAGGGAAGGTAAAAGGGAGCGGAAATACGACTAATATCAGTTCAATAAAAAGTTGCAATATCGAAGATTTTAGTGAAGGTAGAGGGCCTTTTAAAACGAAGGAGGAGTTTGAAAACTTCTGGAAAAATTTTTAAATTTAACTAATGAGTTTTTTGCCTAGAAATATTACAAAAATTGATGTGCCGCCAATTAAATGCCAGGGTATAAAAACAAAACTGGTAAAATTCATTTCACAAAACATTCAATGGGACGGCAACGGGAGATGGATAGAACCATTCCTGGGCTCCGGAGTTGTTGCATTTAATATAAGACCCGATACGGCCTTGCTTGCTGATACCAACAGCCATATCATTAATTTTTACAAGGGCATCCAGAAAGGTGAAATAAACAAGCATTCTGTCAGAGAAGTCCTTGAAAAAATGGGTGAACAGCTGTCTAAAGGTGGGGTTGATTATTACTATGAAGTACGGAACAGATTTAACAAATCAGCAGATTCATTTGATTTTCTTTTTTTGAACCGGTCTTGTTTTAATGGCCTGATGCGGTTTAATGGTAAAGGAAACTTTAATGTTCCTTTTGGGCATAAGCCGCAACGGTTCTCAAAGGCCTATGTTACAAAGATTGTCAACCAGGTAAATGCTATTGCAGAAATAATAAGAGACAGGAATTGGAAATTTATTGTTTCAGATTGGGAGGAAACGCTGACACTGGCACAATTTGGTGATTTCGTTTATTTAGACCCACCTTATATTGGCAGGCATGCCGACTATTTTAATACATGGGATAATGATAATGCAATAAAATTATCTGAAATAGCTGCAGCCCTCCCGTGTGAGTATGCATTATCTATGTGGTTAGAAAACCAATATAGAAGAAATACACATGTAGATGAACATTGGCACGATACAAAGCTGGTTACTTTTGATCACTTTTATCATATCGGATCCACAGAATCGTTAAGAAATTCTATAACTGAAGCTCTGCTGCTTAAAATCCCAACAGGAAGCAGAGTGGAAGCGGTATAATTCCTAAATCGAAGATTTTAGCTGTTTCCCCTAAACAAACTCACTCTTTTAAATTTACCATTCACTCCCGGCTAAGGACGATTCACTCCCGGCTTCTCACCCCTTACAACTGCTCTGTGTTATTATAGTTAAACAAAAAAATTTAACTATGGAACTCAAAAAAATCATTCGTCAATCTGTATTTGCAATAGCATTGACAATACCCGTCCTTTTCACCAGTTGTGATAAGGATGATGATCCTGCTGTTACCAACAATATAACAGATGTAGTGGTGGCTAACGCAAATTTCACTACCCTGGAAGCGGCTGTTATAAAGGCCAACCTGCAGGCAACTTTAAGCGGAGCAGGGCCATTTACCGTTTTTGCTCCTGACGATGCTGCATTTACAGCTTCAGGCATTACATCTGCTGTATTGAACACTCTAACCCCAGCACAAGTGTCAAATATCCTTTTGTATCATACACTGGGAGCCAAGGTAACAGCTGCCGATGTGCCTGCCGGGCCTAATGCAAAAGTGACTACGGCCAGCGGAGATTCTGTTTTTGTAACAAAGAATGCCAGCGGTGTATATATAAACGGTATTAAAGTAAATACAGCCGATGTAAGTGCTGATAATGGGGTAATTCATGTGATAGGTCGTGTCTTAACACCACCAGCCGGAAATATTGTAGAGACAGCAGTAGCCGGAGGACTTGATTCATTGGTAAAAGCTGTGACCCGTGCCACAACTGCTCCCGGTGGTGATCCAACACTGGCAGGAACATTGAGCAGCGCTACCTTAACCGTATTCGCCCCAACCAATGCCGCTTTTACTCAGCTGTTAGGAGCATTATCCTTAACAGATATAAACCAGATTCCTATTGGCACATTACTCGCTGTACTCCGCTATCATGTAGTGGGTGGAAGAGCCTTCTCTTCCGATCTGGCTAACGGTAATCTCGCTATGCTGGCGGGTGGTAATACTACCATTAACCTGACCAATGGTACCGGGGGTGGCCCAACTGTTACAGGTAATGGTAATGCCGGTAACAGGTCAAATATTACGGCTACGAACATTGTGTGCCGGAATGGTGTTGTACACCTGATTGACAGGGTTTTGTTGCCATAACTAATCTTCTGTCCATACTCTGCTATGAAAAATCAAAATCTGCCCTGTTTCCGGCGTAGTGTAACAGGGCAGATTTAATAAAGTAAGAATATGTTCAGCCATCGCTACCGATACCTGTTCATTGTGCTGTTATCGCTGTATACTTTTATGAATACAGTATTGTGCAGTGTATATTATTATTTCAAAATTGATATTGAGTGGTATTATGCATTGTTGACCATTCTTACTGTTACATTCCTTACCTGGGAAGGAAACAGGATGATCAAACCCTGGTTCAAAAAGAAATTTCTTACTCCCAAAACCAAGATCCGCTTCCTTGGTTTTTTCTTTCTGGCTGGAAACATTGTTGCAGTTATTGCTGCCTGCATTGCCGTTTTTTTATTTGGGAGTATCATACATGAGTATACCTGGGAGCAAAATCTAAATCCGCTCAAACTAAATATTATATATGGTAGCCTGATCAATCTATTCTTGCACTTGCTCAATGCCATTCTTTTCTTTTTCAGGGAATACCGCCGGCACTGGAAGGAAGCAGAGGAACTGCGTCAAAGCAGTACACAGGCGCAGATTCAGTTGGTGAAAAGCCAGATTAATCCTCATTTTTTATTCAATAACCTGAATGTATTGTCAGGTATGGTTATAAAAGATAACCCTGAGGCAAACCAGTTTATTGAAGAATTCTCTAAAGTTTATCGCTATATCTTAAACAACCAGGAAAAAGAGATAGTGGAATTGAGATCAGAACTCGAATTTATTCAACCCTATATTTTTTTATTACAAAAAAGATTTGATAATGGGTTGACAGTAAAAGTAAATATCCCGGATCATTATAAGAGCTGGCATATAGTGCCCGCAGCTCTGCAAATGCTTATCGAAAATGCTATTAAACACAATGTGGTTAGCCGGAGCAAACCCTTACATATTGATATCTATACCAATGGAAATCAAACCTTAGTGATAAAGAATAACCTGCAGCCAAGAATGATGGTAGAGGCTTCTACCCGCATTGGTCTTCAAAATATCCGTAAAAGATATGAACTCATCAGCGGCAGAGATGTTATTGTGAAAAAGACAGACCAGGAATTTGAAGTGGTACTGCCCTTATTACAGTTAAACTAACGGTTATGAAAGTGATCATTGTGGAAGATGAAAAGCTGGCCGCAGAAAGACTGAAGACCCTCTTATATACTTTCGATCCTTCCATAGAGTTGATGGCATGCCTGGAAAGTATAGAAGATACAGTCAATTTCCTGAAATATCACAGCCATCCTGATCTGTTGTTACTAGATATTCATTTGTCCGACGGCCACAGTTTTGAAATATTCAAACAAGTAAATTATAACAGGCCTGTCATATTTACAACTGCCTATGATGAGTATGCACTGGATGCATTTAAGATGCTGAGTATTGATTATATACTGAAACCTGTTACCCTTGAAGCATTGGCAGCTGCATTGAATAAATTCAAATCAATGGCTGTTTCCTTTTCTGCCACCGACCTTAACAAAATGGAGGTCGGGTTACAGGGGCAGCGGTTCAAAAAGAGATTTCTTGGTAAAGTGGGGCAACGTCTTTTTTTTATTGAGACTGCTGATGTAGCTTTTTTCCAGGCAGATAATAAAATCGTTTATCTCGCTGACAAGGAAGGTAACCGCTATGTGGTTGACCATACTATGGAGCGGCTGGAAGAACAATTGGACCCAAGGCAATTTTTCAGGCTCAACAGAAAGTTCATTATTAACAGTAATGCCATACAACAAGTAAAACCATATTTTAATAATCGCTTGAAATTAACCGTGAAAGGGTCTTCTCAGCCGGATGAAATGGTGATTAGCCGTGAACGGGTAGCTGATTTTAAATTATGGGCAGAAGTCTGAAGTAAAAAATGCTGTCACAGCTCTTAATGCAACGGATACTATTTATCTTAGTTCATGCATTATATATCCCACTTATCTAAAGATAAAAAATTAAAGAAACTGGTTGAAAGCGGTACTCCACACCAACTGAAAAAGCGGAAGAATATCTGCACTTACCTCTGCGCTTCTATTATGAGCCAGCAACTAAGCACCAAGGTAGCTGATGTTATCTATAAGCGATTTCTCAGTATATATAATGGAAAGGAACCAACCCCCAGGCAGATCATCGATACACCATTTGAGCAACTAAGAGGTATCGGCCTCAGCAATGCTAAAGTGAATTATGTAAAGAATGTCGCTCAGTTTGAAACAGATTTTGGAATGGATTCAAAAAAACTGCAAAAAATGGATAATGAAGAAGTGATCGCCTATCTTACCCAGATAAAAGGGGTGGGTCGGTGGACAACAGAAATGTTGCTCATGTTTGCCCTAGGCAGGGAGGATGTGTTTGCGGTTGATGATCTGGGTATACAAAACGCTATGATCAGCCTGTATAAACTTGATAATAGTGATAAAAAGAAATTAGAAGAGGACTTATTACGTATTTCTCAAAAATGGAGCCCTTACCGTACATATGCCTGCTTGCATTTATGGCGCTGGAAAGATAATACCCCTGCTCCCAAAAGACCAAAAGAAAAAATAAAGTAGTTTCACTACTAAAATTAATACAGATGCAGAGACTGTTTATTTCAGTTATTATTATCTCACTGCTGTCGTTTTGCTCTGTTACACCTGCTAAAAATGACTGGGTGTCTTTATTTAACGGAACATCTCTTGATGGATGGAAAGTCGGGACTAATGCCAATACTTTTTCTGTAGAGAACGGAACCATTGTAGTGAATGGTAATGTGGCCCATTTATTTTATGACGGTCCGGTACAACAGCATTCGTTCAAAAACTTTGAATTCAAAGCGGATGTGTTGACCATGTCAGGATCTAACTCAGGCATTTATTTTCATACACAATACCAGGAAAGTGGCTGGCCGCAGAAAGGATATGAAGCACAGGTAAATAATTCGCATACCGACTGGCGGCGCACCGGCAGCCTCTATGCTATAGAGGATGTAAAAGAAGTATATGTGAAAGATGGGGAATGGTTTACAGAACATATTATTGTAAATGGTCAAAGCATTACCATAAAGATCAATGATAAAACGGTGGTTGAGTACACTGAGCCGGAAAATGTACAGCGGCCGGAAGGGATGAAAGGACGGTTGCTTTCCGCAGGTACTTTTGCCCTGCAGGGGCATGATCCGAAAAGTAAAGTCTTATACAAAAATATTATGGTGAAGCCGCTGCCTTAACAGATCGTAATGGCTGAAGTAGTTGGTTTTCTTCCAATAAAGCCGGTTGTCTATTTCTTTTCATAATTAATGATAACTACAAGGTCTTCTGTACCTGTTTGTTTTAGCCCATGCCAATTGCCGGGTAAAGTAAGTATACCATCTCCCGCCTGAACAGAAATAAGCCGGTCATTAATTGTCATTTCTCCTGTGCCACTGGCTATGTAATATATTTCTTCTTCTTTCTGTAAGTGATATCCAATGGCTGCACCGGGGTGCAGTATCCGTTTGGTAAACTGCAGCCGGGAATTATTTGCAGTTGTAAAGAACCGGTGAGCAATGCTATTGCCACCACCTTTGTGAGGGCCGGGTTCATTTACAGCAATATCTTTCTCATGCTCCAGGACATACCCTGCTTGTTGTTGCTGCTCAGCAGAAACGGAGGAAACAATTATCCCGGATAAAAAGAACAGAATGGCAACAGGGATAAGGATAGAATTTTTTTTCATACTCTGTATTTTTATCAGACTTGCAAATAAAGATGATCAGGAAGGTATTCGTTTAATATCCGCCCCAAGCTTTTTCAATCGGCCATCAATATCCTGGTAGCCTCTGTCTATCTGTTCAATGTTCTGAATAATACTTTTTCCTTCAGCACTCAAAGCAGCAATTAATAAGGCTACACCGGCACGGATGTCCGGTGAACTCATTATAATGCCACGCAGCATTTGTTCTCTTTCTAAACCGATTACTACTGCCCGGTGCGGATCACAAAGTACAATCCTTGCGCCCATATCAATCAGTTTGTCTACAAAGAATAAACGGCTTTCAAACATTTTCTGGTGTATGAGCACTGAACCTTTGGCCTGTATTGCCGTAACCAGGATAATACTTAATAAGTCTGGTGTAAAACCCGGCCATGGATGATCGTAAATGGTCATTACAGAGCCGTCTAAAAAAGTTTGTATCTCATAACTTTCTTGTGAGGGAATATGAATATCATCTCCATTAATATTCAATTGTATGCCCAGTTGCCTGAATTTTTCAGGGATGACACCCAATTGATCTACACCAGCCCCCCTGATAGTAATATCACTTTGCGTCATGGCGGCTAAACCAATGAAAGAACCCACTTCGATCATATCGGGCATCATGCGATGTTCAGTACCGCCGAGATAACTTACTCCATCTATATGGAGCATATTACTTCCGATGCCACTGATCTTTGCGCCCATCCTGTTGAGCATTTTGCAGAGTTGCTGGATATAAGGTTCACAGGCAGCATTGTAAATAATAGTAATGCCTTTTGCCATAACGGCGGCCATAACAATATTCGCAGTACCTGTAACAGAAGGTTCATCAAGTAACAGGTTTGTTCCTTTCAGGTTAGCTGCATCCAGGTGAAAGAAACCATCATCAGCATGATAGGTAAAAGAAGCACCGAGTTTTTCAAAGCCTGTGATATGTGTATCTAATCTTCTCCTTCCTATTTTATCACCACCGGGTTTTGGTATAAAGGCTTTTCTGAATCTTGATAACATCGGCCCGGCCAGCATTACAGAGCCGCGGAGTTTACCACTTTTGTTTTTATATGCTTCACTGTGGAGGTAATCAATATTTACATCGTCAGCCTGGAATATGCAGGTGTCACGGCTGGTTCTTTCAATTTTTACATTCATCTCGCCCAGCAATTCGATCAGAAGATTCACATCAATGATATCTGGTATATTAGTAATGGTGATTTTTTCTGGTGTTAATAGCACAGCACTGATAATTTGCAAAGCTTCGTTTTTGGCGCCTTGGGGTATGATCTCTCCTTGCAATTTTTTGCCACCTCTTACTTCAAAAGAATGCATATTGGAAATTGGTTAATTGTGGATTAGTTAATCGGAAAATATTCCCACTGCAAAGTAACTGCAAAGAGAAACTGCGAACCAATAAAAAAATGGCTGATCAGCAAACCAATCAACCATTGAACTATTTAAACAACTTGTCTTTAGTACCGTTTCTTCTTGAAACCCCCGCCACCCCGATTATCACGGCCATCATTTCTGCGCTGGCCACCACCCCGCTGCTGAAATTTTCCGCCGCCACCTCTTTTTCCATATCCCCCACGATTATCTCTTCCTTCCTGCTGGGGACGGAATGCTTTTACAAATGGAGTGTTGGTAAAGGTTAACTGGCCGTTGGTAATGGATGATAGTTCACTTTGTATAGCATCATCATGTACTATTTCTTTGTGCCAGTTGTTATAAGCCAGTTTCATGTAATAGGCGACAGCATTTGCGAAACCTAATTTCTTTTCGGGATTTTCTTCCTGTAGTGCTTTATTGATGATCACTTCCAGGTTTTTACCCAGGTGCGAAAACTTAGGATATCTTTTGGGGTAAGGGATAGGGTCAGGCTTAGCCTTTAAAGTTTCCCTGGTTGGAATCGGGTAAGGAGATTTTACATCCAGTGTAAAATCGGAGATAAGAAACAGGTGATCCCATAGTTTATGCCTGAAATCTTCTACATTTTTCAGGTGTGGGTTCAGAAAACCCATCAGTTCAATAACTGCCTGTGCATTTCGCTGGCGTCGTTCAGGGTCCTCAATCGTCATGGTATGTTCTACCATCTTCTGCACATGACGGCCATACTCTCTCATTGTCAGGTGATTCCTTGTGGTGTTATATTCCATGTTATCTATATCCATTGGAACAAATGTAGAGAAAGATGTTTGAAGTAAGAAGTTTGCCGGGGGGGTTAAAAAAGAAAGGGGCCCCGAACCAAGGCCCCTTTTACAAGCCACCATCCTCTTCCACCTAAGAGGTCATTTAATGAAAAGTTGATTGACACCGGATAGTTGGCTCGTTACGTCTGTAAGCCTCAACCAATAAACACCGCTTTGTAACGTGGCAACCTGGTGATAAGAAGTGCCTGATACCACAATCTCTTTCTGCATCACCTTTTGTCCCTGCACATTGAATATTTCCAGCATCATTTTTCCGCCCTCATTATTATCAAATTTGATACCAACAATTCCATTTGAAGGATTGGGGCTGATAATAAATTTGGGAGTTAATGAGTTTTTAAGAGTTACCTGTTTAACGTCGCTAAACCGTGTGTAACCATTAGCATATACCTGTTTTACCCTAAAAAAGAATTCTCCGCTTTCATCTTGTCTTGTTGTATATGTAAAATCATACATATCATTGACAGAGGCATTTTTGGGTACTGTTCCCACAGAGGAGAAATGAATTCCGTCCTGGCTTATTTGGGGCTCATAATGATAAGAATATCCCGGATCGTTAAAGCCAGCCCAATTTAATTTTGCCTTATTATCAGCAGCCTTGGTTACCATAAAATTTCGCAGATTTAATGGTAATATATAGCCAGGGCAGGTACAATATTCAAATTCAAACCTTACAATGGCCGAAGTAGCAACTGTACTGTTATAGTTGCCCCCCGTACAGGTTACATTCGTAAAAGCTGTGATACTATAATTATAAGTGATGCTATCATGCCCATAAAACTGGAAAAGTGAATCAAGATTAGTAATTGTCTGACAAACCGTTACTGCATTCAGCAGGGTATCTTTTGAGATAGCTACAAAGTCAGGGCCTGAACCTATGCCTAATATACCATCAGAGGGGCCAAGATTGTAAGGCCCGTAATGATGGTTAATACTATTGGTTAATGGAGATGATAAACCCGGGCCAGTTACCTGGTCTGTTCTTATATAATAAACATCGGCTGTTTGTGATGATGCAGAATTATTTTCTACACTCACAGAGTCAACCACTCCGGTGATAGAAATACAAACTCTTAAACAGGTTACCATGCCCGCCATCGGATCGGCCTGAGGCACTTTTATCTGCAATATATTAATGCCGGGGGGAGTATTTATTGTTGTATCAAATAATGTACTGCCGGGAGGGAATCCATACGGACATTGCGCATACGTAGTAGTGAGATTCAGCAACTGCATCGTAACAAAAAGAGAAACAGCAATAAAAAATTTGGAGTAAATGTATTTCATAGGTTTGTGTTTTGGTTTCTACTTAGCTTGTAAGCTCCATAAAAGTAAATAAGAAGCTATCAGCAGTCAATTGTAGTAATGCCCTATTTTAGTTCCGGTATTTAATGAATATCCACAGAAAATATTCCTGTATTATACTACATAATGTACAGGAGAAAATGGAAAGAAAAATAACCGGGATCTTCAAAGGTTTTTACTAAAAAGGAAAGAGTTTTTCACAACCGTACTGAAGTTTATTTACGTTGAAATAAAACGACCAGCAGTTACCTTTGCCATTACTCATGCGGATAGCTGTAAATACAAGATTTTTATTGAAAGATTACCTGGAAGGGTATGGGTATTTTCTATATGAAACCTTTCGCCGGATAACGGAAAAATACCCGGAGCATGAGTTTATTTTCCTGTTTGACAGGCCATTTGATCCAAGGTTTGTTTTTCAAAAGAATGTAACACCGGTTGTAGCCGGTCCGGCCGCCCGGCATCCCATATTATGGAAATTCTGGTACGACGTTAAAGTGCCATCTCTGCTAAAAAAATATAAAGCCGATGTATTTGTTTCCTGCGATGGTTTTTGCTCCTTAAATACAAGTTTACCGCAATGCCTGGTAGTTCATGATCTTGCTTTTCTTCATTATCCGGAGGCGATTAAAAAATCTCATTTGCTTTTTTACAAAAAGTATACTCCAAAATTTTTGAACAAAGCAAAATCAGTTGTAACGGTATCTGATTTTTCAAAAAATGATATTATCCGCCAGTATGGAATGATAAGCAAACAGGTGGATGTGGTATATAGTGCAGCGAAAGAAATTTTTCATCCTCTTACCGATGCAGAAAAACAGGAAGTAAAAAACAAATACACAGATGGGAAAGAGTATTTTGTTTATACAGGATCCATTCACCCCAGGAAAAATTTAGTGAACTTATTGAAAGCATTTTCTGTATTCAAAAAACGTCAGCAATCTGGAATGAAATTAGTGCTTGCCGGACGGCTTGCCTGGAAGTATGAGATTTTCATTGATAATCTGAAGTCCTATAAGTACCGCGATGATGTAGTTGTAACAGGATATCTGCCAGAAGCAGAACTGGTTGGTATTACTGGTGCTGCATATGCCATGGTATATGCGTCCTTATTTGAAGGCTTTGGTGTGCCGGTACTGGAAGCTATGAAATGCCAGGTACCGGTCATTACTTCTGCCGGCTCTGCTATGCAGGAAATGTCCAAAGACGCTGCATTATATGCCAATGCAAATAGCTATACAGATATTGCTGATAAAATGATGTTATTATACAAGGATGAGAATTTGCGCAGTGAACTTATTGGTAAAAGTAAAACGATAGCAGACGAGTATAGTTGGGAAAGAACGGCCGCATTACTCTGGCAGGCTATTCAGAAAGCAGTCGGTTGATTTCTTTTACCTTTGCAGCCTTAACTATAACTATGAATAAATCAACGATTACTATTGATGTGCATACTGATAATAACAGAATACCTGACTCTATTGCCTGGAGTGCAACAGATACCAGCATAGAAAATGCACAAAAGGCAAAAGCAATGATGATTTCTTTCTGGGATGGTGCTGAAAAAGCAGCACTGCGCATAGACTTATGGACAAAAGATATGATGGTGGATGAAATGGCCGATTTCTTTTACCAGACCCTGATGACTATGGCTGATACATATGGCCGTGCCACTAAATATGCGGACCAGGTGGAGGAAATGAAAAACTTTGCAAGGGGATTTTATGAGAAATTCCGGGAAAGACAATTAAAAGAAAACAAAGCTTAAATCATATTATCATGAGCTTAGAGCAAAAAGTAATGACTGAACTGAAAGCCGCCATGCTGGCTAAAGATGAAGCTGCATTAAGAAGCCTCAGGGCTATTAAGGCTGCAATATTATTGGCGAAAACTTCTGAGGGTGCGGGTGGAGAACTGAAAGAAGAGGATGAAATAAAAATGTTGCAGAAGATGGTGAAGCAGCGCAAAGATTCACTGGAAATATTTCAACAACAAAACCGCCCTGAACTTGCTAAAAAAGAAGAAGAGGAGATCGCAGTCATTGAAAATTTTTTGCCGAAACAATTATCTGCAGATGAAATAAAAGCAGTGCTGACAAAGATTATTGCTGAAACAGGTGCGACATCTCCTGCAGATATGGGTAAGGTAATGGGAGCTGCTACCAAGGAATTGGCGGGTAAAGCAGATGGCAAAACTATATCTGGGTTGGTAAAAGAGTTATTGGTGAAAAAATAATGACTTTAATGCTTTATTTACAAATTGCCTGCACTATTTGCAAATCTGAAACGT
Source organism: Bacteroidota bacterium (assembly GCA_029558715.1). GTDB lineage: Bacteria > Bacteroidota > Bacteroidia > Chitinophagales > Chitinophagaceae > JJ008. Next base: position 33,735 of record JAKQEA010000113.1, on the reverse strand, counting down.
TTCATATTGAATGATTCTTGATCTCCTCTTGGCAGTTGTTATCATATTAGCCGTTATTAAAGGATTTCAACGGGGGCTGATAATAGGTGTATTTTCATTCGTGGCGGTTATTATAGGGCTTGCTGCTGCTATCAAACTCTCAATAGTAGTGGCTGGCTATGTCGGTGAAGCAGTGCATGTGTCTGACGAATGGTTACCTGTTATTTCTTTTGCTCTCGTTTTTATTGCCGTGGTGCTGTTGATTCGTCTTGGTGCCAACGCTATTGAAAGAACTGTTGAAATAGTAATGCTGGGATGGGTAAACAGGCTTGGCGGAATACTCCTGTATGCGGCAATATATATCGTTGTTTTCAGCGTTTTACTTTTTTATGCGGAACAGGTAGATCTTATCAGGCCTGAAACGATTGAGAAATCCCTTACGTATTCTTTTGTTCAGCCCTGGGGGCCAAAAGTCATTGATAGTATAGGCACAATTATTCCCCTTTTTAAGGGTATGTTCAGTGACTTAGAGCTGTTTTTTGAGAATGTTTCTAAGAAAATTTCCATTTTCTGATCATTTCTTGCCGGCTTTTTCTATTACCATATATGGGGGTTTTATTTAATTATTGATAAATGCCGCCTGATGGTATTTGAAACATGTGATTAAAACAAGGCAGTTGCCCCTATATTTGCCGTAATCAGCCTTCTTTTGTGCGTTAATCAGCTGATTTTTTGCGCTAAATCGACTATTTTAGCAACCAGAGTTAAAGCTTAGATTGACTGCCCATGGAGTACGAAATCAAACTACAGGATAAGTTCAGGTTTATCGAGGAAGGTAACGGGGAACCGTTAGTGCTTTTGCATGGCCTGTTCGGGGCGTTGAGTAATTTTCAAAGCCTGATAGAATATTTTCGTCATCACAATAAAGTAGTGGTTCCCATACTACCACTGCTTGACATGGATATACTGCATACATCTGTGGGGGGGTTAGCCAAGTTTGTACATAAATTTTTAGAAGCCAGAGATTTAGAGAGAGTGCATCTGTTGGGTAATTCATTGGGTGGTCATGTGGCACTTGTTCACACACTTAAACATCCGGAACGGATAAAATCCCTCATCCTGACAGGCAGTTCTGGCTTATTTGAAAATGGAATGGGTGACAGTTACCCTAAACGTGGCGACTACGAATACATTAAGAAAAAAACAGAACTAACATTTTACGATCCGAATACTGCTACCAAAGAACTGGTAGATGAAGTGTATAGCATCACCAATAACAGGTTAAAGGCGATCAAGATTATTGCACTGGCAAAAAGTGCTATTAGAAATAATCTTGGTGAGGAGCTAAACCAGATAAAACAGCCCACCTTATTGGTATGGGGAAATAACGATACCATCACACCACCATTTGTGGCAAGAGAATTTAATAAGCTGATTCCTAATAGCGAATTATACTTTGTAGACAAGTGCGGTCATGCCCCTATGATGGAAGTGCCTGATGAATTCAATGCTATACTGCACAAATTTTTGAAAAAACTAAATGAGCCTGCAACAGTCGCCTGATTGTTATTGTCTTGTTTGAAAATAATAAAGCCGCTATCCATGTTAACCAGAGAACTTGAATCTCAATCACTCCCTCACCTGCACCTTACTGACAAGGTGTACCAGGCTTTGCAACTAATGAATGATAACCATGTTACCCATCTTCCTATTGTTGATGGCGATAAATATGCGGGACTTATCAGTGAAGATGATCTGTTGCAGGCCGAAAATGATAATGCTGAACTTAACACACTGCAACAATCCTTTGCCAATTCATCAGTAAAAGGGGAGGAGCATTTTTTGAAAGCTGTTCAGGTGGCTGCTGAAAACGGATTAAGTGTGGTGCCGGTTATTGGGGAGGATAATGAACTGATAGGTACAGTTGCATACAATGATCTGTTAAAGCATGCATCAGAGTTTATGAGCCTGAACGAACCAGGCGGCCTCATTGTACTTGAGGTAGAAAGTAACCAGTACTCTTTTAATGAGATCAGCAAACTGGTGGAAACGAATGATGCCCAGATAACCCAGTTGAATACAACTAACGATGCTGAAACGGGGCTAATGCAAGTTACTATACGTATCAACAAGCCTGAGGTTTCAGATATTGTAGCTACATTTCAACGATACGAATACAATGTAAAATACTTTTTTGGAGAAGAGCTGTATACTAATGAATTACGGAGCAACTACGACAACCTGATGAATTATCTGAAGATATAAACACATTTCCCGTATTTTACATAGGACAAAATTCCTGATAACTTAGAATTTTACAGAACCTGTTAATGATACGGGGAAAAAAATATTGTTTTGGGCTTTTGGCTGCATTGTTCAGTTGCTGTACAGTTACAGCGCAGTTGCCAGATGATCAGGCAGTGGTTGCGGATACTTCTCTTTCTGCACCCGTCTCAAAATTCATTATTGGTGAAATTGATGTTTCAGGTAACAGGAAGACAAAAACCAGTATTATACTCCGTGAAATTCCTTTTAATACAGGTGAAGAATACTTACTGCAGGATCTTGTCAAAAAGTTTGAGGATGCCAGGAGGCAATTAATGAATACAGCGCTATTTCATTCAGTGGTTGTAGCCGCTAAAAGCTTTGAAGGGAATACGATCGCTATTACAGTAAATGTAAGAGAACGTTGGTACCTGTTTCCTGTTCCTTATCTTAAACCAGTTGACAGAAATCTGAATCAATGGATAGTGGAACAAAAGGCCAGCCTGAGCAGGGTAAATTATGGGGCAAAAGTTTTGTATAATAATGCTACCGGCAGAAATGATAAATTCAGATTATGGCTTATAGGTGGTTATACGAAGCAGGTTTCGTTCAATTATGACCGGTTGTACATTGACAAGGCAATGAAGTGGGGAATGAAGATTGGTTTTTTAGCTGGTAAAAACCGGGAGGTAAATTATAATACCATAAATGATAAGCAGGTTTTTTTAAAGGATAGTGACCGTTATGTCAGAAGTTTTGTAAATAGCTATGCCGAACTTACTTATCGCAGAGCCATAAAAACAAGGCATAGTATTGGAGTGGGATATTATGCGGAAAAAGTATTAGATACTATCGTGGCTTTAAACCCCAGTTATTTCAAGTCGGGTCGTAAGAGCATTAGTTTCCCGGAATTGTATTACAACATGACTTTTTATGATGTTGATTATATTCCATATCCTACAAGGGGATATGCTGCATACTTTTCAATTAGCAAAAGAGGCTTCGATAAGGCCAGTAATGTATGGCAGTTTCATGCAAAAGGTTTTGGAAGCTGGTACATATCTCCCAAAACATTTGTAAGCCTTCAGGCTTATGGAGGTATAAAACTTCCGTTCAACCAGCCATATTTCAATCAACGTTTTTTAGGCTATGGAGATGTTTTTATGCAGGGCTATGAATACTATGTGGTTGATGGGGTGGCCGGAGGATTCCTGAAAACAACACTGGGTCGTGAGGTATTGAATTTTAGCATCCGGATACCTCCACGTAAAGGAAAAGAAGCCGAACGTATCCCGGTACGTATTTTCGGAAAAATATATGGAAACAGCGGTTATGTTTATAACCCCGAACCCGGAGAAAATAACCTGAGTAACAAGCTGCTTAATTCAGCCGGAATTGGAATCGACATTCTAACCTTTTATGATGTAACATTCAGGTTTGAGTACTCCTTTAATCAGTTAGGACAAAACGGGTTATATTTACACCGAAAGACTATTTTCTAAATGAAAGCAGCTATTTACAGCAGGGTTTTTGAAGATGAGCATAAGCAGGAAGTGCAGCTTTTTTTTGATGAACTCCAAACCCAAAAGATCGAACCAGTTATTTTTCACCAATTTTTTGAGCAGATAAAAAGTGAGATAACCTTGCCGGCGGACACTAAAACATTTTCTCTTTATGAAGACCTGACTGAAGAGATAGAGTTTATCATCAGCCTTGGCGGTGATGGGACACTGTTGGATACAGTAACATTGGTAAGAGATAAAAAGATATCGGTGATGGGTATCAATTTTGGCAGGTTGGGTTTTCTTGCCAGTATTGGCCGGGATGAGGTGAAAACAGCTGTAAAAGCAATTGCCAAACGTACTTATGTTCAGGATGCAAGGACATTAATTCATATAGATGCTGATATTCCTCTTTTTGGTAATGTACCCTATGCTTTAAATGAATTTTCTATCCACAAGAGAGATGTGGCTTCGATGATCAAAATTCATACATACCTGAATGGGGAATTTTTGAATACATATTGGGCAGATGGCCTTATTGTAGCTACTCCTACCGGGTCTACCGGCTACTCTTTGAGCTGTAATGGTCCAATTGTTTTCCCCGACTCTGGCAGTTTTGTTATCACCCCCGTTGCTCCCCATAATCTTAATGTTCGTCCAATTGTGGTACCCGATTCAAATATAATTTCCTTTGAGGTAGAAAGCCGGGCTGATCATATCATTTGCGCTCTTGATTCCCGGAGAGAAATCGTTCATAAAAATGTAACACTGGCCGTGAAAAAAGAGAGTTTCGAGATGAATCTCGTCCGGTTGAGTGAGAATAATTTCTTACAAACCCTCCGTAATAAGCTTACCTGGGGCCTTGATAAACGTAACTAAAACACATACCAGATAACAAGAAAATAGCTATTTTTAGCGTTCTATTAATTCCGACCACATTTTTAGTTATGAAGAAGTTGTTCTTAGCCGCCGTTTTGCTTTTTTTTGTTGTCTTTGCAGGCAACCATATTAGTGCCCAGAATGCTGTTGTGCAGGAGGGGGAATTTGGTATTGGACTTGGAGCCGGCCATTATTTTGGGGATTTGAATACCAAAGCAAGATTAAACAGGGCCAAACTGGCAGCTTCCGCTTTTTTCCGTAAAAATTTTGGTAATTATATCGCTGCAAGAGTAGGAGTATCCTTTGCACAATTAGGTTATTCGGATATTTACAATTCCCATAATAAATACATGTCCAGCCGTAACCTGAGCTTTAACAGCAAGGTATGGGAGCTTACCTTACAGGGTGATTTTAATTTCTTCCGTTTTATGCCGGGAGAACCACAATATAATTTCACCCCTTATATCACCTTCGGGGCCGGTGTTTTTAGTTATGATCCCTATGCCTATTTGCGAGGCGAAAAGGTTTTCCTCAGGCCTTTGGGCACCGAGGGGCAGGGAAGCAGTCTTTATCCGGATCGTAAACAATATAGCTCAATGGGTATCTGTATTCCATTTGGCGGTGGTATTAAGTATTCTCTTAACGAAAGGGTGAATATCGCTTTTGAAGTCCTGCACCGGTTTACAAATACTGATTATCTTGATGATGTAAGTAAAACTTATGTTGACCCAGCTGCATTCCCGGCTAATCCTGATGGCAGCCAGTCCAATGCTGCGTTATTAAGCGACAGGTCTTACGAAGTTGGAACTCCTATTGGCATTCCGGGACGTCAGCGTGGTAATAGTAAACAAAAGGATCAATTTGTAACAGCCATGTTCCATGTTACTTTCAACCTGCAGTCATATAAATGTCCAACCGCTAATTAAGATCTTCTTTTTGGGTTAGTAGCGTAATTTCAGGAAAACTTATCTTTAAGGGTAATTAAACCAGGCTTGTCTTCACCTGTCTGTGTAATAACCTTATTGTTTAATATTTTAAAACAACCATTATGCGCCTTACTATGATGCTGTTCAGCCTGCTGACACTTTCCCTGCTTAGTTTTAATAAAGCAGAAACAAAATTTACTACTGCCGGTGACTGGTTTTTTCTGGAGGATAAAAATGTAGGATTTGGTGTTGATCATGATGTTATCCATTTTGGAAACTGGAAGGATGATGTTCGCCAGATCAAATTAAAGGTTACCGATGGGCCCTTGAAAATGTACAATATGAAAATCCATTTTGATAATGGAGGTGTACAGGAAGTAACGCTTAGAAATCGTTTTGCGCAGGGTAGTGAAAGTCGTGTTATTGACCTTGATGGAGGGCTCAGGCACCTCAGCAAGATTGAATTTTGGTACGAAACAAAAGGATTTGCGAGAGGTAAAGCAAGAATAACTGTCTGGGGAAGAAATTAATAATTGATGTGCTTCCGGTACTAGCCGGGATCAAATGCCCGTAAATGCTAAGTTTCGGGCATTTTTTATTAGTTCAAATAACCGGAATCCGAAAATTGGCAATACCTTTGTGCCCCCTGTTTAAAGGGGGTTTTTTATGTCCAATTTGCTGGAAAAGATCGATAAGAACCGCCTTCCCAGGCATATTGCCATCATTATGGATGGGAATGGCAGATGGGCTAAAGAAAAAGGCGAAGACAGGCTCTTTGGACATTTTCATGGTGTTGAGAGTGTTAGAAACATAGTGGAAGGTTGCGCAGAGCTGGGAGTAGAATATCTTACTCTATATGCTTTTTCAACAGAAAATTGGGACAGACCAGAGTATGAAGTGGTAGGACTTATGGAACTCCTGGTCAGTACTATCAGGAAGGAAGTCGATAGCCTCGACAAGAATAATATCCGGTTGCATGTGATCGGAGATATGAGTATGCTGCCGGATTATGCACAGAAAGAACTGAATGAAGCACTGGAGATAACAAAAGACAATACCGGTCTGAACCTGATAATGGCACTAAGTTATAGTGGCAGATGGGAATTACTGAATGCAGTCAAAAATATTGCCTGGGAAGTGAAGCAGGGCAGGCTGAGTGTGGAAGAAATCGATCAGGATACATTACAACGGTTCCTTTGTACCAGTGGTTTTCCAGATCCTGAGCTGATGATAAGAACCAGCGGTGAGTACCGGATTAGCAATTTTCTTTTGTACCAGTTAGCATATGCAGAATTGTATTTCACAAATGTCCGCTGGCCCGATTTCAGGAAAGACAATTTATACGAGGCTATATGGGATTATCAAAACAGGGAAAGACGCTTTGGAAAAACCAGCGAACAACTGGCAGAAACATAAGGAAGTTCTAAGTTGTGAAATCGGAATGAAATCTGTCTAATTCAGGGTTTCTTTAACAAAGACTTTCGATATTAACCTTTAATTTGCCGCCGGATCAAAATGGCGGTATTTTTTATAAACCGCAGAAAATAAACTAATTAAGCCCCGCGAAGGTGGGATAAGTCAGACCAGAACAATAAAACATGCAACGATTTTTACAAAGGCTTGGCGGTATTTTAATGGCTGCATTTATGCTTTCTTTTACAGCATCAGCACAAGAAGTACCCGATACTACAAAGCCGACATCAATAGATCCAAAGCTTATCGATTGGCAGAATGCCCGCATTGCTAAAGAATACACCATTGCTGCTGTCAACATCACCGGTATCCGTTTCCTGGATACTTCCATTGTTTACTCGATTGCTGATTTGCAACCTGGTGATAAGTTCGTACACCCGGGTGCTGATGTTTTTGGTAAGGCCATTAATAATCTTTGGAGACAAAAACTTTTTTCGAATGTTCAGATTTATGTAACAAAGATCGATGGCGATAAAGTGTGGCTTGAAATAAATGTACAGGAACGTCCAAAGCTGGGTAATTATAAATTCGTTGGCATTAAAAAGTCAGAAGAGGAAGACATACTGGGTAAAGTAACATTAACCAAACAAACAATTATTACCGAAAATACCCGTAGGGAGCTGACTGAAAAGATCACCAATCATTTTGCAGAAAAAGGATTTCGCAATGTAAAAGTGAGAATTGAAGCAAAAACCGATACTTCGTTTGTAAATTCCGATTTGCTGATTATCTATGTAGACAAGGGGAGTAAAGTTCGCATCAACGAGGTTGGTTTTTATGGTAATGAGAATATAGAAGACCTGAAGCTGAAAAAGCAGATGAAAGGAACCAAGGAAATGAGTAAGCTTACTCTCTATCCTGATGAAACAAAAAGTCCATACGGGGAGAATAAACCTTTTTCTTTTAATCAATACATGCGGGATTGGGGTTTCCTTTCACTGAGCAAAACTAAAATGTTACTTGATCCCTACTTCCGTTTCAAGTTATTCAGTGGAGCAAAGTTTGACGATAAGAAGTTTGAAGAAGATAAGGACAAGGTGCTTGATTATTATAATTCGATGGGATATCGTGACGCACAAATTGTTGCAGATACCCAGTACAGCACCGAAGGCGGGAACCTGAATGTTGATCTGAAAATAAATGAAGGCCGCAGATATTATTTTGGCAATATTGTCTGGAAAGGAAATGCAAAATATTCCGACTCATTGTTAAATGTGATTCTTGGAATTAATAAGGGCGATGTTTATAATGTCGCTATTTTAAACAAAAGATTAGGAAAGGAAGCAGCACAGGAAGGTGGGGATATCAGCGGTTTGTATATGGATGATGGCTATCTTTTCTTCCGTGCAGAGCCAATAGAAACGGCCGTTTATAATGATACTATTGATTATGAAATAAGGATAATGGAAGGTCCGCAGGCAAGGATCAAAAATGTAACTATTGCGGGTAATGAAAAAACGAAAGACTACGTAATACGCCGTGAACTCAGGACGATCCCGGGTGAATTATTCAGCCGCTCAGATCTTATTCGTTCGCAAAGGGAATTGGGTAACCTGCAGTTCTTCAACCAGGAAACCATTAATCCAGGGGTAGTGCCCAATGCGGAAGACGGAACAGTAGACATAAACTGGAAACTCGAAGAGAAATCCTCTGACCAGTTAGAGTTATCTGCAGGTTGGGGAGGTGGTATCGGGCTTACCGGAACGTTGGGGGTTACCTTTAATAATTTTTCTATCAGGAATATCTGGAAAAAATCAGCCTGGGATCCATTACCCACCGGTGATGGTCAGAAATTAAGTTTGAGGGTTCAGTCTAATGGCCGTGCCTACCGCTCTTACAGCGCTTCCTTTACAGAGCCCTGGCTGGGAGGTAAAAAAAGAAACTCATTAACATTAGGGTTTAACAGCAGTAAATACTCTAATGCTTTTGATCCCTTTACCGGAATAATCGACCGGGAAAGATCGGATACCAATTTTCTTAAGACAACAGGTATTTCAGTTTCATTAGGTAAGCAATTAAAATGGCCCGATGACTACTTTAGCCTTGTTTACACTTTTAATGTTACTCAGTATAAGCTTCGCAACTACCCGATCTTTGATCAAAGCTTCACTAATGGAACTTCGAATAACGTAAGTTTTAAAATTGCTTTACAGCGGTCTTCGGTGTTCAACCCCATTTTTCCAACCAGTGGCTCCAATTTCATGGCCAGTGTACAGTTTACGCCACCCTACTCTTTGTTCAATAAGAACATAGCTAAATCTGATAACAGGTATAAGAATCCGGAATATCATAAATGGCGTTTCAACGCAGAGTGGTTCGTCCCGATTGGAAAACCACTAGGTGCTGAAAAGAATCGCCAGTTTGTTTTGAAAATGGCAGCTAAGTATGGCTTTATGGGTCGTTATAATAAAGATCTTGACTATTCCCCATTTGAAAGATTCCAGGTTGGTGATGCAGGGTTGACAAATAATTTTGGCTTGCTGGGGTATGATATCATTGCACACAGAGGCTACCCTGTTTACCAGTCTTCTGATCCGACAGTAAATCCTGATCAGCAAAGTGCCAGCCAGTTCTTCACCATTTTTAATAAATACCAGTTAGAAATGCGTTTCCCGCTGGTAACTAATCCAAGCAGCACTATTTATGCATTGACATTCTTTGAAGCTGCTAATGGCTGGTATAATTATAAAGATTATAACCCCTTCCGCCTGCGCCGGAGTGTGGGTGTAGGTATGCGTTTCTTCCTGCCGATGTTTGGTTTACTTGGTTTTGATTATGGAGTGGGACTTGACCGTATTCAGCCGGGACAAAGTGGTTTAAAAGGGGCTTCCCGCTTTACCTTTATGCTGGGCTTTGAACCAGATTAATAGTTAGCAATCACAAACTCTATTATATGAAAAAGATACTTTTTCTTGCCTGTATGCTGGGATTTGGACTTGTTGGTTTTTCCCAGAAGTATGCTATTATAGATACCCGCTACATACTGGACAGAATGCCCGACTATAAGGAAGCTCAGAAACAGCTGGATGATATTGCTGCCGGCTGGCAAAAAGATATTGATACCAGGCAGGCAGAGCTGGATAAAATGTACAAAGATTATGAAGCTGAGCAGGTAATGCTTACGGAGGAGCTTCGCAAAAAAAGAGAAGATCAGCTCTTCAATAAAGAAAAAGATCTGCGGGATTTACAGCGGAAACGCTTTGGTTTTGAAGGAGATCTGTTCAAAAAAAGACAAGAGCTGATCAAGCCAATTCAGGATAAAGTGTACAATGCTGTTCAGAAAATGGCCGTAACCCGGGGGTACGATTTTGTGCTCGACAAAAGTGAGGGAATTACCATTATATTTGCCGACCCTAAACTGGATAAGAGCGAAGATGTGCTGAAGGATTTGGGGGTTCGGTAAATGTTAAAAAAAGTAAAGGCGCAACTTGCAGCCTTTTTTAAGTATCATATAAAGCAATAACAAAACAAACCAGATGAAAAAAATCCTTACAGTAATTGCAATAGTGGGTTTGCTGTCTTTTTCAGGTTCTGCTAATGCACAAACAAAGATCGGCTACATAAGTGTTGACAATGTGGTTGGTCTTCTTCCCGAAGTAGCTAAGATTGACTCTTTACTTGAACGTTATCAGGTTGACTCATTGAATCCGGAATACGCCTCATTGGTACAGCGCTACCAGTTTGACGATAGCTTGTACAGGGATTCAGTAAAAACACCAAAGGCTGTTCGGGATGAGATCGCAAAAAAATTACCTGGTTATATCTACCAGATCCAAAATTGGCAACAGATAGTAAACCAGGCCTTAGAGGCAAAACAAAACGAACTGTTGGCGCCATTATATCGTAAAGTGTATGATGCGATCAAACTGGTAGCAAAGGAAAAAGGCTATACTCATGTTTTTAATAAAGAAGCCTTATTGGTTGCACCAGATGGAGATGATATGCTGACAGCAGTGGCAACAAAGCTTAAGATATCCGTACCTAAAAACCCTCCTGCAGGAAAGTAAATAACTACAATTGTTAAGAATACTAATAACCCTGACTTCAAGCCAGGGTTATTTTTTACCTGTGCACTTCCTACTTTTGTTTTATGCAGCAACGCAGCCCAATAGGAGTTTTTGATTCAGGATATGGGGGATTGACTATTCTAAAGGAAATTGTCAATAAACTTCCGCAGTACGACTATTTGTACCTGGGAGACAGTGCAAGGGCGCCTTATGGCAATCGTTCTTTTGATACTGTCTATCATTACACCCTTCAATGTGTGAAATGGTTTTTTGAACAAGGTTGCTCATTAGTAATTCTGGCTTGTAATACAGCATCCGCAAAGGCATTACGAACCATTCAGCAGAACGATCTTCCAGGAATAGCACCTGACAAAAGGGTATTGGGGGTAATAAGACCAACCGCTGAAATTATTGGCAAATTTTCTGAAACAAAGAGTGTGGGAGTACTGGCTACTAATGGCACGGTAGCATCAGAATCATACCCGATGGAAATTAATAAGTTTTTCCCGGGCTTAAAAGTGCACCAGGAAGCTTGCCCTATGTGGGTGCCCCTGGTGGAGAATAATGAGCATGAAAACAACGGAGCTGATTATTTTGTAAAGAAAAACCTGCAGAATATTTTTGAAAAAGGAGAAGATATTGATGTGATATTGCTTGCCTGCACACATTACCCGTTATTAAAGGAAAAAATTGAGGAATACCTGCCGGTTGGAGTAAAACTGCTTTCGCAGGGAGAAATTGTAGCTGAAAGTCTTGCTGACTATTTGCAAAGGCACCCCGAAATTGAGAATCTTTGCAGCCAGGGAGGGCAACGTACATTTTATACTACTGATTCAACGGAGGATTTTGACAATCATGCCACTGTCTTTTTTGGAAAGCAGGTAAAGTCAAAACATGTCGATCTGGACTCTGTAACAGGTTGATGACCAAATCTGTAAGCTTTGGCATCGAAAGAACCAAATAACATTCAGATTTTGTCCCTCTAAACCTTTTTCATCTGACTTTCAACCCTTACCTTTGCCGTCCTTTCACAAAACAGTGGGTGTGGTGATCCGCTGTGAAACTGAAAACTGGACCGTTCTCCCGGTCCGCATTTCAAAAAGTGAAAAAGAGAAATAATTATGAAACGTACATTCCAACCTCATCGTAAGCGTCGTAAAACCGTACATGGTTTTCGTAAACGTATGCAAACTGCTAATGGCCGTAAGGTATTGGCGAGCCGCCGTGCAAAAGGCCGTAAAAAGCTTACAGTTTCTGATGAGAGCAAACTGAAATAAAAATGCTGCCGTTATTTCAACGGCGGTTTCAATAATTTTATAGCTCCGGTGTAGACCGGAGCTTTTTTATTAGTGGGAAAACAATTTACATTAGGAAAAAATGAACGGTTAAAAAGCCGGAAAAGCATCGAGCAGCTGTTTGATGACGGGCACCGCTTTTCACATACTCCTTTCAAAGTGTTTTATATACAGAATGATAAACCGGGTTTGCAATTCGGAGTCGGTGTTAACTCAAGGAATTTCAAAAAAGCCGTGGACCGTAACAGAGTTAAAAGATTGACAAAGGAAGCATACCGTCTTCAAAAGAGTGGATTGCAGCAACAGCTTAAAGGAATAAAAACCGGGCTGGATATTTTCATTATTTATACCGGGAAAGAACTTCCTGAGTATAAAAATGTATACAAAAGCATGACAGCCATCCTTCAAAAATTAAACAATAGCATTGCGCAGTAAAAGTATTATTAGAAGTGTAGGGCAAATTTTAAGTCTGCCATTTATTGTCTTGATAAAAATCTACCAATGGATCATTTCACCCTGGCTGGGCCCTAAGTGCCGGTATACCCCCACCTGTTCTCATTATGCAGCCGAGGCCCTGAAAAAACATGGAGTGTTTAAAGGTTTGTGGTTATCGGTAAAACGAATCAGCCGTTGTCATCCATGGGGCGGAAGCGGCTATGATCCTGTACCATAACAACTGTTAGCGGAAGGCCATTTTAGGGTATGCAAGCCGGTAATAATTCTGTATATTGGTTTATAAAAGAAAAGGGCTTTGGTTACCGTTTCTCTCATAGAGGATGATAAACACTATCGGGAAGGGTTGGAAGATCTGATAAATAGCTCGGGCTATTTTAAAACTCTTTTCTGCTATTCATCTGCCGAAAGCGCCTTGCCTCATATCATTCAGCACCCCCCTGATATAGCCATTATTGATATCAAACTCCCGGGTATTAACGGAGTCGATCTTATTTTGTCTGTCAAAAAGCAAGCCCCGGCCATTCAATGTATGGTTTGTTCTTTTTATGATGACAATGAGTATGTATTTAATGCTCTTCGGAATGGAGCAAGTGGCTATATTCTCAAAGATTCTATGCCACAGGAAATAATTGCTTCTTTGCGGGAGCTACACGATGGAGGAGCGCCGATGAGCAGATATATTGCTAAAAAAGTGATTTCTGCTTTCCATGAAAAACAGCAACTGCCTAAACTATCTGAATTATCAGACCGGGAAAATGAAATATTGCAATTAATATCAACAGGACTGGTTGTAAAAGAAGCAGCAGCGAAACTAAACCTGAGTTCTCATACCGTAACCAAACATTTAAAGAATATCTACATAAAACTGCATGTAAATAACAGGATTGAAGCAGTTAACAAACTGAATCATTTGCGATGATATTAATGGGTATGCAAAATAAAAGGCAGCTGATATTCAGCTGCCTTTTATTTAATAAATAGTTTATTTATGCTTTAGCAAATCTGTCAGCCACTTTATCCCAGTTTACCACATTCCAGAATGCTAATAAATATTCAGCTCTTCTGTTCTGGTATTTCAGGTAGTAGGCATGTTCCCATACGTCTACACCAAGAATGGGTTTCCCCTTTACTTCTGCCACATCCATCAACGGGTTATCCTGGTTTGGAGTGGACGTAATTTCCAGTTTACCTTCTTTTACAATCAGCCATGCCCAGCCACTGCCGAATCTTGTCATACCTGCATTGGCAAATTTCTCTTTAAATGCATCAAAAGAACCAAAGGCATCATTAATGGCATCAGCCAGTTTGCCGGAAGGTTTTCCGCCGGCATTTGCTGCCAGGCTTCTCCAGAAGAAAGTATGATTCCAATGGCCGCCGCCATTATTGCGAACAGCAGGAGATATTGAGCCTGCTGCAGCCACTAACTCTTCGAGTGTTTTATTTTCATTAGGGGTACCTGCAATGGCTTTGTTGAGGTTGTCAACATACGCCTGGTGGTGTTTACCATGGTGTATCTGCATGGTCAGGGTATCAATATGTGGTTCCAAAGCATCATGCGCATATGGAAGAGGTGCTAATGTAAATGCCATAGTAAATGTGTTTAATGTTTGAGTTAATTACTTTCTTAAGAGGATAACAAAATTAGGAAGATGAAGTTTATTATGGCCGGACCAGGAGTGAATTGTTTCTTATTTCGAAACTATTTTGCCAACCGGTTTAATTTCTTTCCTTTTTCAGTAAATGTCTCTACCAGGCCTCTTGTTTCCAGGTCAAGCCGGATGGAGATAGTATACCAGGGGATTGATTTTTTAAAACCCGGCATCTTCTTCTTTATGATCTTCACTACATCATCGGTCAGATCTGTAAATGTTTTGCCTTTACTTCCTTTCAAGCTTTGCAGTATGGCTGCTTTAAATGGTTCATAAATTACCATGTCAATAGCAAACTGGCTACCCGTGCGGGGGTGAGTGGTAGTCACTTTTTTTGTTTTTACAGCTTTTGCCATAGCTTATCTTTTATTTTTAAAAAAATCTTTCATCAGCCTGGAACATTCATCTTTCATCACCCCCCTTATTAGTTCTGTTTTGGGATGAAAAGGCCAGTTGATACCCGCCGTTTTTTTATAACCATTCTTTTCGTCGTCTGCGCCATAAACAATCTTTCCGATCTTACTCCAGTAAATAGCTCCCGCACACATAAAACAGGGTTCAACAGTTACATATAGTGTAGCATCGGGCAAATATTTACTGCCAAGTGAATTAAATGCTGCAGTGAGGGCTATCATTTCAGCATGTGCAGTCGGGTCATTCAGGCGTTCAGTCATATTATGGCCACGGGCAATGATTCTTTCATTTACCACCACGACAGCGCCGACAGGTATTTCCTCCTCCTCAAAGGCTCTTTTGGCTTCCTTTAGTGCCTGTGTCATAAAGTATTCATCAGTCATTGTGAAGAGGTTTTGCCTAACTTGGTATAAAATTAGAATTAATGGCAGACATATCCAGCCTTCGCCAGATGCGTCAGTTTTTTGACAAGGGAGTTACAAGGCCATATGCTTTTCGGAAACAGCAACTGATTTCCTTTAAAAATGTACTTACTAAATATGAAAAAGATATCTATGATGCCTTGTATGCCGATCTGAAAAAAGTACCGGAGGAAAGCTGGTTTACGGAAAATGGCCTTTTGATGCAGGAGATCAACTATGCATTAAAGAACTTACAGGAATGGATGCAGCCGGAAAGGGTACCCACAAATTTGATAAATCTCCCTTCATCAAGCTACCTCTATCCTTCACCAAAAGGAGTAGTATTGATTATCGGCCCGTGGAATTTTCCATTGCAACTATTGCTGATACCTGTGGCCGGAGCCATAGCCGCCGGAAACTGTGTGGTCGTTAAACCCAGTGAATTTGCACCTGCAACGGGTGCTGTAATAGAAAAAATGATCGGTGAAATATTTTCAAAAGAGTATGTTATGGTGGTTCAGGGAGATGGAGCAGCAGTAGTGCCGGCTATGATGAACAATTTCCGGTTCGATCATGTATTTTATACCGGTAGCATCCCTGTTGGAAAAGCTATTTACCAGTTAGCGGCGAAAGACCTTGTTCCGGTTACCCTGGAACTGGGAGGTAAAGATCCCTGTGTGGTGGAAAGTGATGCTAACCTGAAAGTAGCTGCCAAAAGAATTGCATTAGGAAAATTCTCCAATGCCGGGCAGATGTGTGTAAGTCCTGATTACTTATTAGTTCACTCGTTAGTAAAAGACAAACTGCTGAACTATCTTATAGAGTATACTCAGAAATTTTATGGAGAAAACCCCGCTGAAACATATGGATATGATAAAATTATTAATGAAAAAAGGTTTGACCGTTTGATAAGTTATCTCGGTCAGGGTCATATTGTTTTTGGTGGTAAGTATGACCGGGAAAAACTTTTTATTAGTCCTACTATTATAGATGAGCTATCGCCTGATGCCCCGGTGATGCAGGAAGAGATCTTTGGCCCGATATTACCGGTCTTCACTTTTACCTCAAAAGAAGAGGCCTTGTCATTGATCAACAGGCATCCCAATCCTCTTTCCTTCTATGTATTTACCGGCAGCAAAAAGAAAGAAGAGGAATGGTTATCTGCCGTTCAGTTTGGAGCCGGGTGTGTAAATAATACGGCAATGCAGTTTACCAATCATCATCTGCCGTTTGGAGGTGTTGGACAGAGTGGTATTGGCGCCTACCATGGTAAAAATTCTTTTGATGTGTTTACTCATCGCAAATCAGTCATGAAAACACCCACCTGGTTTGATCCGGCTATAAAATATCCGCCATTGAAAGGAAAACTGAAATTGCTGAAATTCTTTATTAAATAGGAGATGAAAAAACTAAAACGGCTTGGAATTGTTATACTAATACTCATTGCAATGTTTGCAGTGTATGTGGAGATAGTGAACCGTAACTCAAACAATATGACATACAGACAAAAAGTATTGAAAGCTGTATACCCTGCGTGGATGTGGTTTTCAAAACTTACCGGAAAGAATACAGATAAACTGGAGAATGCAGGTGTAATGTCTCCTGTTTCTTTTTACTCACTGAAAACAACGTTAAACAATGGTGATGTATTTGATTTTGGTACTGTGAAAGGGAAGAAAGTTTTGCTGGTAAATACAGCCAGTGATTGCGGGTATACCAACCAATACGCCGATCTCCAGAAACTGTATGAAAAATATAAAGACAAGCTTTTGATTATGGGATTTCCTGCTAATGATTTTAAAGAACAGGAAAGAGGCAGCAACGAAGAGATAGCTGAGTTTTGTAAGAAAAATTATGGTATCAGTTTCCCGCTCGCACAAAAATCAGTAGTCGTTAAGTCTGCAGATCAAAACCCGGTTTTTCAATGGCTGACAGATGCCGCAAAGAACGGATGGAACCATAAATATCCTTCCTGGAATTTTTCAAAGTATCTCGTAGATGAGAATGGAATACTGATCAATTATTTTGATCCATCTGTTTCGCCGTTATCCGATGAGGTCGTGAATGCCATTAACAAACAATAAATCATTTATATGTTTACCAAAGCCGATATTGAAAAATACTTCAATGCTGAAAAGGCAGAGAGCCAGGTTTTCATGGCCATCGGTATTTGCGGAATCGTTGCAGCAATTGTCTTCTTTTTTTTAAAAAGAGATTTTTACACAGGTGCAGCTATCCCATTCTTGCTGGTTGGTTTATTACTTGGTTCGGTAGGCTATACCGTGTACAGGAAAAGTGACAACGACAGGGTAAGGAATGTATATGCCTATGATATGAATCCAACTGAACTAAGGGACAAAGAGATGCCAAGAATGAAAACAGTAATGAAGAATTTTGTGATCTATCGTTGGGTGGAGATATTTCTTTTTGCAGCAGGAGCCGGGTTGTATATTTATTTTATCCGTGATTTTAAAAATGATTTCTGGCGGGGCCTTGGGCTTGCATTAGCTGTTATGGCCATACTGGCTTTAGCAGCAGATTTCTTTGCGGAAAAAAGAGGAAGGGTTTATATAAAAGGAATTGAATCCTTTGTAAAATAAATCAGGAAACGATCCCTTCTTTCTTTTGCTGATCAAGTAAAAACTTTAATCCAAAGCTTAGTTTTTTTGCCGATGGTGATTTGGCGCTTAAGGCCCGCCAGAAAGGAGTAATCTTGCTCAGTGGTTTTCCTTTTTCATATTCTTCATAAGCAGCCTCAGCCACAATACGGATGAATATTCCTGTTGTTACCGGGCAGGTATATTGGGCCTTGTATTCAGCGGCCAGGTCTTTTCGGATTTGTTTTATATCGGTGAAATGGCCTTTTGGTATTTGCCGGATGTATTCATCCACTATCAGGGGTGTTGCAATGAGCATTTTGCTGCCTGCGGGAATATCGGCAAAATCATAATCATTTTTCTTGACCTCTGCTTTCTTATCTATATGTAATTTTTCCTGCCAGGTTTTTCTTTTAGTAACTGGTTTCTTTTTTACAGCTTTTGCCATAATGCGTATTTTGTATAAAAATAAGCATTATGAATGCGAATGACATTATCGGTTCAGCAGGTGTAGGGTTGATACTACTGGCCTACTTTTTTAGCACAGAAAAACTGCTGAAGCAGGATAGCAAAATGTATTTTGTATTGAACATAATCGGAGCCGGACTGGCTACCATAGCCTCACTGCTGATAGGTTATTGGCCATTTGTGATACTGGAGGGAACATGGACATTGGTGTCTCTGTATGGGCTTATGAAAGCGATGAAAATACCCCTGACCTAATTTACCGGGCATTTTTCATGATAATTGATCAGCTCAATAGGTGTTTTTTCAAATCTATAACCAGTATATACTTGCTGTATCTCGTTCAGCACTTCATCAATTTCTTCCACTGATTTCAGCGTCACTAATTTGTTGCGGTATTCTTTAATATTTGGCAGACCTTTTAAGTAGTTGGCATAATGCCTTCTCATTTCATTTACACCAACTACCGGGTTTTTCCATTCCACAGATTTGTATAAATGTTTACGGCAAACCGCCACCCTGTCCTCGATAGTTGGGGCAGGTAAATGTTCACCTGTCTGAATAAAATGCTTTATTTCATTAAAAATCCACGGGTAACCGATAGCTCCCCGCCCGATCATAACGCCATCTACACCATACCTGTTTTTATATTCCAGGGCTTTTTCAGGAGAATCAATGTCTCCGTTACCAAAAATTGGAATTTTAATGCGGGGATTATTTTTCACTTTACCGATCAGTGTCCAGTCCGCTTCGCCTTTGTACATCTGAGTTCTTGTACGTCCATGAATAGCTAATGCTTTAATACCTACATCCTGTAATCGTTCGGCTACTTCTTCGATATTCTTATTGTTATCATCCCAGCCCAATCTTGTTTTTACTGTGACAGGCAATGAAGTTGATTTAACTACAGCTGATGTTAAACGAACCATGAGATCAATATCTTTCAATACACCTGCACCTGCACCTCTCAATGCTACTTTTTTAACCGGGCAGCCAAAGTTGATATCGAGCAGGTCCGGATTAGTGACTTCCACAATCTTTGCGGCCATAGATAAGCTTTCTTCATCGCCACCAAATATCTGTATGCCAACTGGCCGTTCATATTCGAAGATGTCCAGCTTTTTCCGGCTCTTGATGGCATCTCTTATCAATCCCTCAGATGAAATGAATTCAGTGTACATCAGGTCGGCGCCATTATCCTTGCATACCGCACGGAAAGGAGGATCACTCACATCTTCCATCGGGGCCAGAAGCAGCGGAAATTCAGGTAGTTGTATGTTGCCGATTGTCACCATTCCATTTGTATTTACCTATTTTTGCTCATCTCTTATTTACAGGTAAGCCTGCAAATTTACAATCTAAAAACCAGAGTATTACATGAAGGGATTATTAAAGACAAAGTCAGCGGGAAACCAATTTTTATTACTGGTTAGTATTGCGCTGGTCAGCTTTTTCCTGGTGGGTCTTATTGGAACAGTGATACTATCTGTATTAACCGGTATGGATATAAAAAAAATGAGTGATATGACTAAGTGGGATTACAGCAAACCTGCCACCATTTCATTTATCCGGGGTATGCAGATCATCCAGTTTATCAGTCTTTTTTTAATACCTACATTTATTTGTGCAAGGCTTTTCAGTACGGATACTAAGCAATATCTCGGATTAAGACAGCCTTCTGCACGGTCTTACTGGATAATAGGTATATTGGTTATGATACTGGCAATACCTTTTGTACAATGGCTCGGTGAGCTAAACCGTGGTATCCGTTTTCCTTCAGAGATTGAACACTGGATGAAAGCTAAAGAGGCAGAGGCCAACAAAACAGTGATGGCTTTACTGTCAAGACAAACTATCAAGGATCTTATTTTGAATATAATCTGTATAGCAGGATTGGCAGCAGTAGGAGAGGAATTATTATTCAGGGGGATGACACAACGATTATTGATAAAGATGTTCAAAAGCCCCTGGCCCGGAATCATTATTGCTGCTTTTCTGTTCTCTGCTATGCACTTGCAGTTTTATGGCTTTTTTCCAAGATTTGTATTGGGCATTTTGCTTGGAATTGTTTACTGGTACAGTGGTAGTCTTTGGACCGCTATTCTTGCTCATTTTGTATATGATGCATTGCTGATTACGCTGGCTTATTTTAATCCATCCATGTTAAACGAAGAAACAACGGTAAAGCTTTCTTCTATTGCATTAACTGCAGCGGTCAGTTTTGTTATGGTGATCCTCGCAGTGAACTGGATGATAAAAAATTCACGAACTTACTATAGTGAAGTATATGCTGATGATAAAATTCCGGTAAAAGATCATCCGTTCTGATATAACTTTATTGCATGGCATTTAACTGGCAGACTTTTAAGACAAGGGCATTAACAGCGGTTGTGTTTGTAATAGTTATGCTGGCTGGTTTGCTGTGGAACCACTGGAGTTTTTTTATTTTATTCAGCATCATACATTTTGGTTGCTGGATTGAATACCAGAGACTGGTAGGATTGATTGATCCCGCCTACAAGGAAATAACTCCTTTCCATAAATATGGAGTGATGCTGGCCGGTTGGTGCCTCATGTTGTGGTTTAGCGGAGATGAACTCGCTATTGGCGGCTTACGACTCCATGAAATGGGCTGGTGGCTGGGGCTGATACTTGTTTTTTTATTACCCATAACTGAGTTGTTGTTTTCAGGAAATATCAGGTTAAAAAATATCGCCCACTCTTTTTTCGGGCTGGTCTATATTTCGCTGAGCTGGGGACTGATGATGGATTTATACAGTACCGTTATCGATATTCACCTGCATGATACAGTGTTTGTTTTGGAAACCGGGATAATACCTGTTATCATCATTTTGAGTATCTGGATAAATGATACGATGGCCTATATAGTTGGTTCTTTGATCGGCAAAACTCCTTTGTCACATATTTCACCAAAGAAAACATGGGAGGGAACCATTGGAGGGATATTGTTAGCTATTGCGGCTATTGGATTTTTATTTCCATTATTGTATTTCGGATCTTTCGTCAACTACCTATTGGTTTTTATTCTGCCACTCGTTGCTATTTCGGCAGTTGCAGGCACTTTTGGAGATCTTCTTGAATCTAAACTCAAACGACTGGCAGGTGTAAAAGACAGTGGCCAGATTATGCCGGGACATGGGGGTTTTTTAGACCGGTTTGATTCCTTACTGCTGGCAACACCGTTTGTGTGGTTATATATACAATTGTTCGTGAAATGACTTTATCATCTTTTTTCATAGCTCAAGTATGAGAAAATTGATTTGTAATTTGCTTCTTTTCTTTATTACCTCTTCAGCAAGAGCACAAAGAATTTTTCCTGAAGGAAATTGGGGTGCTTCACTTACAGGTGCTATGGTTCCACTGCCCACTTTTACTCTTGGTATACAGCCCGGACTTTTATATAAGGTTTCTGACCGGGTATCTTTATTAACAGAACTGACCATTCCTGTAATAAAGAATATTGGTGATAATTCCGGAACAACAAATCAAAGGTACTTCAGAATTCAGCCGGAGTTTAGGTATCATTTTCCATTCAGAAAGAGAAAAAACAATATTTATATGGGTTTGCGGTTGTCTTACGCAATCCGCAAGTTGGAAGATGTGGACGGCGGTTTCTATTCCGATGTAACTCCAGGTTTAGTGGAGGGTTTTTATTTTGATAAAGCAAAAATTAATAGCCCGATAATGACCTCTTCTTTGCAGGTAGGATCTATTGCAAACGGAACGAAGACAATAAGCCTCGATTTTTTTTGGGGGGTTGGGGCAAGATTTATAAACACAAAATATACAGATGTTGTTAATCCTGTAAACGGGTTTAGAAACAGACCGGCAGACGGCCCGGTATTCTACCCCTCTTATTCGTATAACAAAGCAGTTACCTGGCTTCATATAAATGCAGGATTCCGTTTGGTCTATCACTTTGGAAGACGGAACAATCATTAACTCAGTTTACTTATTTTTGACATTCAATAAGGCTCAATGACAATCCATAAAGAAGGCTATAAGACCATTGCGATCAGTACTATTGTTTTTGGGGTTATCAACCTCGTTTCTTTTTATTTTCTGAGTGCCAAAGCCCCCCTAATCAGCTTACTGCTATTTATCCTGACATTGGGTTTATTATTGTTTCTCATTTCTTTTTTTCGCATACCTAACAGGCAACTGACAATACAAGATAATGCTGTCATCGCCCCGGCAGATGGCAAAGTGGTGGTGATCGAAGAAGTGCAGGCTGATGAATATTTTACCGATCGCCGTATACAGGTGTCTATTTTTATGAGCCCCTTGAATGTGCATGTAAACCGAAACCCGGTAAGCGGCGAAGTGGCCTATAGCCAGTATCATAAAGGAAAATACCTGGTGGCCTGGCATCCCAAGTCATCTACTGAAAATGAGCGGCATACCGTAGTGTATCGGAAAGAGGGTAAAGAGATACTGGTAAAACAGATAGCCGGCGCTCTTGCAAAAAGAATAGTAAACTATCTCTCAGCAGGTCAGCAGGTAAAACAAACAGAAGAAATGGGGTTTATAA
Organism: Bacteroidota bacterium; assembly: GCA_029558715.1. Classification (GTDB taxonomy): domain Bacteria; phylum Bacteroidota; class Bacteroidia; order Chitinophagales; family Chitinophagaceae; genus JJ008. The sequence goes on along the minus strand of JAKQEA010000113.1, from coordinate 10,875 downwards.
AATTGGGTTCAAGGGTTGACTTGCTGCTCCCGCTTGATGCAAAGATTCATGTGAAAATTGGCGATAAGCCTAAAGGTGGTGTGACAGTTGTTGCTACATGGTAAGAATATGATCTTTAATGTTTTTAGAGGAAAATACTCTCTAACTCCTTCAATGAATAAACTGTATAAGTGGGGGCTTTGCCATTTACCAGTTCCACTTCTTTTGTAAGATGGTTTACATGCACCTGGTCGATGCCGGCATTCACAGCGCCGATTATATCCACTTCGATCGTATCGCCGATCATGATGCTCTCTGCAGGGCTGGCCCCGGTTTTACGGAAAGCATAATCAAAGATTTCTTTGTGTGGCTTCAGGCTATTACTTCCCTCGGAAGTTATTACCTTAATAAAGTATTTATCCAAACCTGAACTTTTCAATTTACCATGCTGTGTCTTTTCAAAGCCATTGGTAATAAGATGTAACTGGTAGTTTTTCTCTGTCAGGTAATCTAATATTTCAGTAGTATATGGGAAAAGAAGTTTACGGGTAGGAAGCAGATCGAGAAAAATGGTTCCCATTTCACGGGCCAGCTTTTCATCTGCAATCTTAAAATCCAGTAAGGCCAGCCACATTCTTTTCCATCGCAGTTCATCCACCTTCATATAGCCATTGCGATAGCGATCCCATAGCTTATCGTTATGTACCAGGTAGTTTTTATGAAAAAGATCGAAATCGTGAATCCCTTTTTCTTTCAGGTTTAGTGATTGATAAAGCTCTTCGAGTGTTTGCCGGCTATTTGCCTCAAAATCCCATAGGGTATGATCAAGATCAAAAAACAGGTGTTTGTATTGCATAATCGTAAAGTACGAGTTGCGAAGTTAAGTGTATGGTTTGAAGCGGAAAAAGTTCGTACTTCGTACTTCAAACAGTGCAGATATGAATGTGATCATTACCGGAGCTTCTAAGGGAATAGGGAAAGCCATCGCAGAAGTATTTGCGGCTAACGGGCATAACTTATTATTATGTTCCCGCGGGGAGGCAGCCTTGTATAAGACGATGGAAGAATTAGTGACAAGATTCCCTTCTGTCAGTATCAAAGCAAAACCTTTTGATCTTAGTATAAAAGAAGAAGCGATTGCATTTGGAAACTGGTGTCTCTCTTTTGCTGTTCCTGATATTGTAGTAAATAATGCCGGCTTATTTGAGCCGGGTAGTGTGAATAATGAACCAGAAGGAGTGCTGGAAAGCCAGATTGCCACGAATCTCTATAGTGCTTATCATGTAACAAGAACTGTTTTGCCACTGATGATGCAGCAGAAGAGGGGGCATATTTTCAATATATGTTCGATAGCTTCACTGGATGCTTACCCCAATGGTGGAGCCTACAGTATCAGCAAATTTGCTATGTATGGTTTCAGTAAGAACCTGCGGGAGGAAATGAAGCCGCATGGTATAAAAGTCACCACCGTTCATCCCGGGGCAGTGATGACCGATTCCTGGGGTAACTATGATAATTCTACCAAACGTATTATGGAAGCTGATGATATTGCCAAAATGGTGTTTGCTTCGTCGCAGCTTTCTGCTCAGGCCTGTGTAGAAGATATAATAATCAGGCCCATATTGGGCGATCTTTGACCATTAAAAAGCCGGTTTTCCCATTAGTAAACTTTTGGTTTTTATTTACATCGGCAGGGTTATTTTTAAGGCTGCTTAAATGAGAAAAACAGCTTTAATACTTCCTTTTTTGGTATTATCAGTTTTTGCGTCAGCGCAAGGACTGTTTAAAACGATCATCCCAACAGTTCCGGTTGTCGCCGGAGAATCATTCAGGGTGCAATATTTTGTCGAGGATGCATCTGCGATCACCGATTTTACTACCCCTGATTTTCGGCCTTTCAAACTGGTCACAGGGCCAGATGTTTACCCCGGCGAAAAAAATCATCAAAATAATTTCAGGCAATCAAAGAATTATGTGTTTACACTTGTTGCAGCAATGCCCGGTAAATACATAATTCCGGGTGCAGTAATTAACAGCAATGGTAAATTATTAAAGAGTAACGAAGTAAGAATAGAAGTCATTTTAAAAGAAAATGCCATTCAGCTTTTAAATAAGGAGCAGTTACAGGTCTCTGAATATTATTTACGACCCGGCGAAGATGTGAATGAAAAAATCAGGCAGAATCTTTTTCTAAAGGTAATGGTGGATAAAAGAAGCTGTTTTGTCGGAGAACCTGTCGTTGCCACCTTCAAACTATATTCCCGTCTCGAATCAAAATCTGATATTGTAAAGAATCCCGGATTTTATGGTTTTACGGTGTACGATATGATAGGCCTTGGAGATAAACAACTGGCCACAGAATATGTGAATGGCAGACCCTTTGATGTTCATACCATCAGGAAAGTACAATTGTATCCATTACAGGCGGGCCGGTTTACGATTGACCCGATGGAAGTGAAAAATAAAGTTGAATTTTCAAGGAGCATTGTAAATAAAAAGACAGAGCAGAAAATAGTTGAAGGGGTGCTGAATGATGAAGCAGATATTCCTGTAAGCGGAACAGAAATGGTAGAAACGGAAATGAGTACTTCGCCTGTGACCATCGATGTAAAACCTGTGCCAGAGAAATCTAAGCCTGCAACTTATAGCGGGGCAACAGGCCGGTTTACTATCATGGCTTCATTGGAGAAAAGTGTTTTGGCGAGGAACGAGGAAGGATTTCTTGTTATAACGATAAGCGGGAAAGGTAATTTTATACAGTTGGAGCCACCTTCCATTAAATGGCCTGACGGAGTAGAAGGTTTCGAGCCGGTAGTCAACGATTCAACAGATAAGACACAAGCGCCACTAAAAGGCAAAAAACAGTTCAGGTACGGGTTTGTTTGCGGGAATCCGGGTAATTATTTGTTGCCCGCTATCAGTTTTTCTTTTTTTGACCCGGATAGTAATAAGTTTAAGACAGTTTTCACTTCCGCCTTGCAAGTGTCCGCAAGTACGGAAGAAATAAAAACGATCCTGGAAGAGGAGAAAAAGACATCAATTGCAGAGCAAAGTGAAAAGATTAGCCGGATAGCTGTGGGTATTGTTATCATGCTGGTGTTGGGGATCCTGGCCTATTGGGCATTCAGTAAGAAAGATCCGGCTCCTGTTATCGTCGTGGCAGAAAAGTCTGTGCCTGCTGATGAGATATTACAAGGGGTAATTACTTTACAGTCAGCAGAGGATAAAGAGTTTTATAAAGGGCTTCACCTGGCGGTATGGACTTATTTCACCAATCATATTGAATTGACAGGAAGTGCCAGGAACAAAGAAAACCTTCTCATGATACTTAAGGAAAAAGGGGCCAGGAAGGAGAATATTGATACTCTCTCCGGTATTTTTTCTGCCTGCGAAGCAGGAATGTATACTAATGCCAGTCTGAAGGCAGATAAAGAAATGTTGCTGCAAAAAACAAAGGAAGTGCTTGGGGAGATAGAGAAATCCTTATTCTGAATATTTGTATCCAACACCTCTTACTGAGTGGAAATATTTGGGATTACGGCTATCCTCTTCAAAGTATTTGCGGAAGTTGAGGATAAAGTTATCTATTGTTCTGGTAGTGGGGTAGACATTGTAGCCCCAGACGGCTTGTAGTATCTTCTCCCTTGGAACTACTTCATTTTTATTTTCAATGAGCAGTTTCAGGAGCATGGTTTCCTTTTTACTAAGCTGAATTTTTGCGTTATTGAAACTACTGGCTTCCTGAGCTTTAAAGTCAATAGTATTATTGCCAAAAGTATAAATGTCGCCAATACTTGATTTGTCCTGTAGTTTTTTATTTTTATTAATGAGTTTATGTACTCTTAATAAGAGCTCTTCGAGGTTGAATGGTTTGGTAAGGTAATCATCAGCACCTTTTTTAAGACCGAGCACACGATCAGCGCTGCTGTTTTTGGCACTGAGAATAAGAATGGGCACTTCGTTATTGCTGATGCGGACTGTTTCTGTAACACTTATACCATCCATTTCAGGCAGCATGACATCCAGGATAATCAGGTCGAAATATTCATTTTCAACAGCTTTTAATGCAGCGGCTCCGTCAAATGCAGAAGTTACCTCGTAACCTTCCAGTTCCAGGTTTAACTTAAGTGCTTCATGAAAGTTTTCTTCATCCTCCACCAGTAATATAGATGGCCTTTTATCTCCGCTCATACTTTAAAAATAACAGCAAAATTACTGCCTGAGGGTGCATTGTTTGTCACCGAAATGTCGGCATTATGCCCCTTGGCAATTTTTTGGCAAAGGTAAAGGCCTAACCCGGTTCCCTGTGCTTTTCGGGTAGATTCATTACCTATCCGGTAAAACTTAGAAAAGATCTTTTTCTTTTCTTCATCAGGAATACCCGGACCCTCATCTATTATATGTAATTGAAGATTCGAACTATTTTTTTTCAAAACCGCTGTTATGATTCCTTCTTTCGGCGAATATTTTAAGGCATTTTCCAGCAGGTTGTTGATTAGTATTTGCAATAACAACGGATCTCCTTTAACATCCGCATCATCCTCAATTTCCTGGTTAAATAATCTGTCAGGATATCGTTTTTTGAAATCCTGCACACAATCTTTTAATAAGGCAGAGAGGTCCAGTTCTTCTTTGTCTGATTTGTACCTTTCTGCTTCCAGTTGCGATGAAACAAGAATGTTATTAGTCAGAAAATTAAGCCGGGTTGTTTCATCAAGTGTGGTGCGAATGAGCTTCTTTTGTTTTTCAGGATCAAGATTATATTTCTGCAGAGTTTCCAGGTTTAACCGGGCAACAGCAATAGGTGTTTTGAGTTCATGGGTTACTGCCATCATGAAATTTTGCTGCTGTTGCTGAAGCTTGAATTGTCTTTTAACAGACCGGTACACAAAGGAAGCGCCAATCAGGATAAGAATAAGGAAGGTTATTCCTTCTGCTATATATTTACCTGTATTCCGGGTAGTCTCATTATTAATGGCTTCCATTTTTTCAGCCAGGCGTATTGTTGTTAACGAGTCCGTTTGTGAAGAAAGATTAATATACCGCTGTTTTGCAATTTGCTGATTTTGCTTTTCAAGAACGATAAACCACCATACTAATGCTGCAATGATATAAAAGAGTAATGTCCAGTATATGAAAGTAGTGCGGCGTAATCTTTTCCGGTTTTCATCCTGCATACTGCAAAGGGTTTATTATTTCTTTTCAATACGCAGCCCTGCGTTTAGTACGTTTTTCAACGGGTCTTCCCGCATTATTTGTTCGATGGTAAAAGTATAATCTCCGGGTTTCTTAAAATAAAACTCCTGCCCCCTTGGTGTCAGAAGTATCCTGTGTTCATAAATATCATCCATTCCACTTGCCAGCCAACCCTTTTCATTTGTTGCCAGCGGTAAATCATAGCGTACCGATAGGGCCGAATCCTGCCCTGGTTGTTTGGCGTAAAGATTAATATATAGATTATTAAAACTGTATTTGTCATTATGCCGTAAAACGAAATATAAAAGATACGGGGAGGAAGTGTCTTTTATAGTAAATGTGAAGGAAGGTTTGTAATCACTTTTCCAGCTATGACCAGGTATGGTAACTGATTTTTCATACAGATCGATAGTGGTACAGGAGAATGTTATAAACCACAAACTGCAGGCTGTCAGCCAGCATATAATATTTTGATTCCTTCTCATGCTGCAAAAATATACTAGAGAGACGGTTTTTTACAATACATTCAAAACCTGCTCCTTGGCTTTTTCCAGTTCATCTTTCATTAGTACCACGCATTTCTGGATGGTAGAATCATAGGCTTTTGAGCCGGTCGTATTTATCTCCCTTCCTATTTCCTGGAGAATAAATGATAGTTTCTTTCCTTTTGACTCGTCATTTTCTGCCAGTAATGATTTGAAATAATCGCAGTGATTTTTTAAACGAACCTGTTCTTCGCTGATGTCAATTTTTTCTATGTAATAAATAAGTTCCTGCTCCAGCCGGTTACCATCATAGTTTTCTTTACCTACATTTTCTTCCAGTAACCGGGTAATACCTTCCCGGATTTTCTGCTGACGCAGGGGTTCTAGTTTTATTACTTCTTCCTGCTGCTTCAGTATATTATTAATACGTACCAGCAAATCTTCTTCCAGGGATTTTCCTTCATCCAACCGGTGGGAATTGAGATTTTCAATAGCCAGTTCCAAAACCCGCTGAAACTCTTCCCATTCTTTATCCGTGAGTGTGTCGCTGCTGGGAGTGATGACTTCAGGTAATTTTACAAGAGTGCTCAGAATATGGGACGGATCCAGTCCAAGTGCAGCTGATAATTCAGCCAGTGGTTTATAGTAAGCCTTTGCCAGGTCTGTATTAATGGAAACCGGCTTGGAACTACCAGTATCTTTCAGGCTTATCATACAATCAACACTTCCCCTGCCCAATTTTTCCGAAAGCAGCCGGCGGATATCAAATTCAAATGGTTTCAAAAAGCCGGGCAGCTTTAGTTGAAGTTCAAATTGTTTTCCATTTAGGGATTTGATGTCTACCAGGAAAGTTTTATCGCCTACATTTTTCTCGGCCCTTCCGAAACCGGTCATTGATTTAAGCATGGAACAGGATTTGTGTTTCGTGTAAAGGTATTTTAATTATTGATTATACTGCAGTTGGTTATTTCATATGGTGTAAAGGGATTATTATAGGAAGAGTAGTTAATTCTGCCAGCAGCTTTTGTTTTATTGTCTGTTTAGGATTGATGCAGAAGCAAAAAAAACCCCTCCGTAGTAAGCGGAGGGATAATATATGGATGGGTTAGTAAGTACTGGGAAATGAATTTCCCAACACAATATTAAAAATAATTTTCTTTAACCAAAAAATATTTCCAAAATATTTTATTAACATTTTAAATATTGCTGTGGATAAGCGATTGGTTTTTTGTATTCGGTTTGTATAACTTTTATGATTGCAGTAGTAGAAAAAGAAATACTGGTGATGACTACAATAGTTACTATATGCTGAAACGTTGATGAATAAAGGGTTTCAGGGCTCACTCAATAATTGTGATGATGAATTAAGAGTAACAATCAGGGAATAATTTTTTTGAGTTCATTTGTTCCTGATGCATAACCGGGCATGTTTTCAGATCAAAAAATATTTTGGCTGAGAAGCTTCCGAATAGCCTCTTTTACGTCTTAAAGCCAATAAATAGCTTATTACCTTTACCAAAATTTATTCTATGCGATTTGATGATCCCGTTCCGGTAACTACGATAGCTCAATTAATAGGAGCCGAACTAGTGGGTAATATAGAAGGATTTGCTACAGGCATAAATGAGATACATAAAGTAGAAGCGGGTGACCTGGTTTTTGTAGATCACCCAAAATATTACTCTACCTGCATTAATTCGGCCGCCAGTTTCATTATTATTAATACTAAAACTTATTTTCCTGAAGGGAAAGCATTATTAATAGTGGAAGATCCTTTTGAAGCGTACCTGAAGATCGTAGGGTTTTATAGACCCTTTGCCCCATCAATGAAAATGATGAGTGAATCTGCCTCCATAGGGAAAGGAACAATCATTATGCCCGGCGCTTACATCGGTAACCATGTTACTATTGGAAATAATTGCATTATTTATCCTAATGTTACTATTCTTGACCATTGCATAGTCGGGAATGACGTTATAATACAGTCCGGAACCGTGATTGGTAGCGATGCTTTTTATTATAACAAAAAGACAAACCGGGATATCCATTATAAAAAAATGACCAGTTGCGGCCGGGTACTTATTGAAAGCGGTGTGGAAATCGGTGCAAATTGTACTATTGACCGGGGAGTAAGCCATGATACAATAATTGGTGCCGGTACCAAGATGGATAACCTGGTACATATAGGTCATGATACGGTGGTAGGGAAAAATTGCCTTTTTGCAGGGCAAGTGGGTATAGCAGGAGCTACAACAATAGAAGATAATGTTATTCTTTGGGGACAGGTGGGAGTAAGCAAAACATTGACTATTGGTAAAGGGGCTATTGTATATGCACAAAGTGGTGTGAAGGATTCAATTGAGGGCGGGAAAGTATATTTTGGCTCACCTGTGGAAGATGCCAGGGAAAAAATGAAAGAACTGGTATGGATAAAAAGGATACCCCAATTATGGGAAAAGGTAATGGAAGGAAAAGGGAAATAGTTGATTGGTTGATCAGGATGGATGAGCTAATTTCTAAACTAATTAACAAATTATCTAATCAGGCACATAATCATAGGGCAACAAATCAGCAAGGTTTTTCCAGCTCCAGTAGCCCTGGTTGATCCAGTCTTTCTGCTCATAATAATAACCGTTTTCAGTAATCGTTATCCAGTTTTTTATATCTATGTAAGATATCTGGTAGGGTACGCTTTTCGGTAGCTTCATTTTAGCCAGGTATTGTTTTTCAGGACTCTTTTTGGTGTAGGTGATACTAATCTTTCTTGGATAAAATATCTCTATGTCAGCAGGCCCGGTGGTTATAGTGTGTACTATACTATCTGCTCCAATACTGTCGGCAGTATTAGGTACAATATTGTAATAGGCCGTATCATACACATTTTTCACTTTAATAAACTTTTTATCATTGTTTTCATCGAGCAGATCAACGATCCACCCCTCTTCCAGCAGAGTGCTGTCATAATAGCTATGCATAAAGTGAAGCCTGGAGCCTTCATAGGCATTTACTCTTGCTTTATTCCATATTTTTTTTAGACTATCAGAACCTTCCATTTCAGTAAAAAGACAATATCCACGATATAAATTAATATCAGTATTATAGAAATAAACAAACGAGTCAAGCTGGTAGCGAAGATGATAGCCTAATGCATTATTGCTGATCAGGAGGGCATCAGTAGCCATTACTTTTAGCCGGTTTGTCTTTTTATAGAAGAAAAACTTCAGCGCTTCAGGATTGGTTAATGCACAGTTGGCCGCATTTGGAGTGGAGCCAATAAAGTTTTTGATAAAAAAATCACCATACTTCTCCCAGCCATTTGCTACCTCAAAGCTGCTTTTTAAAACCACTTCACCAAGACTTTTGTCTTCTTTCAATAAAAATATTTCAAGTTTGTTATTTTCCCCAACACGGATTGTCTGTGTCTGGTAGCCGGTATAACTGAAAACAAGATCATATCCTCCTGATTTTAATACCAGGGAGAACTCACCATCTTTATTTGTTACGGTTCCCAATGTAGTATTCTGGCAAAAGACAGATGCTTTTGATAATGGCTCTCGGCTGGAAGAATCAAGTACTACACCCGTAACAGTAAACTGTGCTTGCATTACAAAAGAGAAACTGCATAGAAGGCTGAGAAAAAGAGCATGAATTTTTTGCATAGAATCAAGATTGCGGGTTAAAGATAATCAGCTGCCGGTCAGGGTTGCACGGCATTAATAGTGCCAAGGTATTTTTTACAGGCTTTTTTGATAGTTTCTTCTACAGGGGTAAAGGAAAAACCCGGTAAGGTTTTCAGTATTTTATCATTTTCAAAAAAAGTCTGGCTTTGTGCTACCCTTGCACTTTCCCGGGTTAGCAAGGGTCTCTTCCCGGTAAATATTGATTTTATCTTTTCAACCCGCCAGGCCAGTTTCAAAATAAAAGGAGTTGCTTTTTTGTCAGGTCGTTTTTTTGAGAAATTATCAGCAATAGTATCCTGCAGCTTTTTAAAAGGCCATGTATCACCATTAACTATGTATCGCTGCTCTGAAATGGTCGTTTCCATTAACATCACCGTAGCTTTTGCCACATCCTCCACATCCACAAAACCATTGATGCCTGGTGTATACCAGTTGAATCCGTCGTACACCTGTTTGAAAATAGCGCAGCTACCGCTATGCCAGTCTCCAAAGCCAAGGATGGTACTTGGATTAAGTATAACAGCATCCAGTCCTTCGCTTATTCCCCTCCATACATGCAGTTCAGCTTTGAATTTGCTTTTTGCATAATGGGTGTTTACTTTACTATCTTCCCATTTCTTTTCTTCGTTCACATGACCGCCATTGGCTGTTCTTCCTAATGCGGCTACTGAACTGATATAAATGAGCCTCCTTACATTTTTTTCCAAAGCCATGTTTACGACATTAGCAGTGCCTTCCACATTTGTATGGTACATCAGCTCACGGTCTTTTTTAATAAACGAAACAATAGCAGCTGAGTGAATGACAGTATCAACTTCTTCCATAGCATCCTGTAATGCCACTACGTCCAGAACATCTCCTTCCACCCACTCGACTTTATCCAATACTTCTTTTGAGATCCAGGAAGGCAATTTACTATTCCGGCGGATGGCCCTCACCCGGTAGTTTCTCTCAACTAATTGTTTTATGATGTAGGAGCCCAGAAAACCAGTACCACCTGTAACTAAAATCATCTGGCAATCAGTTTAAGGGCTGTGAAGTAAGATGTTTTATTCATAATCATAATATCCTTTTTTTGTTTTTCTGCCTAATTCTCCGCTGTCCACTTTCTTTTTCTGAATAACAGATGGTCGTAATCGTTCGGGATTATTTAGTTGTTCGTATACGGAGCAGCTGACAGCATAATTGACATCATTGCCTATCAGGTCCATCAATTTAAATGGCCCCATTTTAAAACCGGTAGCTTCCAATAGAAGATCGATCTGCGTAAAAGCACTAACATCTTCTTCAGCCAACCTTAGTGATTCAATATAATAAGGTCTTGCTACCCTGTTAACAATAAAACCGGGAGAATCTTTGCAAATGACCGGAACCTTATTCATTTGTTTTGCAAGTTCCACAATGGTGCTTGTTGTTTGGTCATTCGTGTAGCAGGTATTAACCACTTCTACCAGTTTCATAATTGTAGCAGGGTTGAAAAAATGCATTCCAATAACCCTCTCTGGCCGTTGTACACCCGCTGCAATATGTGTAAC
>JAKQEA010000058.1 GCA_029558715.1 Bacteroidota bacterium | reverse complement strand
TAAAATATTTTCTTTTAAGAAAGAAGCCTTTTCCCTGTCGTTAGGATAAACTGCCCAATCCCAGTGTTCTTTATTGCTCCAGAAAACGGCATTCTTAAAGGCGGGAACTAATTTATCACCTTCTCTTTTAATAGAACCGCCACAATGATCAAAATGAAGATGGGTAAGGAATACATCAGTAATATCATCCGGGTGAAAGCCATGCTTTGCTAACGATTTGTTCAGTGTATCATCTCCATGCAGGTAGTAATGACTGAAGAATTTTGCATCCTGTTTGTCACCATTGCCATTATCTACCAATATCAGCCTGTTGCCATCTTCAATTAACAGGCAGCGCAGGGCCCAGGAACACAAATTATTTTCATCAGCAGGGTTGATCTTGTTCCAGATGCTTTTCGGTACCACACCAAACATAGCACCACCATCTAATTTGAAATAACCTGTATTTATCGTGTAAAGTTTCATGCAATCTTATTTTTTGTAGCAGCATTGGCATAAACCAGCAACAACAGTCCAATTATGAAAAAGGTAGCAAGAGCCAGCACTGAACTTCTTTGAGAGCCTGTTAGTTCTGTAATAAAGCCAAAGCTAAAAATACCGACTACTGCAGCTATTTTTTCTGTTACATCGTAAAAGCTGAAAAATGAAGTGGTGTCTTTAGTAACCGGCATCAGTTTGGAGTAAGTAGAGCGGCTAAGCGATTGTATACCACCCATAATAAAACCAACGGCGGCTCCCAAAGTATAAAACTCGAAGATGCCGCCTACCGGCAGAAAATAAGCTGCCACACAAAGACATATCCATAAAACTACAAGTGTCATTAGTGTTTTGATATTGCCAATTTTAGATGAAAGCCAGGAGATGGTAAAAGCACCGGGTATAGCAATAAGCTGAATGATCAGAATGGCCACTATTAAATTTGTAGTAGGTATTTCCAGTTCACTTTTACCATATAAAGCAGCAACCAGCATAACGGTTTGTACTCCCATATTGTAAAAGAAGAAAGCTGATAGAAACCGCTTTAAAGAAGGAATTTCTTTCAATTGGCCCCATACTTTTTGTAACTCTTTATATCCTTTTGAAAGCACATGATGCTTTAAATCACCGGTACCAGCCGGAACCGGGTTAGGTAAACGGCGTAATGAGTATTGCCCAAATCCCCACCACCAGATGCCAACCAGCAGAAAAGAAATCTGCGAACCTTTACCTTCAGTAATGCCGAATTTTTCATGCATTAATACAAACACAAAACAAATTACCTGCAATAAAACACTGCCTGTATAGCCATAGGCAAAACCTTTGGCACTGATGCGGTCACGGTCTTCAGGGGCGGCTATTTCGGGTAAAAAAGAATTGTAAAAAACCTGGCTTCCCCAAAAGCCGATACAGGCAATGATTATAGCTGCAATACCGAGTGCCAATGTACTCCTGTCAAAGAAAAACATAGAAGCACAGGCAAGGCTGCCCATTGTAAGAAAGAAATTCAGGAAGTTCTTTTTATTTCCCTTATAGTCTGCGATAGATGACAGTAATGGTGAAATAAATGCCACTATAAGCATGGCAAATGCAAGAGCATAGTTGTATAAGGCTGTATTTTCAAACTGTCTCCCCAGAAAAGTGACTGCTGTTTTTGAAATGTTTCGGTCATCAACCGCTACGGCCTCGAAGTAAGCAGGAAAAATTGTAGACGTAATAACCAGGTTGTAAGAAGAGTTTGCCCAGTCATACATTGCCCAGGCATTTACTACTTTTTTCGGAGCCGTTTGCATAGTGAATGCTTTGAGTAAAAATAGGGATTGCCCTTCGAATTAAAAAAATGCCCGGACCGCTTAGCTTCCGGGCATTTTCCGTTGTCATGCCTGTTAATCCATTTTGTAAGTGAATGTTTTGAAAGGACTAAAGGTGTCGTTAGTCAGGTGGAAGATAAGCGGCACGCCGCCAAGCTGTTCCTCTGATATCTGCTTTGCCATGCTTTGAAACTGACTGTCCGGAAGAGCATCTGCTTTTGCCCGGTTAGCAACCATACTTACTACTACAGTCCCATTTTCATTTTTACCAATCTGGAAGCTGATGATACCGGCCGGATGGATTTCCCTGCTGAGAAAAGAAGCCATAGATGCTCCTTCCTCTTCACTAAAACTATCTTTGACATACACTTCAATATTTCCGGCAGTTAGTCTTTTTCCAAAAGCAGGTTTGTCTGATTTTTTAAATGTATAAGTGCGGATCGTTTTAAAATATTTATCTGCAAGCACCACATTGACCGGAGCGGCGCTAAAAAGATTTTCTGATAACTCATTACCGGTGGTATAAAATATATCATCTTCCATTTTATCCATTACCTCCATATTAGATACCATTTTGAAATTGATGGTATCTCCGTTTTTCGAAAGCTGGACACTTTTTCGCGGAGTTTCTCCGTCTTTGTTTTTCCACCGGGGATAAAAATAGTCCAGTGTTTTTTCAGCCTGCTCTTTTGAAATCCCTTCTTTGTAATAGACTTCCATAAAGTCCTTTGAGACCTTATCTCCATTAGTGGAACAGGCAAACAATACGGAAGCAAACAGGAATAAGGAAAGATACTTCTTCATATGTTGTGGTTTGTTTTGACATAGATAAGTAAAAAACTGATCCTGCAAATACCATTTTCGGGTGATTTTACCCTTTCAGATAACCTGTAGCCAACATGATCAATAAAACTATACCACCAATAATACGGTAATAACCAAACAGCTTAAATCCATGTTTCTGCAGAAAGCCAATAAAGAACCTGATTGCCAGCATAGCCACAATAAAAGCCACAATATTTCCTATGGCAAATAATTTAATATTTTCTGTACTGATGGTTTCATACCCTTTCAGCAATTTGTAACCGGTGGCAGCGGCCATCGTAGGTACTGCAAGAAAAAAAGAAAATTCAGCAGCCAGTTTACGGGTCAGGTGCTGTTGCATACCGCCAATGATACTGGCAGCACTACGGCTTACACCAGGAATCATAGCCACACATTGCCATAGCCCGATCATAAATGCTTTTGGAAAGCTGATCTGTTCCTCCGTTTCTACCGGGTGATGTTTGAATACATTATCAATGAAAAGCAGGATGATTCCCCCAAGAATCATTGTAACGGCTACCGTTAATGAACTTTCGAGCAGGTCATCGATCTTATCAGAAAAAATAAATCCGAGTACTAAAGCCGGAATAACAGCTACCAGTAATTTCAGGTAGAACTCCCAACCTTTTCTTCCAGTCGTTAAAGGGGTCATGAATTTTTTCCAGTAGAGCACTACTACAGCCAGTATGGCTCCTAGTTGAATACCAACAGTAAACAGTTTAGTAAAATCATCATGGGGAACACCCAGCAGTTTTTCTGTAATGATCATATGCCCGGTAGATGAGATGGGCAGAAATTCTGTAATTCCTTCAACAATGGCAATGATAATTGCTTCTGCGACACTCATGGGGTAAGTTGGTTAAGGTGTATTATAAAGGTCGTAAAGATAACAGTTTGATGAACGTACAGAAAATACAAAGGCGATGGATAACCACCGCCTTTGTAAAATATTAATTATTGAATTAGTTGGCTGTTTTGGGTTTCTTAAATATCGCAAAGATTTCCACTACCAGGCCTGCCAGGATAAGTATAGGTGCTACAGTGATCCTGGTTGTACTGTAAACAGCCTCTTTGTTAAAAACGGCCGGATTGGTATTACTTTTTCCACCAGACATCAGGAACATACCAACTGCTATCAGTATAATACCCGCCAGCATCCACATATAATTATCCTTGCTGAACATAGCAGGTGTTGCTTTCACTTCGCTCATTTCTTTCAAATTTTAGTCGTGCAATATAGGAATTTTGGTGGAAACAGAATGAATAGCCCGCTTGTATAGAGCTCTAATCATTAATATAAATCATCCAGTTTCATTTTCAGGTATTTTATTACACTGCGGTGAGTACTGAAAAGGGTGATACAGACACCCAATATAATCAGGCCCGAGAAAAGTAATACCAGGCTGGTATTATCATGTATGGCTTTCATTTCCGGGATGAATTTTTCGATCACAAACAGGAAGAGGATAACGGCTATGGCTGCTATAACACCGCTGATGGCGCCATTGATAATGGCTCTTACATTCATTGGTTTGGCAATGAACCAGCGGGTGGCCCCTACCATCTGCATGGTTTTAATAAGGAACCGGTTGCTGAACATAGCCAGCTTAATAGTATTATCGATCAATACGATCACCACAATGGACAGCACCACTGCCAGTATCAGGATGCCGATACTGATATTGCGGAGATTGGTGCTCATTTTTCCAATCAGTGCTTCGGGATAATCCACATCGCTAACATAAGTCTGATTTTTCAGGTCTGCCTTGATGGCTGCCAGCGAATCGGTATTCAGGTATTGGTTTTTCACTTTAAAATCGATACTGTTAGGCAGGGGGTTTTCAGTGAGTATCTCTCCCCAATCTTTATTACCATCAGCCAGGTATTTTTTCTTGGCCACTTCTTTGGTCACATAGGTATACTCTCTGATATATGGCTGTGAACTGATATAAGCTACCAGGGCAGCACTGTCTTTGGGGTTCAGGTCGCCCCGCAGGTAAGCACTTACAGTTACATTTTCTTTGAAGTGATCGGAGAGTTTGCTGGTATTGATAACGATCAACCCGATGATACCCAGGAAAAAAAGAACCAGGGTAACACCAAGAATAGACATGAAGTAAGAGGGTTTTCCCCGTTTGATAGAAGCTTTGCCTGATTGGGACATGCGATTGTTTTTTCAGATTAATGGATTGCACGCAAAAATAGCAGTTTAGGGCTACAATCAGTATTTTTGCTGCCCGCCTGACAGCCGTCAGGCAAGTTTAAACGATTGCTCCCGGTTCGTATTGCCATCTGTGGCTGCAGATATTTGTTAAAGAATTACCGTTGGTATTAATATCGTTTCAAAAAAACATAAAGGAAGGCTGATATATATGGAATACAATTTCAGGGATATTGAAAGGAAATGGCAAAAACAATGGAAAGATAGCCAGGCTTATAAGGTGAAGAACGATTTTTCCAAACCCAAGTATTATGTGCTGGATATGTTTCCTTATCCCAGCGGAGCAGGATTGCATGTAGGTCACCCGTTAGGTTATATTGCTTCTGATATCTTCAGCCGCTATAAAAGACTGAAGGGGTTTAATGTGCTGCACCCGATGGGGTTCGACAGTTTTGGTTTGCCTGCAGAACAATATGCACTGGATACAGGCCAGCACCCGGCAGTAACAACCAAAAAGAACATTGAAACATTTAAAAAACAATTGGACAATATAGGTTTCTGCTACGATTGGGACCGTGAAGTGCAAACCAGCGATCCGAACTACTATAAATGGACGCAATGGATATTCCTGCAATTGTTTGATTCATTCTATAACCGTCAAACCAGTAAAGCAGGAAGAATTGCTGAATTGACTGCTACCTTCGAATTGGAAGGAAATGTGAATCATCCTTGCCCGGGTGATGTTACTATAAAATTTACTGCCGTAGAATGGAGATCTTTTGATGAAAAGCAAAAGATGAATGTGCTGATGGAATACCGCCTTGCTTTTTGTGGTTACGGCGAAGTGAACTGGTGTGAGGCATTGGGAACTGTGCTGGCAAATGATGAAGTGGTGAACGGGGTAAGTGAAAGAGGTGGGCATCCCGTGGTAAAAAAGAAATTGCGCCAATGGTATCTGCGCATCACCGAATATGCTGATCGGTTACTGGAAGGATTGGACCGGATCGAATTCAGTGATGCAATGAAAGAGATGCAAACGAACTGGATTGGTAAGAGCAGCGGCGCTGAAATTGATTTTGCAATAAAGGGAGTTCTGAACACAAAGCTCCGTGTGTACACCACCAGGCCCGATACTATTTTTGGCGCCGACTTTATGGTAATAGCCCCTGAACTGGAACTGGTAAAAGAAATAAAATCCGAAGAACAAACTGCAGCCGTTGATGAATACCTGGCTTATGTAAAAAGCCGCAGTGAACGGGAAAGAATGGCGGAGAAAAAGATAAGTGGCGTATTTACCGGGGCCTATGCTATCAATCCTTTTAGTGGCAGGGAGATTCCCATCTGGATTTCTGAATATGTATTGGCCGGTTATGGTACAGGTGCTATCATGGCAGTGCCCTGTGGTGATGAAAGAGATCACAAATTTGCCCGGCATTTTAATATCCCCATTACTAATATTATCGGGAGCTATTATAATGGCGAGGAAGCCAACCCTACCAAAGAAGCCACTCTGCAAAATTCCGGCTTCCTGGATGGAATGGTAATGAAGGATGCCATGGAAGTGGCAATACAGGCACTGGAAGATAATGGTATCGGTGTACGGAAAGTGAATTATAAAATGCGGGATGCTGCCTTCAGCCGGCAACGTTACTGGGGTGAACCGTTTCCGATCGTTTGGAAAAATGGCATTGCTTACCCGCTGGATGAAAGCGAACTGCCATTAGAGTTGCCCCATGTGGATAGTTATAAACCCGGACCGGATGGTGAAGGTCCGTTGGCTAATATTAGCGAATGGGTAAATCAATTTGCTGCCCAGATCCCCCCAACGGGGGGCGGGGGGGCCTTGGAGACGAATACCATGCCCGGTTATGCCGGCAGCAGTTGGTATTTTTTGCGTTATATGGATCCGCAGAATGACAAAGCTTTTTGCGACCGTAAAGTATCTGATTACTGGAACCAGGTGGACTTGTACATCGGCGGAACAGAACATGCCGTGGGGCATTTATTGTACAGCCGTATGTGGACCAAAGTGTTGTTTGATCTCGGTTATATCGGCTTTGATGAACCATATAAAAAACTGGTGAACCAGGGGATGATACAGGGGAGTAGCAGGTTTGTTTATAGAGTTTCTATTACTCCAAGCGGTGAAAATAGAAGGGGGCAAGTTTATGTGTCTAAAAGTCATTATGAGAGAATAGATGAAATAAAGAATGATGTACAAAAAGTTGCTGAGTATTTAAATAAATATGTAATAGGTAAAGTAACAAGAATTGATTCGGATAGTGTTGTTAATATAAACTCAATTCATGTTGATGTTAATTTAGTTGATGGTGTAATACTTGATATATCTAAGTTTCGCTCAAAATGGCCAGAAGGGGATGACGTTGTTCATTTTATATTAGAAGAAGATAATACGTACATCTGCGGTACAGAAGTCGAAAAAATGTCCAAATCAAAATTCAACACGGTTAACCCGGATGATTTGGTAATGAAATACGGCGCCGACACTTTCCGGATGTATGAAATGTTCCTCGGCCCGGTAGAGATGAGCAAACCATGGGATACAAAAGGCATCGAAGGAGTTCATCGCTTTCTGAAAAAATTCTGGCGGTTGTTTGCAGATGAAACAAAGGGATTGATAGTGAATGATGCTGAAGCTTCTGCTGAAGAACTGAAAGTCCTGCACAAAACCATCAAAAAAATAGAAGAGGATACTGAACGGTTCAGTTTCAATACAGCTGTCAGTGGTTTTATGATAGCTACCAATGAATTGACCGATCTGAAATGCCATAAACGGTCAGTGCTCGAACCGATATTGATCCTGCTTACACCCTATGCACCGCATATAGCTGCTGAATTGTGGAGTTTGCTGGGGCATAGCGATAGCATCCTTGATGCAGCGTACCCCAAATTTGAAGCAAAATATGTGGCAGAAACCAGCAAAGAATATCCTATTTCCATAAATGGCAAGCTGCGCACCACTATGAATATTGCATTGGATGCAGCACAGCCGGAAGTAGAGAAAATTGTCCTGGAAAATGAAGTGGTACAAAAATGGCTGGAAGGCAAGCCGCCCAAAAAGATCATTTTTGTAAAGGGGAAAATGGTGAATGTGGTGATATAAATAAACAGTTTTTTTATACCTGTTTGTTGCCGTATTGCTTAAGATGAGTAATATTGATGTATAAATTATAGCTATGAAGTTTTTTTCTCTTTCGATGGTTGCAGTTGCTATACTGGCTGCATTTTCTTTACAGGGACCTGTACTAAAAGCAGTGGAACTGAAACCATGGCTGGGCAACTGGAAAGGAAACCTGACTTATCTTGATTATTCAACCGGGCAGGAAACCAAAATAAAAGCAGATATTAAGCTGGGGCCAATAGTGGACGGAAATAAAGTGGCTATTGCCTTTACTTACCCTGATGAGCCCGGCGCTTCCAATAAGGACACTCTTCGTGTCAGTGATGATGGTCGTTCAGTTAATTATATGACGGTGGCAAGCAAGAAAAAATCAACCAGCAGTCTTGTTTTTGTTTTAGTAACAGAGGGAGAGGATAATGGTCAGAAAGCAGAGATCAGAACAACCTATTCATTTAATAAAAACACCCTTTCAAACAAAAAAGAAGTTCGTTACCGCGGCCAGAGCGATTTTTTTGTAAGAAATGAATATAAGCTTACCCGTTAGTTCCTTTAATTACCCGGCTCTTTTTTTACAAGCCTGATCATAGCGCTGCTTCCTTCGGTGCTTGAGAGATAGGCATCCTGCCGCTGCCCGTTTACCACAGCCACCATATAAGAAGTATTGGGAGGGATAGATCCCATATTTTCCGCTACC
>JAKQEA010000048.1 GCA_029558715.1 Bacteroidota bacterium | reverse complement strand
GGTTAGTGCTTTGGCCACGGTAATGAAAAAGATCATTCCGATCACTCATGAAAAGCAGTCAAAACTGAATTACCTCTACCGGTTAGCAGATCTGGCTTCGCAAAAAGGAACGGATATTTATTTTTCTGCCACTACGGATATTTTCAGCGGGTTTTATGAGCATCTTATACCAAGGGGGGCAAATTCTTTAACAGCGTTAGAAGATTTATTTTTTTCAGTCAACGGCTTATCGCTTTCCGGCTTGCAAAAATTGATGATGATGGATTTCAATGCCATCCTCCCTGATATATTGCTGGTGAAGATGGATATTGCCACCATGGCCAGTTCACTGGAGGGGCGCAGTCCCTTTCTTTCTAAGGATATGCTGGAGTATGCACCATGTTTGCCGGATAGTTATAAAATAAAAGGAACCACCACCAAGCATTTGCTACGTCAGCTGGCCGTTAAATACCTGCCCGGAGAACTGGTGAATCAGCCTAAACGGGGTTTTGAGGTTCCCCTGAAGCAATGGGTGGATAAGGAATTAAAGGATATTATTTTTGCCTACCTGGATACGGCAGATTCGTATGCGGATAATTTTGTAGACAGGCAGTTCATCCGCCGGTTGTTGCAGCGTAAAGTAAAAGTATCGGATGAAAAACGGGCCAAAATGCTCTACACCCTTTTTGCACTGAATGTATGGTACAGGAAATGTGCGGTCAATAATAGTTAATTATGTCTGTTGCTTTTGATACAGGTAAATTTGTTATCTCCCTTGATTTTGAATTGTTCTGGGGGGTAAGGGATAAACGGACCATTGAGAATTATGGTACTAATATCCTTGGAGTACAACAGGCTATACCGGCCATGCTTTCCCTGTTTGATAAATATGGGGTAAAAGGAACTTTCTCTACAGTAGGTTTTTTATTTGCAAAGAACAAGGAAGAATTGCTGGCCGGTTGCCCGGAGATGAAACCACTGTATACCGAGGCCAATCTTTCTCCTTATAATTCTTTTGATGCGGTGGGTCATAATGAGCAGGATGATCCATACCATTTCGGGTACTCATTATTGCAGCAGGTAAAAGAAAAAAACCATCATGAGATAGGTACGCATACTTTCTGCCATTATTATTGTCTTGAGCCCGGGCAAACACCGGAGGCATTCAGGCAGGACCTGCTGGCAGCGAAAAAGATTGCTGCCGCCCGGGGCATTGTTGTCAGAAGTCTTGTGTTTCCCCGCAACCAGTTTAATGAAGAGTATCTTTCTGTCTGCAGGGAAGCGGGTATCGATTCTTACCGCGGTAATCCCGCATCATGGTTATACAGCGGAAGAAATAAAAATGACGAAAGCCTGCTGCGCCGTACTTTTCGTTTTGCGGATGCTTATATCAATCTTACCGGGCATCATTGCCATACGAAAGAGTATGTGTTATCTTCTTCACTGGTGAATATTGCTGCATCAAGGTTTTTACGTCCTTTCAGCCCTAAGCTTGCTATTCTTGATGGATTAAGGTTAAGGCGTATTAAAAGAGCTATGTTGCATGCAGCGAAACATAAAGAACTTTTTCATTTATGGTGGCACCCTCACAATTTTGGTGTCAATCTTCAGCAGAATATCAATTTCCTGGAGAAAATCCTGCAATATTATCAACAACTTCAGCGGGATTATCAATTCAGCAGTATTACGATGTCCGGGTTGACCGATGAAATTTCAAAAAAAGGATGAACAAGAAAATCGTCATGCTTTGCTCTGACTGTTTTTCAACAGTGACCTTGTATAATTATATCAGTCGTTACCATACAATTGATAAAGTTATAACGGAGGAGCCGATGCGGGGAATGGCCCTGGCTAAAAGGCGTAT
>JAKQEA010000037.1 GCA_029558715.1 Bacteroidota bacterium | reverse complement strand
GGTAATGGCTCAATAACAATGCCTGAGGATTTTCTTTCTTTTACAAAATCATACAAAAAATCATAGCCGGTTCCATCCCATGCCCCAACCTGGATAAAACGAAATGGTTGATTTACGGTAAAGTTTTTAGCCAGGGTATCCCGCAGGCTGAAATTCTTTTTTGAGAGAAAGAAAGTTTTCCTTGACAGTATCTTAATAATATTTATGATATAAGTAATCATGTAATAATGCCTAACTGATATCCATATTGCTTATAAAGATTTTATTCCATTCAGGACGCAGCTCTTCTCCTGAATTAAATACATCATGCGGCAGAACAGTAAAGGTAAAAGCATCATACAGGCACTCAAAGTAGTGTACCTGGTCGCCCAGGTAGAGATCGACAAAATATTTACCCGGCATATATATATTAAATGCCGGTATTGAAATGGTTACTTCTCCGGGTTCATTGACTTTGAGTTCCAGTTTTTTTCCCAGGTGTTTATTGTTTAATCCTATTACCGGGTTATAATTCTCATCTTTAATTACTATACCCACTTCAGGGTCAACCAATGGAAACTCCAGGTAATAACCGGCTGTTATTTTAAAATCACTTCCGGGTATGAATTCTTCTGCAAGATTATTGTTAATGCACATTTTTGCATTTAAAAGACCTGCCCCGGGTTTAATCTTATTAGGATGCTGGCCCAGGTCATAGGAGCCTATAGCAGTGCGGTTAACTTTTTGCAGGTAATTACTGCTGTAAGTCTGTAATGCAGTATTTATGTCGCTGTATAATTTATTCTCACCATTTTCCAGGAGTAGCCCTTTAGTACATAATTGTTTTACGGCAGCAAGATTATGGCTGACAAAAAGAATCGTTCTGCCATGGCTTTTACTGACTTCTTCCATTTTCCCCAGGCATTTTTTTTGAAACTCCATGTCTCCGACAGCCAGTACTTCATCAATCAATAATATTTCCGGCTCAAGATGGGCTGCAACAGAAAAAGCAATTCGCAGCTGCATGCCGCTGCTGTAATGTTTGAGTGGTGTATCAATGAATTTCTCCACACCGCTAAAATCAATGATAGCATCCAGTTGTTTATTGATCTCCGTTTTCTTTAGTCCGAGAATTGAACCATTCAAATAAATATTCTCCCTGCCGGTAAGTTCCGGATGAAAACCGGTACCTACTTCCAGCAAACTTCCCACTCTTCCCCTGATGATGGCCTCACCGGTAGTAGGGGGAGTGATGCGACTTATGATCTTTAATAAAGTGCTTTTGCCAGCGCCATTGTGACCAACGATCCCTATTCTTTCACCCGGCATAATATCAAGATTGATGTCTTTGAGGGCAAAAAATTTCTGATTTCTTTTAGCCCGGGTGAAGATGTCCCTGAATGAATTTGTAATAACATCCCTCAATGCTACATAAGATTGACCACTTTTGAGAGTGTACTCTTTGCCCAGGTTCCGTATTTCAATAGCTGGTTTCATTACGCTAGATCTGCAAAGTATGCTTCTGTTTTTCTGAAGTAATATAAACCAACCGCAAAAATGATGACCGTGCTTGCCAGTCCTATTGAGATGATTGCCGTATCAATGGGATGGTTTGATAAGGTGGCCCTGAATAATTCAATAGCTGCATTGACGGGGTTAATAGCTAATAAATATTTCAACCAGGTTTGTTGTACTGAATAAAGCGGGTAAATAACCTGTGATGAAAAGAACAATACCTGGAGTAAAAAGGGAATGGTGTACCTGAAATCACGGTACTTCACATTTAAGGCAGCGAGAAATGTGCCTGCACCGAAACCGGCTAAGAGTATGATCAGTATGCCCGCTGCAAAATAGAATACTGAATACCAGTGCATCGGTTGTTTGTAAATAAAGCAGAATACAAGGAAGATGATCAGCCCCATTATAAAATCGAACAGGGCTACCAGTACAGCTGAACCCGGAACGATCAGCCGGGGAAAATAAATTTTCTTAATGATGTTTGCATGCTGAATCATGCTTTCTCCGGCATGAGAGACTGATGAGCTGAACAGGTTCCAGAGAATGAGCCCGGATAAAACAAAAATGGGGTAGGCAATAGTGCCTGTATCGATTTTCCAGGTTTTGGAGAATAGTAAGGTAAAAAGTACCATCATTCCTAATGGCTGCAACAAAGCCCAAAGGATACCGAGATAGGTTTGTTTATATTTTACTTTAATATCCCGCCAGGTGAAGAAGTAGAAAAGCTCCCTGTATTGCCAAAGTTCTTTTAATCCCAGTGAAAAACGATTGGGCGGTTGTATGTGGGTGATGAACTTCTCCATGAGTTGTAAAGATACCCATTGGAGGCTGAAACGTAAAGAGTTAAAGGGGCTTATTAATTGTCGTAGTTGAGAGGAGGCCGGTTACCTTCTTTCGTTTTATTTTTATCCGTTTTTTGCTGTAGTTTTTGTTCGTTCTTGTTTCCCTTTGGATCCATAATAGGATCACCTACGGGTGCTTGCCCGTCTTCCAGTTTTAAGGTAAACACTTTGTCAATATGTATCCATTTGCCATTTTCCCATTTAAAGCCTTCCTGGTCGCCATCGGGTATAAATGTCCATGGAAGCTCGGGTTGTTCTGATTCAGATATGAGGTGATCTACGAGAATCATATCCATCTCAGGAATATAGTTTACCAGTACCCTGGTTCCCTTTTTGAACTCAAGACCAATCCTGTATTTGGGAGGTTTGGGAACAGAATCTTTTTCGTACGAAAAGAAAGGGCCGCCAAAAACAGGTTCATTTTTTTCATTAAAGCTGAGCACTTCAATCCACTTCATACTGCTTTGTGCACTGTTATTATCAAATCCGAAAAGAGTGTAATAGTTTTTTCCTTTGTGTTGTGTTTTGATAATATTATAATACATAGCCCCGATCCAGTTCTGCCTGTTGCGTACAGAATCATGTGGTTTGTTTGTGAACTCTGATACATCTCTCAGTGGCAGAAGCTTCAGTGAGCCATCAGCGGTACGAAATTGGATAGCACCTTTCTGGCGGGAATAGTAATCATCAAAACTGATATTCCAGGTGATGATCCGGAAACTGGTATCAGGGGCGTACAACTTTGAAATACCCAGCAAAGAATCAAAAGGGTAATAGAATGAATTTTTGATCTGCAAAGCTCTTACCAGGACTTTTGTAAAAGCACTGTCGGCCTTCATTCTTTCCTGTGGCAGAGTGTCTGTATTCAGGTGTTCAGAATACCTGCTCAGTGTATCTTCTTTTGCCTTGATCTTTTTAAGATCTGCAGCTGTTATTTTTTGACATAAAGCTGCCTGTGATAGAGATAACAAAAAGAAAATAAAAGATACATGGATCAGATTTTTTTTCACCGGGATGGTTTTTGTCATGCTTTTGCTAAGTTACAGCTTCTTACAGATGCTCATAACGCCAAAAGGGTTGTAAAATTTTGTGAAGACTTATAAAGCTTTGGCAAAATCAGGGAGGGATTCAAACCGCAGGTCAATATCAGGGTGGGGGAAAGGAACATCCGGATTGGTTGTGGCCAGGAAAACAGAATAAATGCCGGCATTTTTGCCAAATAGCATATCGCTTGGTTTATTACCAATAATAACAGCCCTGGAAAGGTCGATTGAATCAAAATAATTTTTAGCATGGAATGCCATACCCGGGTTAGGCTTCCTGTCGGGGTGTTTATTATCGGTACTGGTACAGTAGTATATTTTATCAATCCTTCCTCCAGCAGCTTCTATCGCATTCTGCATATGCTGGTGAATCGTTCTCAGGTCTTGTTCTGTCATCAATTGCTTACCGACTCCCCGTTGATTACTCACGATGATGATTTTCCCAAATTTATCTGCCAGCTTTTGAAATGCTTTTTCAACACCATCGTAAAACCGGAATTCATCCCAATTGAGAATATAATCTTCTTTCTTTTCATGATTGATGACACCATCCCGGTCAATAAACAGCGTCCAGTTTTTATCTATCGTTGAAAGGTCTAGCGGTGGGCGGCTGAGTTCAGATTGTACCCGGTTATAATCTTCCGGTATACCGATGTCAATAAAATAGGAATCATGCACTAATCCATATATGCGCCGTACGGGATAAAATTTTTCCAGGTAATGTTTTTCAAACGAAAACTTAGCCGGAAATTCTTCGTCCAGGAATTTATCCTTATTCAGGATATAAATACCACCGTTTATATTTCCCGACCCGTAATATTGTTTTTCCTTAAAGCTTTTTACCAGTTGTTCCTCATCAGTTTCTACAACACCATAGCGGTCAAACCTGGTCATCGGTTTCAACAACAGCGTACATTCTGCAAAATTATTAATATGAAACAATGCTGCTTGGTGCAAGTCAACTTTAAACAGGGTGTCACCATTGGTAACTACAATATCTTTTTCAGTAGCTTTTGAACAGGCCAGTAGTATTGCTCCGCCTGTTCCCAGGGGTTCATCTTCAATTACACATTGATAGCTGAGGGTTGGAAATTGAGCGGATAAATAAGCTTCGATCAGCTCATGTTTATAGCCCAATGAAAAAATAAATTTTTCAACTCCCTGGCTTCTCAGGTAATTAATAACATGGAAAAGGAATGGTCGTCCTGCAACAGGTGCCATACATTTGGGAAGATCGGGTACAGCTTCCCTTAATCTTGTTCCCAGCCCACCAGCTAATATTATCGCCTCTTTAATCATGCAGCATGTTATGGGTCTCCCCTTAGGAGAGATTTAGAGAGGTGTAAAGTATTTTTCTTCCACCAGTTGACAAATAATATGCCCGATGGTTATATGACTTTCCTGTATTCTTGGTGTATCAGCGGAAGGGACATTGATAAGATAATCGCTGATAGCTTTCATCTGTCCGCCGGTAATACCAGTAAATGCAACGGTAATAATTCCTTTATCCTTTGCCACTTCAAACGCTTTGATAATGTTGCCCGAATTTCCCGAAGTGGAAAGCCCGATCAGGATATCTCCTTTTTCGCCAATCCCATCTATCATTCTTGCATACACTACATCATAGCCATAATCATTCGCTACAGCAGTTAAATAGGAAGTATTGCAATGCAATGCTTCTGCCGGCAACGCTTTCCTGTCGGTATAAAAACGTCCGGAAAATTCGGCTGCTAAATGCTGGGCATCCGCTGCACTTCCCCCGTTACCACAGAAATACACCCTCTTTCCATTTTTGAATGTATTGGTAACTACCTCAACAACTTTTTCAATTGTAGCAATGATCTCATCATTCTGCAGGATTTGCTGCTTCGTTTGTATTGACGCTTCAATTATACTTTTAATCTTTTCCATAATACCCAATTAAAGAGTTTACTAATACCAGCTAACTATATAGTCCATGTATTCAATCCATGCTCTACAAACTGGTAACTGCGGTGCCGCCCGCCAAAGTTCTCCAAACTTTTGATCACTTTGTATTTTGTATTGACAGGGCAGTAAAAGATCATGAATCCACCACCGCCTGCACCGGATATCTTTCCACCTGTGGCACCGGCTTTTTTAGCTGTTTCGTATATCTCTTCCATCAAAGGGTTGCTTATCCCTTCTGCCATTTGTCGTTTCTGCTGAAATCCATAATCCAGTATTTCACCAATTTCATTCAGCCTCCCTTTCAGTAAGGCTTCTTTCATCATCCGGGCCTGTTCCTTCAGGTGATGCATGGCCTCAATGGATTTTTCTTTATTATCAGTAACGTTTTTGCTTTGTTTTCTGATGATCTCCGCCGATTCACGACTGGTGGAAGTGTAGTATAATAACAGGTTATTTTCCAGTTCAAATAAATGTTGCTGCTTTACCCGCAGCGGGTTAACGATCACTTTGTCATCAGCATAAAATTCCATGAAATTAACACCGCCGAACGTAGCCGCATACTGGTCTTGCCTGCCTCCAGCCAGGTTCAGATCCCTTCGTTCTATTTCATAGGCATAATGTGCCATATCGTATTCACCCAGGGGAAGCCGGAGCATTTCAGCAAAAGCCCCGATGATAGCCACTACTAGAGTGGATGAAGTGCCTAATCCGGAACCAGCAGGGGCATCGACATAGGTTGATAAACGAAAGCCCTGCTCTTTTATTCCATAATCTTTTTGGATGCGATTGTATACTCCTTTTAACAGGTCAAGTGTTCCGTTGACAGGTAATTCTTTTGTCCAGTCAAAATCCTGCATCTCATTCCTGTCAATAGCTTCCAGTATGATCTTATTTTCTGCTATCGGTTCGATTGTAGCATTGGCATAAAGCGAAAGAGTGGCATTCAAAATAGCTCCGCCGTACAGGTCACTGTATGGACTTACGTCGGTACCGCCACCGGCCAATCCAATCCTTAAAGGGGCTTTACTTCTGTATATCATTTGCTAACTGGAAAATAGTACCGGCCATATTGGACCAGCTATATTTTTGTTTTTCGTTGCGAAGATGGGGAATAAAATAATTTTCACCTAATTGATAGAAGTTCAGGATGCCATCTGCAATCGCTGCGGGATTTGGTTCTACGACCAAACCAACTTTATTATCCGGAACCAGTGAGGGTAATCCCCCAACATTGGTGACGACCATTGGCTTTTCAAAATGATAGGCAAGGGGAGTGACACCACTTTGGGTAGCATTACGGTAAGGTTGTATTACTGCATCGGCAGCGCAGAGATAATATTTCACTTCGCTGTCGGGAATAAAATCTGTTTTTAATAGTAGCTGGCTTCTTATGCCCAACCTGTCAATCTGTTCCTGGTATTGTTTTGCATCTTCATAAAATTCTCCTGCTACCAGCAACTTAATTCCCGACCTTCTTATTCTTTCATCCGCCATTGCCTCAAATAATAAATCAAGTCCCTTGTATTTGCGGATAAAACCAAAGAACAAAATTATTTTTTCATTTTCCGGAAGGCTGAGGTGTTGTCTTGCGTCAGCTTTTGAAATAATAGCTCCGAAATTGTCGTATAAGGGATGTGACACTAACTGGGCCGGTTTTGTCTTTTCAAATATTCTTAAATCACTCATCACTTTTTCACTCATAGTGATAAATGCATCACAGCTTTTCAGGAAATATTTAGTAAATGGTTTGTCCCCAAACCTTTTTTCATGCGGTATCACATTATCTGCAATGCAGATGATCTTTGTGTGGCTGTTTTTTTTGACTCGTCTGAGAATTGTTCCCAGCGATGGCCCCATAAAGGGAAGCCAAAAGCGGACAATGATGAAATCAGGTCTTTCTTTTTTTAGTTTATTGCCAACACTGATCCAGTTGAATGGATTAACAGAATTTATGACTGAATGTACAGTAATGCCTTCCGGGGCCGGGTCATCACTGTATTGGGTTTTGCCGGGAAACAAGAAGGAGGGATATTGTAATGAAAAAGAATAAATGGAACAAAAATGTCCCTGGTCATTGAATTCTTTGGCCAGCCGCTGGTTGAAGGTAGCCAATCCACCCCGCAAAGGATGTGCAGGTCCTATGATGACGACCTTCGCCATTATAAACCGGTTTTGGTTTCTATCAGGTAAGTATTCCGGCTGGAAGAATTTCTTGCGATCAGTTCACCGATGAACCCGGCCAGGAATAATTGCATACCTATAACAACGGAAGTAAGAGCCAGGTAAAACCCGGGCCGGTTGGTCAATGCAAAACTGTTGTCGATTATTTTTGATACAATAAGGTAGATGGAAATACCAAGACCGGCTAAGAAAAACAAAGTCCCCCATAGCCCGAAAAAGTGCATAGGTCTTTTCGAGAACTTACCCACAACAGTGATAGATAACAGATCAAGAAAACCATTCACAAATCTTCGCCAGCCAAATTTTGATTTACCGTATTTTCTTGGCCGGTGCTCCACCACTTTTTCACCAATCTTTTTAAAACCGGCCCATTTTGCCAGTACCGGGATATAGCGGTGCATTTCTCCATATACTTCAACACCCTTCACTACTTTATTCTTATAGGCTTTCAACCCGCAATTGAAGTCGTGCAGTTTTATACCTGACATGCTGCGGGTAACTGCATTAAAGAATTTAGAAGGAATATTTTTTGTTATTGTGTTGTCGTAACGTTTTTTCTTCCAGCCACTCACCATATCATAACCGTCTTCAAGAATCATTTTTCTCAGTCCAGGGATTTCGTCGGGGCTATCCTGCAGGTCAGCATCCATGGTTATAACTACCTCACCACTGGCTGCACGGAATGCTTCATTTAACCCGGCAGATTTACCATAATTACGCTGGAATTTTATGCCTTTGATATTGGAATTGCCGGCTCTCAGTTTTTCAATTATCTCCCATGAGTTGTCACTGCTGCCATCATCTACAAAGATGACCTCGTAACTGTAATGATTTTCCTTCATTACTTTTTCGATCCATGCCGTTAATTCAGGCAGTGATTCTG
>JAKQEA010000034.1 GCA_029558715.1 Bacteroidota bacterium | reverse complement strand
TCACCTTTTTGCCCAGCGTTACAACAGTGCTGTTTCCACATTTGAGAAAATGCTGGCAACTAACCCTAATAATATAGAGGCAATCTACTGGTTAGGGCAGACCTACCTGGAAAGTGAAGAGATAATGGCAGCCCGTATTGCTGCTGCCCGTCAGTTATATGAAAAAGCTATGCAGTCAACTAACAGTGCACCGCTGATCATTGTGGGGATGGGCCATGTTGACCTGCTGGAAAATAAAACCAGTGATGCCCGGCAAAAATTTGAGACTGCATTAACTATGACAAGAACCAAAAAGGGTGACAATGTAGATATTCTCAATGCCGTTGGCCGTGCTAACACAGATGCAAAGTCAGGAGATTTCAATTATGCGATTGAAAAACTGCAGGCTGCTGCTGATAAGGGAGAAAAAAATGCGGAAACTTTTGTGTTGCTGGGTAATGCTTACAGAAAGGCAAGACCAGGTGAAGGTGGCGGCGAGGCTTTCAGAAATTATAAGAAAGCCCTTGATGTGAACCCCAATTTTTCATTAGCATCTCTAAGGCTGGCAAAACTGTTTGAATCCCAAAAGAACTGGGATCTGGTGTTGCAATACTTGAATGAAGCAACTGCTAAAGACCCAAAGTTCACTGCAGCATATTATGAACTATTTTATTATTACTTCTATCGGTTGGACTTAGTTGAGGCTGAAAAACAATTACAAAACTATATTGATAGCAAATTACCCGAAAAAGACATCCAGGATGAATTCCTTTATGCACAACTTTGCTGGAGGCAGAAAGAATATAATTGTGCAACAACCAAGGCAGAAAGTGTGGTAGCGGCATTAGGTAGCAAAACAAAGCCTAAAGTATACCGCCTTCTTGCTGATGCATATTTTCAGAAAAGTGATTACACCAATGCAAAAAAATACAGTGATGAATTCTTTGCCAAAAAGAACCCGGATGATTATATATCATATGATCATAAGTTAAGAGCAGATATTATGTCTAAAACCGGAGGTTCGCCAGATGAGATATATAACAACTATTTGCAAGGCGCTGAACTGGATACACTACTTACCGGGAAAATTGATTTTTTGAAACAGGGTATTGCATACTTTAAAGAGAACAAGATCAGGGATAAGGAAGCCATGTTGATTGAGAAGGTAATCGGATTGAAACCTGCTCCAACCATCAAT
>JAKQEA010000233.1 GCA_029558715.1 Bacteroidota bacterium | reverse complement strand
AATTCAATTTCCTGGATGTCTTCTTCCGTGCTGGGTCTGATTTCAAAACTGCCATCTGCTTGAACAATAGCAGTATTTCCTGCGGAAACAGATTTTGTTTCGGTTTTATCTAAAATCTTTAACTCTAATTTACCTTCAGTAACAATGAATTTGGTTTGTTCCTGCTCATCAAATTTAGCCAGAAAACCGGTTCCCTTTACGGAAGCAACAGTAGTTGGTGTTTGCACAGCAAAAGGTCCTGAATCACTTTTTATTTGGGAAAAGACGCTTCCTTTGTTCAGTTTAACTGTTTTGGAGAGCTTTTTATCCTTGGCAGAAGCATAAACCTGAACGATGGAATAGGAAAAGACCTTCACAGTAGCTGAACCATCTATATATTTATAAGCAGCAAAGGATTCTTTTCCAGTGCGTATTTCATCATTATTCTGCAAAAAATCACCGGTCTTATGTTTAATCAATTTTGCTGCTCTATGTAAATCCACTTTACCTTTAGAGGCGGAAATTACAGCTACTGAATCCAGAGCTAACAAGTTGGCTGATAAAATGAGGGTAACCGCTATAAGCAATATCTTTATCATTTTTACCTCCTCAGTTCTTCAGCTCAACTGAAATTTCCTGTCCCAACAAAGCATCAATTAGCTGAATCGCATCCTGACCACTGTAAACTTTATCTTCAATAATCACAATACCAGTAGGAACATAACCTTCGGTGTAAAGAATCAATAAGGTATTATTTTGCAGCATATTGAGGTGGGTTTGAAATTCGGAAATACTGGTGGAAGCACTTTCTTCATCTACAAACTGAAAAACAAACCAGTTACTGGAAAGGAAATTATTACCGGTTTTTTGCTTTTTAGGATTATATTCAGTAGCCAAAGCAGTTGTCACTTTCCAGGCATAATAGTTGCCTCCCGTAAAAGGCAGAAATTCAGCAAAGCCGCTGTTTTCACTATTTCCGGCAGGGGTTTCATAAAAAACAGCCCCCGTTCTTTCTACAGTGTTTACAGAAGGGGGATTTCCAGGAGGAAACTCTTTAATAATAAGCATAAAATCGTTAAAATCAGTGAGCTGTGAATTCCATAAAAAGCTTAGCGGAAAACCGCTGACTAATGCAGGTGTTTTGCCAATCGGAACGCCGGGAGAAAGCAAAGTAATATTTCCGGCATTGCGAATTTTGATGGTGAATTCACTATAAGGTAAATCAATGTCATTAGTCCAGGGCGAATCCAAATATTCTCTTACCCAAACCTTGAATTTAAGGTCTCCATCGGGAAAATAGCCCGCTAAAACAGCTGATTTTAAAGTAGGACTTTTATCTATTGCATCTTTCACTGTAATATTTGTACCAGGATATTTAAAATCAAAAGAAGAGCCTGCTTTGTTGGTTATTAAATCCCTGTTGGTTAAAGTCCAGGAGTTCAGATTTTCTTTGGAGCTGAAGATTGTCTCTACCAATGAGATATTATTCCACTCCAAAACTAATTTCAGGTCTATTTTTACAGGAGTAGTGCCTGTATTGCTAATAGTTAGAGTTGTTAGAACAGGTTGCAGTTCCGGCACAAAAGGGTCAAAACTGGCAGAACTGAAACTGTTTACACTAATGGTCCGGGGTGAGAAAGTAACCTCAAAATCTGCTCTTGCCGCAACTAAAATTGGCAGCATTAAAGCGATACTCAAAATAAAAATCAGGCGTTTCATTTTTTACCTCCCTGCCTTAGCAGTAACATAAATTATTTTTTGCAGTAAATCCTGAAAAGACATTCCTGCTGCTTTTGCAGCCATCGGAGTTAAAGAAAGGGAAGTCATTCCAGGCAGTGTATTGACTTCCAGAAAATAGAGCTTAAGGTCATCGTAGCGAAAATCAATTCTGGCATAACCGCTTAAACCGAAAGCTTTCCATAACCTTAAAGCATAGAGCTGTAAAAGTTTGGCTACGGTATCATCAATTTGAGCAGGAGCTTCGTATTTTGTTTTTCCGTGCGTATATTTATTGGTATAATCATACCAACCCTCAAGCGGTTTGATTTCCACTACGGGATATGCCTCTGAATCAATAATAGTGACGGTTAATTCCCTACCCGGGATATATTCTTCCAAAAGCACGCTTCGCGAATATTGCAATGCTTTTTGGACTGCAGGTTTCAAATCCTCCAAACATTCTACTCTACTAATTCCGACAGAGGAACCTGCGTCATTTGGTTTTACAATTATAGGAAGTCCCAATTGATTGGAAAATCCGGAATAATCTTCTGTGTCCTGATAGTCCTCCAAAAGGTCTTCCCGCATAAGAATATATTTGGGAACCGGAATTCCTTCCGCAATAGCAATCAGTTTGGAAATGTATTTATCCATACTGAAACAGCTGGCTT
>JAKQEA010000232.1 GCA_029558715.1 Bacteroidota bacterium | reverse complement strand
CCCTGTACCCTCTGGACACCTGTTTTTAGGCGGAATTAGCCTGTATTTTATGCGACTTCCGCCGCCAAAATTTTACCAGAGGGTACCACCCCATGTAAATAGGCTTTCGCGGCATAAACGCTCTGTTTAGTTATATTACCTGTAAATTAAATCGGTGAAATTTCTCATGTCAAACATATTGCGTATTGCTTTCCTCCCATTGGTAACTGGATAATTCGTAAATGGTCTTTGCCCCTTATGTATATTCCCATCTTTACCTTTTCCATCTTTTTTCGGTGATTTTGATGAACTTAATATCTCAATTATTTCATATGTTTTTTCTTCCGATAATACAATCTTTGAAAACTTTTCAACAACTTCATTCAGGCGTCTGCTTGCCTTAGCAGCTAATAACTTCCCCAAATTACTGGCTCCTTCAATACTCCAGCTTGCTTTACAATGTTTCATCCTCTGTGCTATTATGTCACATATGTGATGTTCCATTGTTCCTAAGTTACGATACTCTATCCCAGCAGAAGGCTTTGGAATATCCAACCCTCTTTCTCGATATGGTATCAATCCATCCCGGTTTTCTTTGAAATATTTGTATAACCCTTTTAGATTCTTTTGCTCTTTATCATCCTCTGTATCATTTGATAGTTTTGCAATATGCAATAGCACCTCATCTATTTTTTTATCATCTAATAGTTTATGTATAGTCTTTCTTTGCTCTGTATCTCTTACACTCCTGAGCATTGCTTTATGTTTGTGAAAAGGATCAAGCTGATAATGTACTGTATCATCTATACCATGCTTTATCCAGGCAGCTCCGTCACCATTAAGTATCCTCATTTGTATCTCATCAACATTGTATTCTCTTGCTATCATTGCTTCTTTTATTCTATAGAATTCAGATATATCTTCAAACCCTGCACAGGCCACCTTGTTTACCAGTTCATATCTATTCTTTCTGGTTTCTTTCCACCCTTCGTATGCCACAGCTACTTTCATTTCAAGTTTCTTACCTGACTTCGGACGGTCTTTACCTTGTATGTTTATATACACCCCGTCAGCTTCTTCAAAAAGAACAGGTACCTCTTTTTCCCCGCACAACTGATTCTTCTCTGCTGCTTTAGCCAGTTCTGTTTCACTTTCTTTTACCTTTTGCCCTAAAGCCTGAACCACATTCCATACACCGCCATGACTGATACTTTGTCCGCTTAATTCTGTTACATTATCAGCAGCATTACGGTAGGATGCTATACTTGCATTCTCCACTATTCGCTCTGCCAGGTTTGTTGATATTAGCCC
>JAKQEA010000229.1 GCA_029558715.1 Bacteroidota bacterium | reverse complement strand
GTTTTATCCCGGTAGGTAGCATATTCAATACTCAATTCTTTATTAGTCCATGGTACGCTGATAGTCTGGTTTAACTGGTAAAAACGATTATGCTTAACAAACACCCAGCCCACACCATAGCCACCACGGTCTTTTTCGGTTGCGTCAAAAGAGAATGTTTTCTTTTGATTGGAAAGAGTTACAAAGTTGTAGTCATTAGTAGCGGGTCGTGAGCCGGAGCCCCTGTTTATTTTGTGTACTACAAACAGGTTATCTGCTGCTGTTCCCAGTTCGACTTTTGCAGTTTTGCCTGGCTCAACTACTGTCTTCTTAATCCCTGTCCACAAATAATCCGGGCGGTTCAGCTGATTGTTTTTTTCATCAAACAGCTCAATATATTTTACATCTTTTACTTCCTCACCGTTCTTATCCTTAACAGACATTTCAATAATATAGAAACCGGGAGTCCATGAGCCATGAGAAACAGGCCATGAACCATTGGCATTTGTTGAATCTGCCTTGCTGAAAGTCTCTGCTCCTTTCTCCCAATTCTTAAAATCGCTTTCATCATCATATTCATCGTACGGGAAGTTTTTTATGTATTCATCTTTTGTCATTACAAACTGGTCAGGCCTGTTCCAATAGCGGTCACGGATCAGTCTTTTTTCTTCTATTAATTTACTGACAGAAACTTTAACTATGGCTGGTTCAAATTCACCATTCATATTCTCTGTACGGATAGACAATGATTTCAAACTATCAGCCGGTAATGTGGGGGGAATAGTCGAAACGAGTATCAGTGATTTATAACTCACAGATACTGATTTTTCACCACTTCTTGTCTCTCCGTTTATATCTGTTACATCGGCATATACTGTATAATCAAATACCGGCTCAAATTTCTTTTCAATCTTCAGATCAGGGATAGCTGTAAATTCAACAGTAAATTTTCCATCTTTATCTGTTTTAGCTTCACCGTGTGTAATTTCCATTTCTTCTGATGGTGGCTGCCACCAACGGCGGAATAACCAGGGGTAAATAAACCTCGGTTCCCTGACAACCCTGTATTTTACTATAGCGCCGTCAATATTATTGCCCGCATAGGCTTTGGCAATACCGGTTACTTTTATTTTATCATTTACTTTATATGTTCCTTTAATGGGCTCATAATCTACATAGAATTTAGGACGTTTATATTCTTCCACTTTAAATCCGGTATTGCCCCCGTCTTTTTTGGTGTAGATGCTGAACTGGCCATTCAATCCTGTTTGGGGCAACTGGAATTTTCCGTTGAATGTGCCAAATTCATTTGTCTTAAATTTAATACTATCAATGTCTTTGTAATTCGCATCACGAAGTACTGCTGTGGCTGAGTAATCGGCCATTACACCTGCTTTTTTCTCTGCCTGGTTCCTTGTCAGTACAATGCCCTTAAAGTATACTGTCTGACCCGGCCTGTAAATAGCCCTGTCGGTAAACAGGTAGATGTTGGTGACGGGTTTAGATTCTTCCGACTGGCTGTTATAGTAATAATAATCATACATCAGTTCATTCATAAAGAGCCTGTCGGTTTCATACTTAATATCCAACAGGTAAGAATAGTTGCGGTAATTGTTATTATCTCTTTTGGGTACATTTAATACAAAGAAGCCATTGGCGTCAGTGATATAAGCTTTTCCTTTTTCTTTTATGTATTTAGATTGTTTATAATCATATTTCTGTTCCCATACCTGTACTGCAGCTTTGGCAAGCGGTTGCCCGTTATCCCGGTTTAATACAAAATAATCGTTGCCATTATTTACGTAGCTGATACCGGATACATAAATAAACCTGGCTCCGATGATGGTACCTTTTTCTTTAAGATCCTTACTGTTTGATGCTACCAATACATATTCACCGGAGGGAAGACCATCGATTTTGATTTCCACACTATGTTCCTGCAAGTCATTGGTAACAGGCAGGGGTTGTTGCCAGTTTTTCAATGCGGAGGCAGCAATGATGGAAGGCCAGTAATTTTCGTCATACTGGTTCATCATTAGTTCTTTTAATTTCTCATCGGCTTTGATAATTCGGAGATACAGGGTACTGATGTTCTTATAGTTCACCAATGACCTGAAAGCTTGCCCTGGTATATTCACTTTTTCTACGGTGAATTGTAATGAATGGCTATTAATGCTGTTCAGCAGGTTAAATGCGTTGATCTTTCCTTCTGAGGAGTCCTTTTGCTGCAGTAACCTTTCACAGATTTCTTTTGCTTTTATACGGTCGAAACGATGTGTGGTATCCCCGTACGGTTTGTAGCTTTCTGCTTTTTCATTATAATATGCTGCGATAAGATACCATGCCTGTGATGCAGCGGGAAGCTGTCCATACTGATTTGCAATATGATTGATGCTGTTAAAATACAGTTCATCCTTCGCAGGGTGGGTTGATTTATTCTTTATAAACTCTATACGTTTAATATCGGCATCAATCAGGGCATCCGGCTTAACATCTTTCAGGTGGAAGGAAATCAGTTTTTGATAAATGTGCAGCGCTTTATGCTGAAGTGAAGAAGAGTCTTTTGTTGGAAATTTCCTGGTGACAAAATCAGCTGCCGGGTCGAAAGCACTGGCCTGGTCAATCTCGAAGGCATAAGCCGGCTTCTTTATATCTCTTTCATCGTTTTCAAAATAGTCCAATGCCCGGTGAACCAGCAGATCATACAGTGTTGGGCGAAGATGACGGATGTTTCCTTTTGTAATGATAGCATCATAGGGTTGCAATTTTGTTTGCTGTAATAACTTTTCTTCCTTAACCGATTGCATATATAGTTGCCCTATTCTGGTATGAAAATCTTCTGCATTCCAGGTCGCAATATCTGTTTTGCTGAATTTAGCAGTTGTAGTTCTGTCATACAGCTGCCAGCGGTATTGCTGGTAATAGTTCCAGTACATTCCTGCCAGCAGGCTTTTTAACAGCGAAGCTACAGGCTCTTTACTAACGTTGATTTCCTTTTCTATTTCGGCAATAGAAAAAATCTCATTGTCTTCCCGGTTTTCTGATTGAAGACCGGTCATATACACCAGCGATTTGATCACCTGCGCATCCTGCTTCTCTTTTTTTGCCAGGGCATATATTTTCTTTACTTCTGTTAAAGCTGATTTAGGAAGCCCTTTCTGAACAAAGCCTTCCACTTTCTTCCATTCTTTTTCATAGTTCTTTATCGGTTGCTGACTGTTGGCATTCATGGTGAACAGACTGAATAGGCTAACGGTTAGGAAAAGGTTTTTTAGGAGTTGCATTTTCATGCTTCAAAAATTTAGTACAAGGTAATTAATCTGATGCGGGTATAAGATGCTTTAGCTCATCATAATTCATAATTTTTGTTTACCTGAAGCCTGTACCAAAGGGGAAAATGAAATATTTTCAGTATTTCTTTCTCCGCGGGCACTAAAAAACAGCAGCAGCAACCTCTTTACTGGCCTGCATTCCTGCATATTTCCGCAAAATAACGGGCCTCTTTATTTTTTGCTTTAACATTTTGTTGAACGAATTTTTGGCACGATGGCATGGCTTTGGAAATGATGTTGGCGTGAACAAGTTTTATCACTATTAAATTTTAAGTCATGAAAAAAATCTTTACACTTTTATTTTCTTCACTGTTTTCTCTTTCGCTGCTCGCCTTTGATGGCAGCCGCCTCAGTATCTCCTCTTTCTCCACCAGTTCGGAATTAAAGATCGAAGTGGATGGAAGAAAATTCAGTATGAAGAACAACAGTATTACCCTCAGTTACCTTGCAGAAGGTTATCACCAGGTCAAAATTTTCCGCGATAAAAAGGGAAAGGGTTTTGGCTTTGGTAAAAGAGAGGAAGTGGTTTATAGTAGTTCGGTATACCTGAAAAGAGGATTTCATCTTGACATTACGGTTAACCGTTTTGGAAAAGTATTGCTCGATGAACGTCGTATTGACCGAAATGATGACTGGTACCAGGATGAAGATGAGTATTATGATAATGACAACGGCGGATGGAATGGTGGATACGGCAATGTTATGAGTGGCCGTGAGTTTGAAACATTGAAGGAAACACTTCGCAAAGAGTGGTTTGAGACAAACAGACTGACATCTGTAAAAGTCATTATTGATAAAAGTAACTTTACTACCCAACAGGTAAAAGAGCTTATGTTGTTATTCACTTTTGAGAATAACAGGCTGGAAATAGCTAAGTATGCATATGCTAAGACAGTGGATAAACAAAGCTATTTTCAGGTAAACGAAGTGCTGACTTTTAGCAGCAGTAAAGATGAACTGGCCCGTTTTATCCGTAACAGCAGGTAGGATAGTGGGAGAGAAGTGAAGCAGGAAAATCCTTGAAATATGAAGCCCTCTGCGTACTGCAGAGGGCTTCTCAATTTATTTTCTGTTCGCTAATTACTTTTTCAGCACTTCAGCCATTTTTTTTCCAATATCAGCTGGGCTGCTCACTACATGTATGCCGCATTCAGTCATTATCTTCATTTTGGCAGCAGCAGTATCATCCGCCCCGCCAACGATAGCGCCGGCATGTCCCATACGACGGCCGGGAGGAGCTGTTTGGCCGGCGATAAACCCTACAACAGGTTTTTTATTTCCATTTGATCTGATCCAATTTGCTGCTTCTGCTTCCATGCCACCACCAATCTCACCGATCATTACTATTGCATCAGTAGCCGGGTCATTCATAAACAATTCAACTGCTTCTTTGGTAGTAGTTCCAATGATAGGATCACCACCGATGCCTACTGCTGTTGAAATTCCCAGTCCTGCCTTTGCCACCTGGTCTGCTGCTTCGTAGGTAAGGGTACCGGATTTTGAAACGATACCGATTTTGCCAGGAATAAAAACAAAACCGGGCATGATACCTACTTTACATTCTCCGGCAGTAATAACACCGGGGCAATTAGGCCCAATTAGCCTGGTATTTTTTCCCTGCAGGTAATTCTTCACTTTTACCATATCCTGTACAGGTATCCCTTCAGTAATACACACTACCAATTTTATACCTGCATCGGCCGCTTCCATAATGGCATCAGCTGCAAAAGCCGGGGGAACAAAAATGATACTTACATCTGCTCCGGTGGATTTTACACAATCAACTACAGTGTTGAATACAGGCCTTTCAAGGTGTGTGCTGCCCCCTTTTCCGGGAGTGACGCCTCCGACTACATCGGTGCCATATTCAATCATTTGTGTAGCATGAAAAGTGCCTTCTGTACCGGTAAATCCCTGTACCAGGATCTTAGAATTTTTATTAATAAGAATGCTCATGTGATGTACTTAAATCCCGATAACAATCGGGAGTGCAAAAGTAAGGTTTTTGGGTTTTAAAAAAACGGTGCTCTATTCTGTGCCGGAGGGGTCTTCAATAGGGGGGGTCTCTTTATCAAGAAGCATATCCATATTCCGGTGGTTGGGGATTTTGCCAGTCTCTTCCAGCATCCGCATATCCTTGGCATCCTGTAGAAATTCCGAAGCAAATATGAATTCATTCAACAGCTGGTTTTTACTGAAAATGATTTCTTTCTTTGAACCTTCCCATTCTTTTTTCCCTTTGTACATATATAAAATGTAATCCCCGATCTCCATTACACTATTCATGTCATGGGTGTTTACCACGGTGGTCATATTGAATTCCAATGTTATTTCTTTGATCAGTTTATCAATAACCAGCGAAGTTTGAGGGTCAAGACCAGAGTTTGGCTCATCACAAAAAAGATATTTTGGGTTCAATACAATGGCCCTTGCAAGTGCTACTCTTTTCTTCATTCCACCGCTTAATTCAGCAGGGTATTTTTTGTTAACTCCTGTAAGGTTAACCCTGGCCAGTACTTCATTTACCCTGTCCAATTTTTTTTTGTGCGAATCTTTGGTAAACATGCTAAGGGGAAACATAATATTCTCTTCCACATTCAGGCTGTCAAATAAGGCAGAACCCTGGAAAAGCATACCAATCTCTTTCCTGATCTCCGTTTTCTGTTCTCCTTTCATTTCCGTAAAATTCTGCCCGCTATATAATACCTCACCATGATCAGGTTCAAATAATCCAACGATACACTTTTGTAAAACAGTTTTACCGCTGCCACTGGCACCAATGATGAGATTACACTGCCCGGCTTTCATCACGGCACTTACATCTTCGATGACCACTTTACCGTCAAAACTTTTTTTTATATTCTTTACTTCAATCATTGCTTAAGTTAGAGGAGTAATGCTGACAGGATATAGTCTGCAAATAATATAAGGATACAACTAACCACGACGGCCTTTGTACTGGCCCTGCCTATCTCCAGTGCTCCGCCCTTAACATAATAACCATAAAAAGCCGGTATGCTGGAAATAATAAAGGAAAAAACATAGGCTTTGGTTAATGCAAAGATCACATTATAGGGTACAAAGAATTCAAGCAGACCTTTATCATAAATATTCCCGGAGATAATACCAGACATAGTGCCGGCAAGCCTGCCTCCCCAAATACCCAACGCCATTGCAATAACTACGAGTAATGGTATCATCAATAATGCGGCAGCTATTTTTGGAAGTATCAGGTATGTTTTGGTATTCACACCCATTATCTCCAAGGCATCGATCTGCTCACTTACTCTCATATTCCCTAATTCACTGGCAATACGGCTACCGGCCACACCAGCCAGCACAATACAAACCAGGGTAGGAGCAAACTCGAGGATTACCGTGTCTCTTACAATTTGTGCTATGGTAGATGGTGGGATCAGGGGGCTGACAAGCTGGTAAGCTGTTTGTATGGTGGATACAGCCCCGATAAAGACCGAAATAATGGCTACTATACCTAATGAACCAAATCCTATCTCTGTACACTGGTGAATAAATTCTTTCCAGTACATCTTATGATTTTCGGGTTTAGTGAACATGCCCTTAATCATCAAAAGGTACCGGCCTATATCGTTGAAAATGGTCATATTATTTGCTAAGATACAGGATGAAAAGAGAAAAGCCAGTAGCTGGGCTAATGGCTTTCTGTACTTTTCTTTTAAGGAAAATTACCTACAAAGGTTTACCTTCTTTTCGGATGCGTTTCCACCAGCGGGATTTTTTTACTATTTCTTCAGTAGGGGTTTTGCTCTTAATCTGTGCATCTACAACAGCAACCAGGGCCATATTTAAGATACTTCTTACAGAACTGCCTAGCTGAAGGATATGAACCGGTTTTTTCAAGCCCAAAAGAATAGGGCCCACTGCGTCGGCAGTTTCCAGTTCTTTCATCAGGTTATAGGCAATATTTCCGGCAGCCAGGTTAGGGAAAATGAGTGTGTTTACATCCTTGTCGGCCAACTCACTAAATGGGTAATTTTCTTTTATGAGTTCTTTATTGAAAGCTACACTGGCCTGCATCTCTCCATCTACTATCAGAGAAGGCATTTTATTTTTTACAATTTTTCTAGCTTCTGCCACCAGCCTTGCTTCTGGTGAATTACTGCTGCCAAAAGTTGAATAACTCAGCATAGCAATCCGTGGTATGATATTAAAATGGCGAACTTCTCTTGCTGCCAATAAAGTGATTTCTGCCAGTTCTTCTGCTGTAGGATTAAAGTTAACTGTTGTGTCTGCAAGAAATAAAGGCCCTTTTTTTGTAAGCATCA
Organism: Bacteroidota bacterium; assembly: GCA_029558715.1. Classification (GTDB taxonomy): domain Bacteria; phylum Bacteroidota; class Bacteroidia; order Chitinophagales; family Chitinophagaceae; genus JJ008. Next base: position 5,676 of record JAKQEA010000229.1, on the reverse strand, counting down.
GATACATTCCTGCTATCTTATTTACACCATCTTCGGTACCTATAATTTGCATGGCCGGACGTATGGTATCCGGATAATTTTTTGATAAACCTGAGATCATGGCATCAGCATCTCCACATTCCACCATCATACAACCATAGTAATTGCGGTCCTTCATTACTTTTTTTGCTTCATAGGCATTAAAGCCTTTTCTTCCTCTTTTGGCAAAAAATATTTCTGAATACTTGTTTCTTTTTTCTTCCGTGGCATCACTTCTGGGATCAAAGATTGGCAGATCTTCTATATCAATACCGTTTGCTTCGGCAATCGTTTTGATCTTATTTTCGTCACCAAGCAGTATGGGGTAGCCTATGCCTTCATCAAAGATGATCTGTGCTGATTTCAGGATCTTAACATTATCTGCTTCGGCAAAAACAATACGTTTCGGATCACGACGGGCCTTGTTGCCGATTGCTCTCATCACCTGGTTATCCAGTCCCAGTCTTTTTTCAAGGTTATTTACATATTCTTCCCAGTTCGTAATTGGTTGTTGAGCTTCACCACTTTCCATGGCTGCTTTGGCAACAGCCGGCGCCACGGTAGCTAATAATCTTGGATCAACAGGTTTTGGAATGATATAGTGTTCGCCAAAGCTGATATTGGTTTCATTGTAAGCCATGTTCACAATATCTGGTACAGGTGTTTTAGCTAGCTCAGCAAGAGCTTTTACCGCTGCCAGTTTCATAGCTTCATTGATATGTTTGGCTCTTACATCTAATGCGCCACGGAAAATATAAGGGAAGCCCAGTACATTATTTACCTGATTAGGATAATCACTGCGGCCGGTAGCCATGATGATATCTTTTCTCGCCCCGGTGGCTTCTTCCCAGCTTATTTCAGGATCAGGGTTGGCCATAGCAAATACGATGGGGTTTTTTGCCATGCTCTTAATCATTTCCCCGTTCAATACACCTCCCTTACTCAGTCCAATAAAAACATCAGCATCTTTCATCCCTTCTGTAAGGGATACATTTTTGCCAGTTGTTATAAATTCCTTTTTCAATTCATCGAGGTCTGTTCTGCTTTCATGAATAAGGCCCTTGCTGTCGAACACCCTGAAATTTTCCTTCCTGGCACCCAGGGCAATATATAATTTCATACAGGCCACGGCAGCAGCACCGGCTCCATTCACTACAAATTTTACTTTTTCAATTTTCTTTTTCTGTATTTCACAGGCATTCAATAAAGCGGCAGCACTGATGATAGCCGTGCCATGCTGGTCGTCGTGCATCACCGGGATATTCATTTCGGCCTTCAGCCTTTTTTCAATATAAAAACATTCCGGTGCTTTGATGTCTTCCAGGTTGATGCCGCCGAATGTGGGTTCCAGCGACTTGACAATCTCGACAAATTTTTGAGGATCTTTTTCGTTGATCTCAATATCAAATACATCGATATCTGCAAATATTTTGAATAATACCCCTTTCCCTTCCATCACCGGCTTGCCTGCCTCCGGTCCAATATCTCCTAATCCAAGCACGGCAGTACCATTACTGATAACCGCTACTAAATTCCCTTTGGCAGTGTATTTATAAACGTTTTCGATATTATCAGCTATTTCAAGACATGGCCATGCCACACCGGGAGAGTAAGCAAGTGAGAGATCTCGTTGTGTTTTGGCTTCTTTGGTAGGAATTACTTCAATCTTTCCGGGTCTTCCTTTAGCATGGTACTCGAGGGCCTGTTGTTTACGCAGATCGTTTTGCATATTTGATTTTTATATGCCAGCTGTATTCTTTCAAAATGGAATTGCAGTCTGACAAACGAGCCGCAAGGTACAAAATAAAATTTCGGTAAGGGTTGAGGATGAGAATAGTGGATGCTACAGCTCTACTGAACTTCCCAGCCATGCCATCATTCCAATACCTATTTCAATCGCATTCTCATCAATATTAAAGACGGGGGTGTGTACACCGGCTGTAATTCCTTTGGCAGCATTCATTGTTCCCAGACGATAAAAACAAGCTGGTATTTGTTGTGCATAATAACCAAAATCTTCGGCACCCATCCGTAACTCAGTTTCACTTACATTATCAGCGCCAAGATATTCGCTGGCTTTTTTCATTGCAGTGGCCGTTAGCTGCTCATTATTTAAGACGGAAGGATAGCCAACGTCGATATGAAGATCAACAGTACCCCCCATAGAGCTGACCAGGTCTGTACAAAGTTTTTTTATCAGGTCATGAGCCTTAAACCGCCATGTTTCATCCATAGCCCTGAAAGTACCCATCATTTTTACTTCATTGGGAATGACATTCGTGGTATTTCCTCCATTAAATGAAGTAATAGAAAGAACAGAAGGATTGAAGGGATTATTATTCCTGCTAATGAGTTGCTGCAGTGCAATGATCAAATGCGAACTGATAAGAATAGGATCAACAGTTAAATGCGGAGAGGCTGCATGACCTCCTTTGCCTTTTACATTGATATAGATCTCATCAGCACTGGCCATTACCTGTCCTCCGCGAAAACTTAGTTTGCCTGTGTCCATCATTGTGTGAACATGCAAAGCCAGTATTCCCTGCGGTTTGGGATTCTCTAATACTCCATCTTTGATCATTAAGGAGGCACCACCGGGGTTTTTTTCTTCACCCGGCTGGAAGATGAGCTTTACCGTTCCTTCCCATTCATTTTTTAATTCCTGTAATATTTTTGCAGCACCTAAAAGACAAGTGGTATGTACATCGTGTCCGCAGGCATGCATCACACCTTCGTTTTTCGATTTATAGGGTACATCATTTTCTTCTTTGATAGGGAGAGCATCCATGTCCGCTCTTAATGCAATAATCCTCTTGTCAGGGTTTTTGCCTTTTATCAAACCTACCACACCAGTTGTTGCTTTTACCTCGAAAGGAATTCCAAATTCTTTCAGTTTGTTCTGTACAAACTTTGATGTCTCATATTCCTGGTAGCTTAATTCAGGATGTGCATGAAGATGATGCCTTATTTCAATAAATTCAGGCGCATATTTTTTGGCTAATGCCTTGATGGTAGAATGCATAGGACAAAAATAAACAATCCATTCTGTGTGAGAATGGATTGTCAGATAAGTAGTATGATTCTTTTTACAGGATTGTTTCTTCTTCTCCCGGCCTGGTTGGCTTTACCTCGATAACGTCTTTCATAATAAAAACTCCTTTCGGGAAATACACATTCAATCTTTTTTGATAGGCTTCGGCATCTTTCCGGTCTTTAAAATTGCCAGCTTTTAATTTGTAATAGGGCGATTGATGCCACAAGTAGGCTTTCAGTTCAGGGAAATAGGTATATACTTTTGTTTTGGCAGCAATAGCTTCTTCCCTGTTGTTGGTACTGATGATCATCAGGCGGAAGCCTTTATCTGTTCTTCGGCCTGCCCGGCTGGTTTCCTCATTAATCTGGGCCTGCTTTTTTACCAGCAGGTCCACACGGGGGTCTTTATGAACAACTACATAGTTTGTATCTATGCTATTTTTTCCTGTGGTATCTTGTCCAAAGCTGTTTATCGTAAACAAGACTGTGGTTAATGCAAAAATGAATTTCATATGCGGCATAAGGTGCAAATATCTTACCAAAATTAGTATCCTCCCCCGGCTCCTGCAATGTTTTCAACCGGGTGCCAGGTAGTTTTTATTTCCTGGGTATCCATAATGAAATAGGGGGATTGTCCTTCATCGGTATACCAGTTTATTTTATCATAGAAGAAGATACGTTTCAGGTTAGTAGCCGACTTTTCCCGCATCATTTTCTGTATATCAGAATTATTTTCACAATAAATGGTTGCATTCACATCCATATGATCAACGAACCAGGAAGCCAGTTCTGATGGCTTACCTGTTAAAATATTGACAACACCACCGGGTAAATCAGATGAGTTCAGCACTTCTGCAAAGGTAACGGCGCAAAGTGGTTTTGTATCGGAAGCAAGTACTACACAGGTGTTCCCGCCTGCAATAACAGGGGCGATAACAGAAATCAATCCAAGTAATGAGTCGCTTTGAGGTGCAATAGTTGAAACAACACCGGTTGGTTCCGGAACAGAAAAATTAAAATGAGATGAAGCGACAGGGTTTACAGCGCTGAAGAGTTGCTGAAACTTATCACACCATCCGGCATAGTAGATGAGGCGATCAATGGCAAGGTTCACTTCTTTTTCAGCTTTTGCTTTGGTTGAATCCTGTTGTATCAGTTCATCAATGAATTGTGCTTTTCTTCCTTCCAGCATCTCGGCCATCCGGTATAATATCTGGCTGCGGTTAAAGGCTGCCCTGCCACTCCATCCGCCATATGCTCCCCTTGCAGCCACGACCGCATCCCGGAAATCTTTTCTTGAGCTAAGACAGACATTCGCCAGTTTTTTCCCCGCTGCATTTGTTGGGATATAATAACGGCCTGATTCAGTTCTCGGGAACTGCCCGCCGATATAAATTTTGTAGGTCTTCAGCACTTCCAGTCTTTTGGCAGAAGATTTTTTTTCTAATCCATTCTCACTGATACTCAGTGAAGATTTTTTAATTGCTTTTTCCATGCTTAAAAATTCAAAAGTTAAAAGTCAAAATTCAAAAGGCTGTGTGTTTTTAATTTTGACTTTTGATTCTTTATTTAGATAATATTCACATAAGCCAATAACCCATGCAATCCACCTTCTCTTCCAAAGCCACTTTCTTTATAGCCACCGAATGGAGAAGTTGGGTCGAATTTGTTGAAGGTGTTGGCCCACACCACACCAGCTCTCATCCTCTTTGTCATATTGAAAATCTTGGAACCCTTATCAGTCCACACACCGGCGCTTAAACCGTAAGGCGAGTTGTTTGCTTTCTCTATCACCTCATCATCTGTACGGAATGTGAGCACCGACAACACCGGGCCGAAAATTTCTTCCTGTGCTATTCGGTTGCTCTGAGCCACATTAGTGAAAAGGGTAGGGCGGCAGAAATAACCTTTGCCCGGCAACTTGCAACTGCTCTCATACATTTCCGCACCTTCCTGTTTTCCTATCTTAATGTATTTATGGATTGTTTCTAATTGCTGTTTGGAATTAATAGCACCAATGTCTGTGTTTTTATCTAACGGGTCGCCTACAATCAATGATTCCAGCCTGTCTTTTAATTTCCGCACCACTTCTTTAGCAACCGATTCCTGCACATACAACCTTGAACCGGCACAGCATACATGCCCCTGGTTAAAAAAAATGCCGTTGATAACACCTTCCACCGCCTGGTCAAGAGGGGCATCTTCAAAAATAATATTCGCTGCTTTGCCTCCCAGTTCTAATGTTGCTTTTTTATTTGTACCGGCAATGGCCCGTTGAATGATCTTGCCTACTTCTGTTGATCCTGTGAAAGCAATTTTATTGATATCAGGATGATTAACGATCGCAGCACCAGTAGGGCCGGCTCCGGTTAATATATTCACCACACCCGGAGGCAGATCTGCTTCTTGTATGATCTCGGCCAGTTTCAGTGCAGTCAGCGGCGTTGTTTCGGCAGGTTTCAACACAACTGTATTGCCTGTTGCCAATGCCGGTGCAATTTTCCAGGCGGCCATCAGCAAAGGAAAGTTCCAGGGAATAATTTGTCCGGCCACCCCTAAAGGTTCTGTCCGGCGGTTAGGGAAAGCATATGCTAATTTATCTGCCCAGCCTGCATAATAAAAGAA
>JAKQEA010000228.1 GCA_029558715.1 Bacteroidota bacterium | reverse complement strand
TTTCCTGTTGCGTCAAAATATAGTTGCAACCACAGAAGAATCGGTTTAGAGTCAAAACTTCACAAACCTCCCTCTGAACGATGCTTTAACGAATCTTTTACGAATCTTTAACAATGCCTTAACTAAGTTAAGGAAGCGTTTAAGAAGCGTTAAAGAAATGTAAAGGATAGGAGAAAGAAGCGGTAATTGGATGGCTGCCCTATGTTCGGCAGGGAGGGAATATTTTTGGGAGTTTTGTCACCTTTTATTTTCTTTTGTCACCCCCATAAATAATGGAAGGACACAAAAAGGAGAAAGAAAATGAAAGTAAAATTTCAATACGGCTTGGCGGGTTATACAGGCAAAGCAGATGGCTTGATATACTGCTACAACAGGAAATCGGGTAAGGTGTTTACCCGCCGAAAAGTCCAGCCGAAAATTACAGCTCACAATCATAAAACCGGTTCTATAACGGCAAATTTGCATTCATTGCAGCCGTCTACCGGTTTCAAAAATGATCTGCGGTTGTATTCGTTACGCTATAACGGCTTATCGGAAAATGCTGAAAAAAATGTGTATTCCTGGGTGAATATGTACCTGAAAATGATGTATAGATTGGCAAAATTGTATCCGGAAATAGACCTGATGACTATTACCCGGGATTATATCTATGCAAATGATCTGCCTTGTATGAGCGTTAAAAGAGCTGTGGAAGCGGGTATGCTACCCCCGGTAACGGACTGGGAACTGTTGGATAACTCTTTGTAAAGGAAATTAGCAGGTGAATAGTTTAGCGGGTGAACAGGTTAATCTGTTAACTTGTTTCCCTGTTCACCTGCTAAACAGTTAATTAATAAGCGGCTGTTGCCTGATTTATGAGCTGATTTACGCGGGAAATACGATTATTGATATCCGCAAGAGCTTGTTCATCTGTAGCCCGTGCTTTGGCGTTATTGAGATATTCCAGGGCTTTGCGGAAATTATTTACAGCCGAATTTCGGGCGTTATCGCGTTGTGTCTTTAAGGTTTTAGCTTTTTTACCTACAGCTTTGGCAGCTTGTTTTTCCAGATCAATGAAATTGTTATAATCGTTAGTTCCCTTGCTTTGGCTGATAGTAGCAAGATAAATATAAGGCAGATATAGAGTAGGGTCTTTTTGTAATGCCTTATTAGCGTTTAATTCAGCTTCCTGGTATTTATTCTGGCTTAAATAAATTGCTGCCATATTCATATAAGCAATAGCGTTATCGGGTTGAACGGTAATTAAGGCATTCAAGATATCAACAGCTTTTTTATTGATTTCAGCAACTGTTGCCGGATCAGATGTTTGGGTAGCTTTTAAACGATATAGATTAACGGCACTTAAATAAGCCATAGTATTTTGAGGATTATTTTTGATCGTATTTTCATATTTGGCAATAGCATCATCCAGACGATTAGCTTTCTGATAGGCAGTTGCTAAACGCGTAGAAACAAGCTCATTTTCCGGGAACCTGTCAAATATGGCTTCCAGATAAGGAATTGCTTCGTCAAAACGGTTGTTATCATACAACCGTTTTGACGAAGCAATTCCTTATCTGGAAGCCATATTTGACAGGTAAGGAA
>JAKQEA010000227.1 GCA_029558715.1 Bacteroidota bacterium | reverse complement strand
CACGGCCAAACAAAAACTGAAAGTGATCAATGAACTCAGCAGCGCCGGTGTGCGGATGGGTATCATGATGGGGCCGATGATTCCCGGCCTGAATGAACATGAAATGCAACGCATCATGAAAGAGGCCAGGGATAACGGGGCTACCTTCACTGCTTATACATTCATACGCCTGAATGGAGCGATCAAGTTCTTATTCCACGACTGGCTCTATAAAAACTTTCCGGACCGGGCCGATAAGGTCTGGCATTTAATCGAGCAAAGCCATGATGGAAAAGTGAATGATACCCGCTGGGGTGTAAGGATGCGGGGCGAAGGGAATATTGCAGAACTGGTAGCTCAGCAGTATAAAAAATATGGCAAATTGTATGGTATGAATGCAGAGGAATGGAGTCTTAACCGAAAGTTGTTCAGAAGACCGGGAGAACAAGGCAGGCTATTCTGACTGAAACTCCAGCAGCACTTCGTCATCTCTCAGCAGCAGCAAGGTTTGATCTTTTATTTCAAACCGGTTTATTTTATTCAGCTGCTGAAAAAATTTGTCTTCAGTTTGCTGTAACCCTTCACAATACATTTTAGTGGAAAAAATATCCTTAAAGCTGATTTTGTCTCCATTAACAATGAGGCTGCTGCCAAATGTATTGCAACTGCCATTGCCACCGGCGCTTTGTCTTTGCTGGTTGAATTTAATGAACGCCTTTGTATTTACTTCCTCTGTTCCCCGCTTAGTATATATCTTTTTCAAAGACCATTTGTTTTCGTAGAGTGACTGGTGCTGCCAATTATCCTTCTTCATGATAAAGGCAGATAATAGCATAAATAATCCTGTGCTCATATAAGTTATCAATTTCATTTTTCCTGTTTTGAACAACATAATGATGCAGCCCTCTTGTTTCTTACACAGCTAAAAATAATTTATGCAATTCTTTAACATTTGGCATCCTGCCACAAATCACTGCTGTATGCGTAAATATTTATTACTGCTGTCCGGGCTTTTCGCCTTTTTGACTGTTTTTTCTCAGAATAATGGCCGCCTGCTTGACTGGCCGATGAAATTGAACCACCTGTATATAAAAGTGCATGCGGATGCTTTTACAGCCATCACTTTTATGGAAATGGAATTTTGTAATCCAAATGATAAAGAAATAGAAGGGCTCTACAACTTTCAGTTAGAACCGGGGCAGGCAATCACTGCTTTTCAGCTGGAGCTAAATGGCAAATACCGTGATGGATCCATTGAAGAAAAATGGAAGGCGAGAAATGCCTATAACACGATAGTTGGCAAAAGGGTTGACCCGGCGTTAGTGCAAATGGATTATGCCAACCATTACCGCCTTAATATATATCCAATTCCAGCAAAAGGATGCCGCCGGGTAACAATGACAATTCAACAGCAAATGAAACCCAGTAATGGGAAATTGGTTTATAAACTTCCGCTATTTTATAAGGATACTATTAAGCAAATCAATATTTCTGTAACTGCTGCGGGAATTCAAGCTTTACCAGTTGCTGGCAAGGGACTGGTTAACGGTCAGCCGTTCAGTTACAATAATAATATTTACCAGTTGAACTGGTCGGCAAATAATAAGAAGGCGGATGAGCCGCTTTCATTTTCGATACCCCTGTTACTCGAAAAACCTGCTGTTTGTATTAAGCAGGCAAAAGAAAAGATATTTTTTGCCCTTCGCTTTATACCCCGTATCAGAAAAACCTATGAATTCAAAGCTGATAGTGTTGTGGTATTCTGGGATGTTTCTGCCAGCGGAAGATCAAGAGACATTAAGAAGGAAATCAATTTTCTGAAGCAATATGTTTCAAGGCATGCCATTTCCCACCTTACCATCATTTCTTTTAACCAGCAGGTGCAGGACACGGCTGTTTTTTTCCTGCATAATAACTACCATCGCTGGGTGGGTTACATCGAAGCATTAAAATATGAAGGTGCAACACATTATGGCAGCCTTAATTTTTCCACCGTTTATGCCGATGCCATACTCTTGTTCAGTAATGGTAAGAACTCTTTTGGTTCTGATATGCCAGTGGCGGGACAGGTTCATGCCTGGTGTATAAATTCTGCCCATGATAAAAATCAGCAACATCTTGAAAACATTATTGGCTTAACGGGTGGTCACTATATTGATCTTACTGCCGGGGGTATCAACGATGCTGTATCTATGACAACCGAAACTGAGAATATCCTGCTGAAGGTAAAAGCAGGTGAAACGACTATTGCCATTAATGAAAAGATAAGTGTCATCAAAAATGATACTATCCTTCTGACAGGCACCCTGCCGGCCGGTATACAATCCCTTACCCTTCAATATGGAAATAACAGCAAAACGAGGGAAGAGGAAACCATGGATATAACCAGCAGCAGCCATTGTGAGCAGTCAGCCATAGACAGGCTGGAAATGCTTAACCAGTTTGAGCAGTATAATGGTCATTACTCATACTGGTATGAGGTACTGAATTTTGGCAAAGCTGAGAAAGTAGTGACAAGCAGCACTTCTTTCATTGTGTTGGAGCGAATAGAGGATTATATCAAATCCAATATTTTGCCTCCGGCAGACCTTCAACCGGAATGTGATATGAACATTTTTGTAAAAGCAGATGAGGAAAGGAGAAGGCAATATAAAAAGACAAATGATTTTAATGTATTGACAGCTGTTGTGTCAGCCTATAATGAGAGAATTGGCCAGCATGATAAGTATGGGCAGTCAATAATCCTGAGAAATGAAAACATTGCTACTTTGCCTGATGCAACTGCAGGCAAGCAGGATAATAGTTCCAGGAGTTTGAGCGGATTAACCGGTAAAGTAGCAGGGCTACAGGTAACTGCCGGCGCAGAGAGTTCAGTGGCTATGAACGAAGTTGTAGTAACGGCAATGGGTGTAACGAGGCAAGCTAAGGAATTGGGTTATTCTGTTACGAGAATTTATGCCAATGAACTTACACAAGCCAAACCAGTGAACCTGCAACAAGGATTAACCGGAAAGGTCTCCGGACTGAATGTACAAACGGTCAACAGCGGTGTGTTTGGTGATACCAGGATAACACTGCGGGGTATACGATCACTCACCGGAAACAATCAGCCTATGCTGATATTAGATGGTTCACCAGTTTCGCTGAGTTTTTTGAATGCCATTAATCCCAATGATGTGACCAATGTAAATATTTTAAAATCTGCAGCAGCAACGGCTATTTACGGACCAGATGGTGCTAACGGCGCCCTTGTGGTTACGACCAAAAAAGGAAGCCGCAACAGTTATAATTATTATTGGAGAAGCTATCGTTTGAAAGATATGCCTGATGTAGATTACCTGCAGGAATTGAAACAGGCTTCTGTAAAGAACCTTGCTGCCCGCTATGATGAGCTGCGTGACGAATATGGCCGGGAAGCTGCGTTTTATTTTGATGCGGCACAGGTGTTTTACAAAGCCGGTTTGCAAAAAGATGCCCTCAACATACTCTTTACTGCTTCAGCTATTACCAATGGCAATGTGCAGGTGTTGGAGGCCATCGCTTACTTTCTAGAATCATGGAAACAGTATGATGAGGCTATCCGAATTTATAATTTCTTACTGGTGAATAATCCCAACGAGCTGATTTATTACAGGGGCCTTGCTCTTGCCTATTACCAGAAGAAAGATTATACGACTGCAGTGAAAAAATATTATGCCGGCATTACCCTGAATGGTAATGAATATGAAGCTTACTATAAAGGTTATAAAGCCATGTTGTTGCAGGAAATGAATACGGTGATAGCAGCGCATAGGGATTCAGTGAATCTGTCAGGAATAAACCCCCAACTTATCAGACCTTTATCTTACGACCTGCGTATCACTATTGATTGCAATAACAGAAGCCTGGGTGGAAACATATCTGTAACAGAGCCGGGTGGCAAAACGGCCGCTTATTATGGTGATCAAAAAGCGGAGGGAAAGCTGATAGGTAAATATTATAATTCTGTTTTTTATCATAATGGTATGGAGGAATACCAGCTAAAAAATGCAAAGCCTGGTAAGTACAGAGTCAATGTAAATTTCTATGGCTATTACAGTAACGCTATCCCTTCTGTGATGAGGGTATCGACATTCCGCAATACAGTCAATGGGCCGGTTATTGAAATTGCAAATGTGATGATGGATAACCAGTATGGCAATGTGGAGATTGCTGAAATAAGATGGTGATCACACTTTCACATAGATCTTTTTCTTATCCATCCAGTAGCAGATAGCCCACATGAAGGTGATAACACAAAGGGCATATAACAATGATCCGTTTTCTTTTGCGCCCGGTGTATGAATCAATACTTTTCTATACAGCCAGTTCCAGGGATTAGTACCATCACCCAAT
>JAKQEA010000225.1 GCA_029558715.1 Bacteroidota bacterium | reverse complement strand
GCCAGGTAAGCAATTCTTGATTCGTATACCTCTCTTTGCTTCAGTTCCCTCTTAATTCGAAAGAAAAGTAAAGATGCTATAACAATAAAACCTAATGCTGCCCCGATAAAAAGTTTAGCTGTGGTTGTAGCAGCCACCTGACGACTCTTATTCGATTCTTCGAGTATTCTCCTGTCCTGTGTTTCAATTGCCCAAACTATCTGGCGAATACTATCCATTATGTCTTTTCCTCTTCCGGACCGGACCAGTTGAAGCGCTGAGTCATTTAGGTTTCTCTCCACCATTTTTTCTGCTAACCCTGCTATTTCAATTTTCCTCTTTACAAGGCTAATCAGTTGTCTCAACGTATCGCTACGATGAGGATAAACCTGGTGCATCCTTAAAACTTCCATTGAATCTGCGTTCAGTTTTTTCACAGCAGCATAGTAAGGAATAAGGAAATCTTTATTGCCTGATATAAGATATCCCCGATTGGAGGTTTCGATATCCTGCATATCATCCATGAGGTTTTCGAGTGTCCTCAAAGATTTGAGGGTAGTATTTACCCTTATAGTCTCTTCCCTTGCTTTATTCATATTGATATATGAATACCATGCAAAAAAAGAAACAAGTGCAACAGAAAGAATTACACCAATGGTAATATTGCGACGGGTATAGAAGCGATTCATAAGAACCGTGTTAGAAGAAAAACTTGTTTAAAATTAATCTCATCGACTGGTCAGAGTCCATGAGCATTAATAAAGTTAACAAGTGCTGCGGTATTTTTCAGACTTAACTTTTTAAGAATATTATACCGGTGTACTTCTACGGTTTTTAAAGATATATCGAGACGAAGTGCTATTTCTTTTGACGATAGGCCTTCTTTAATTAGCTGAACAATATCAATTTCTCTCCTGGAAAGAACATTCATATCTGGTGCTCCTCCTCCTTCATCTTCTAATTCCTGCTGTGCAAGAATATTCTTTACTTCATTGCATATATATTTTTTTCCATTATGTACTTCTATGATAGCAGACATCAGCTCATCTTTGGAAGAGTTCTTGGTAACATACCCCATAGCTCCTATTTGGAGCATACGGCGTGCATAGGCTGGCATAGAATGCATGGATATACCGATTATCTTAGAACCTGGTGAATACTTTCGAACAAGTTTTGTTGCTTCAAATCCGTTTACAGGAGACATATTAATGTCCATCAGAACGATCTCAGGTTTTTTATCCCTTGCAATTTCAACTGCCTCATCCGCATTGCTTGTTTCGCCAATTACCTGAAATCGGATATCACTGTTAAGAATAAATGACCATGAATCCCTGATCAGCTTATGGTCATCGACTAGGAGGATGGTGATTTTCCCCATACGGATAGTGGTTTGCTTTGAGTAGATAAGGTCTTTTACATACATAAATTAAGTAAAAAACCAATGCAAAGTGCATAAAACATTGGCTGTTAGCATATAAATAAGCAGAAAAAATACGATTTTAAGTAAATCCACTTAGTGCCCGATTGTAGAAGTAAGATATCGTAGAGAAGATATCTATATGATGTTAAACATAAATGAATGTCGCTGTTAAGCTAATGCCCTGGCAATTCCATACTCCAAACCCCGCAATTCAGCCAATCCTCTCAACCTGCCGATTGCCGAATAACCGGGATAAGTTGTTTTCTTAAGGTCATCAAGCATCTGGTGTCCATGATCTGGTCTCATAGGTATAGATACATTTCTTCGTTTCATTATCAATACGATTTCCCTGACAATTTCATACATGTCTGTATCTCCTGCAAGGTGATCAGCTTCAAAGAAATTACCTTCTGTATCTCTTTTTGTGTTTCTCAGGTGAAGAAAATGAATATGATCTCCAAATCTTTTTAGCATTCTTACAAGGTCATTATCAGGCCTTGCACCAAAAGAACCGGTACAGAAACATAATCCATTCGCCGGCGATGGTGCAGCACTGAGTAAATCAGCAGCATCCTGCTCTGTACTTACAATCCTTGGCAATCCCAGTACAGGATATGGCGGGTCATCAGGATGGATGGCCATTTTCAGGCCGCAACCTTCAGCCACAGGCACCACTTTCTGCAAGAAATAAAAAAGATGTTCCTTTAGCTTAACTGCATCAATTCCTTCATAAGTTTTTAATGCGGAAAGAATCTGTTCTTCGGTAAAGCGTTCTTCACTTCCCGGCAAACCGAGTAATGCATTACGGTACAAAATCTCCTCCTCTTCATCAGTCATCCTGTCAAACCTGAACCTTGCTTTTTTAATTTCCTCTTCTGAATAGTCATTTTCAGCTCCCGGACGTTTTAAAAAGAACAAGTCAAATGCAATAAATGCTGACCGCTCAAAACACAAGGCCCTGCTCCCGTCCGGCATCATATATGAAATGTCGGTCCTCATCCAGTCTAATATCGGCATGAAATTGTAGGTCACTACTTTCAAACCGCATTGCGCCACATTGCGAAGACTTATTTTGTAATTATCAAGATGCTGTAAATAATTTCCACTTTGCTTTTTAATATCCTCGCTTACCGGCAGGCTTTCAATGACGGTCCATGTCATACCAGCATCTTCGATTAGCTGTTTCCTTTTATTGATCTCTTCTATAGTCCATACTTCACCTACAGGAATATGATGCAACGCTGTGACCACCCCTTCACAACCCGCCTGCCTGATATCTGATAAGCTTACCGGGTCATTGGGTCCGAACCATCGCATAGTTTGCTCCATCAACATAATGAAAACCCATTTTTAAATTTATTTATCCTTACAACAGCCTATCACTTTGCTATTCCTAATGGAGAAAAGTAAATAAATATTGAAACAATTATTGCCAACACGATCAATGAAAGAATCACATCCCACTTGTTCCAGCTAGCCCTGCTTGCTACCTTGTCTTCTGCAACTGTTGTAGCGAATGTTAAGCCCTTGATATGATCTTCGTCTGGTTTTGGACTGAAAAGGCTTACAACTATCATTACCACTACTGAAAACAGGAATAAATAAATACAGAAATAAAGGAAATTAATTGTAGCAAAATCATACAGAACACCTGATAAATCCTTCTGGAACAACTCAAGTGTCAATTTCACCAACCCGATAATAAACCCAACTACCATTGCTGTATAAGCCCCTTTTCCATTTAATCGCTTAAAGAATACCCCCAATAAAAAAACTGCCGCAATGGGTGGTGCTAAATAAGATTGTACGCTTTGTAAATAAGTGTACAATGTACTGGAAATCCTATCCATCATCGGAATCCATACCATACCTAATATTACTACTACTGCTGTAGCAATACGTCCGACTTTTACTAACTCCTTTTCACCAGCTGCTGGTTTCATTTTTTGATAAATATCCATAGTGAACAATGTAGAACAAGCATTATAGACTGAAGCTAATGAAGCCATCAGGGCAGCTAACAATCCTCCCGCCAGCAATCCTCTTAATCCCATAGGCATAATCTGCTCTACCATCGCCGGAAAAGCCGCATTATAATCTGTCTGGCCATCCTTAATTGGTAATATCAATTCACCCCTTGAGTGTAATACATAAGCGATCAAACCCGGAATGAGGAATATGAAGAATGGAAGTAATTTCAGGTAAGCAGCAAAGATGGTTCCCCGTCTTGCTTCTCTTTCGTTTCTACCGGCAAGGCATCGTTGCACAATATGCTGATCAGTACACCAATACCAGATACCTACGATAGGTGATGCAAACAAAATTCCCAACCACGGAAATTCAGGATCACTTAGAGGACGGAACATATTCAGCTTTTCAGGAGGGACAGAGCTCATCAAAGCATTCCAGCCGCCAACTTTGTCAAGACCTACAAATAATAAGACCGCTGAACCTATCAGCAAAACGAAAGCCTGTATAGCTTCGGTGTACATTACCGCATGCAGTCCCCCAAAGATTGTATATACACCGGTTACTATAACCAGTATAATAGCGCCTGTCCAAAATTCTACACCGAGTATCTGGTTAAATACCAATGCTCCTGCAAATATGGTAACTGAGGCTTTTGCAATCACATAACTCAATAATTGAATAATAGATAATAACCGCCTTGCTTTTGCATTGAATCTTCTTTCCAGGAACTCAGGCATGGTATACACCATGCTACGCATATAAAAAGGAACGAACACCCAGCCTAATAGCAGGACTATCCAGGAGTGTAATTCATAATGGCCTAACACAGTTCCGGACGCACCGGCTGATCCTGCCAAACCAACAATATGTTCTGACCCTACATTGGATGCAAGTATTGAGGCTCCGATCACCCACCAGCCAAGATTTCGGTTGGCCAGGAAATAATCTGTCGGGGAATTTTTACTCTTCCTGATAGACCAGACAGAAATACCTGCAATAACCAGCATATATACTATAAGGAATATCCAGTCGAGTGTTCCAAGAAAATTCATGAGCGTAGTTTTTGTTTGTTAGTGATGAGTTAAGTAAGTATTATATGAAGCGGTTAATTAAATTCTCAAGATACTCCTGTTTACCACTCCTCATAGCGGGTTCTCCGTTATCAATGGCATAATTTCTCAGATCCTCCAGTGTAAGTTTTCCTGATTCATAGTCCTTTCCTTTACCACTATCGAACGAAGCATATCGTTCTGCCCTTATCTTTTTATAATCTGATTGTTGCAATATCTTATCAGCTGTTATTAATGCCCTGGCAAAAGTATCCATACCTCCTATGTGTGCATAGAACAGGTCTTCCGGGTCTGTGGAGTTTCTCCTGATCTTTGCATCAAAGTTGATTCCACCTCCTTTGAAGCCTCCCGCCTCCAGTATCACCAGCATGGCTTCTGTCAGTTCATTGATATCATTGGGGAACTGGTCTGTATCCCAGCCATTCTGATAATCCCCACGATTGGCATCAATACTTCCAAGCAAACCAGCATCGGCTGCCACCTGTAATTCATGAGTAAATGTATGCCCCGCTAAAGTGGCATGATTTACTTCGATATTCAAACTGAAATCGCTTAACAGGTCATACTGCCTTAAAAAGCCGATCACCGTTTCACTGTCGTAATCATACTGATGTTTTGATGGCTCACAAGGCTTGGGTTCTATAAAAAATTTTCCTTTAAATCCATTTTTCCTGGCATAGTCCTTTGCTGTGTGTAAAAATCTGGCAAAATGTTCTTTCTCCCTTTTCATATTTGTATTCAGCAAGCTCATGTATCCTTCTCTTCCCCCCCAGAATACATAATTTTCACCCCCAAGAGCAATAGTGGCATCCAATGCTGCTTTTACCTGTGCTGCACTATGAGCCAAAACATGAAAATCAGGATTAGTAGCAGCTCCGTTCATATATCTCCTGTTTGAAAACAGGTTGGCTGTTCCCCATAAAAGTTTTACACCACTGGCTTTTTGCTTTTCACTGAGGTAATCTGTTATTGCCTGTAACCGCCTGTCATTTTCCTTTATATCGTTGGTATAATCCACTGCATCTACATCGTGAAAGCAATAATAAGGAAGTCCCAGTTTAGTAATAAATTCAAATGCTGCATCTGCCTTATCCTTTGCCCGTTCCACGGCATCTGATTTTTCATTCCAGGCAAACAAATGTGTCGGCTCACCGAACGGATCAGCACCACTGCCACAGAAGCTGTGCCAGTAAGCACAGGCAAACCGCAGATACTCTTTCATTGTTTTACCTGCCACTACTTTATTTTCATCATACCACCGGTAAGCCAGTGGATTATCTGACTGTTGACCTTCATACTTTATCTTACTTATGCCCTTAAAGTACTCCTTACTGCCTGTAACTACTGTCATGCTATTATCAGTTTAAAATTATTGAATCAGTTAAGTTGCTTTTCTAAATGTAGCAACCATTTGTCATAATACTGATCGTACCGTTTGTTACCATCCGGTTTTATTAGCTGTATTGGCTCAAAATGCCTGAAAGCCTCTTTTGTATCAGAATAAATTTTGGCCCCCAGGCCGCTTCCTATTGCAGATCCGACACTACCGTCACAGTTATACAGCTCAACCGGTATATTTAAAATATTTACAAAACTCTCAGTAAAAACATCACTCAGGAACATGTTTGTTTTCCCCGCCCTGATCACCTGCGGATGCATTCCATTTTCCCGCATTATATCGAGTCCATACCGGAAAGCAAAAGCTATACCCTCCTGGGCAGCACGGAACAAATGTGCCTGGCCGTGTTTATTCAGGTCAATATTATGAATATGAGAATGGATGATTTTATTGTTTAGCATTCTTTCTGCACCATTGCCGAAAGGCAATATCAATAATCCTTCGCTGCCCGGCTGCACCGATTTTGCAGTATCATTAATTTGCTGGTATGACAATGATCCACCGGCAATATTTTTAATCCACCGGTTCAGAATGCCTGTACCATTTATACAAAGTAAAACACCCAGTCTTTTTTGTTCTTTAGTATAATTGACGTGGGCAAAAGTGTTCACTCTTGATTCATTATCGTAAGTAAGTTGATCACTTACCCCATAAATAACACCAGAAGTGCCTGCTGTTGCAGCAACTTCACCGGGCTCGAGCACATTAAGTGATAAAGCATTGTTAGGCTGATCTCCGGCCTTATACGTAACAGGTATCCCTTCCTTTAATGATAATGCCACAGCTACATTTTTTGATACCCTCCCATGCTCGGCAAAAACATCTCTGACAGGGGGAATTAAAGAATGGCTGAAACCATAGTACGTAAAAATATCTTTTGATAATTCATTTTCCTTAAAATCCCAGAATACACCTTCTGACAAAGAAGAAATACTTGTCGTGATCTCTCCTGTCAGTTTCATTGAAATAAAGTCACCTGGCAGCATTATTTTATTTACTCTCGCATATATGTCCGGTTCGTTAGCCTTTACCCATGCCAATTTTGAAGCAGTGAAATTTCCCGGTGAATTCAGCAG
>JAKQEA010000221.1 GCA_029558715.1 Bacteroidota bacterium | reverse complement strand
TACAAAAAAGCAGCAAGCTATCTTGCTGATATTTATGCTTTTAAAAAAGCAATGGCAAAAGGGAAGCCTGCTGACCAGGCTAAGTGGGCAGCAGAAGAAAAGAAGTGGAATGAGAGATATGATAGCATCAAATAAATAGTTTAAAGGAAAGGCCACATCGCTGTGGCCTTTCTTATTCATACTTTACTTAACATAATGTAAATTATAAGAAAAATAACTTCAATAACTAGTGAAAGCGGGTATTGGCGATAACTCAAGGTCTGAGTAGCTTGCATACAAATCACCCAATATGCAAATTCTAAAATCCTTGCTGATATTCTCATTTGTCACTTTTTTAGTTGCATGTAACGGCACAGCCACAAAAGCTGATAGCGATGATATGCCAACAGAAAAAAAAGAAGTTGATAATTTAAATACAATTGCATCACCCCCAGCTGCCGGTACGGATGCAAATATGGCAACACTCCCCGACAGCAGTAAATCAGCCACAGAGCCAAATAAGATTCTTGCCAATATCGATCAATACCTGTTATCCAGTGCTGTGATCCCGGAGAATACTTCAAATACCGATGGATTTATCGGCGCAGCCGTAAAGATTGAGAATACGTTGAAAAAAACCAGCTTTCAAAAAATAATGGTTGAGGTCAGTATTTTACTGGCTGATGATAAAGAATACCGGACAGATTATCATACACTATATAATATTGAACCCGGCGGTATAAAGACCATTAAAGTACCAAATACATCCCGGGGTGCGAAAATTGTGAGCCACATTGTGAAAGTAAAAAGTGATGAACTAACCAAAGGTGAATGGCTACTGACCGGTAGCAGATTTGTACCCCGCTAAATTATGAACCTGAGAGATACGATCCTTGCACAGCACTCCAAGACGAACTGTACTAAAATTGTACAATGGATCGGCAACAACCAGGAACGGTTCAATACTCTCTTCAATTTATTTCTTTATGATAATGATTGGTGTGTGACACAAAGAGCTTCCTGGCCACTCAGCTATGCTGTTCAGAGGCATCCAGAGTTGATCAAACCACATTTTGGCAAACTATTGAAGAACCTGAAAAAACCAAAGCTTCATGATGCCATTAAACGTAACACCGTACGGCTTTTACAAGATATAACCGTTCCTGAGCGGTTTCGTGGTGATCTGATGGACATTTGTTTTGATTATATCTCCTCCCCGGTGGAAAAACCAGCCATAAAAGCATTTTCTCTTACGATACTTCATAACTTATCAACCCACTATCCTGATATAAAACAGGAATTAAAAACCATTATTGAGGATCGATGGGAATATGAAACTGCGGCTTTCAAATCAAGGGCCCGGAAAATCCTCAAAGAACTTTCCTAGTGAATACTTCTATAGGCGAACCTTCAGCCAGAAAAACAGAAACTGGCTTTTGTTCCGAAAGAAAAGTAAATGACTGCCCATATAAGCTGGCAAAATCACAATTAACAACGAACTCCTTTACATTATAAATATCCCATCTCGGATGCGCCACACGATATTCAAAGGTTCTATCGTTACCTCCGTCTGAGTAACCCCAAAAATGCTCAGTAATAAACTCCTCAAAGCTTCCTTCCTGTAATAACAATGGCGTTCTATCTGCTTTTACCTCCAGCTTGTTCCATTGCTTATTTTTTTTCCAAGAATATCGGATCAGAAAATAATCTTCTATAGCATCCCATTTGTATTGCATGGGTAAAGTGGTATAATGCTCTTTATATAAAGTATTCGCTAAAATGGTAATGAAAGGCTTGGGAACTATCTCACTTATAAAAACCACACCCCGTTTCCATTGCAGACCATCTTTATACCTGACATAAAATCTCAGGTTTACTTCAGGAAAATTTACATGAAAAGGTATCCGGAAGCCTTTTACTTTTACCTGCTGAAACATAAATCCTACCAGGCTCACATAACAGTTATTGTTAAAATAGTCAAGCTCCGTTTTTCCTGGAACATATTTTTTCAATATGGCAGGATCCACAATATAATTGGCCATTACCAGTTTTTTCCATTCGGCGGTTAAAAAAATCTTTTGACCCATATTTCTTTTAATTATTCAGATATCCTGCAAGGTTGAAAGCAAATAACCAACTGAATATAACAGCAAATGATATAAATAAGATATTCATACCCACCTCACCAATTTTAAATATAAGTTTATTGGGGATTTCATACATCGGATAGTAGGCAAATTGTGTAATTACTTTACCAATCCAATAAGCAGCAATAAGACCCGTCAATGCAATAGCTAATCCTGTTTGATTCTTCATATCTTCTGTAAATAAAATTGAGATCAGTCCAAATGAAAAATTAAGCCCCTGTATATACCTTCCATAGGTTTTAGCAATTTCCTGGTTTAATGGTTTTAGTTTTTTTATGTCATTGTACCAGTCAAACACCACATGTCGTATATAAGGATAAATAATAGCAGTAAAGATCTGGCCGATAGCACCAGCTATGATCAGCCAATTCGGAATTGTCCATTTCATAACCTGTTATTTTTTGTGTAAGATCCCTCCCGGTCAAACTCTCTGAATATTAACCGCAGGTTCTGATCATACGTAACATAATTGTATAACCAGTTCATGAAAACAAAGAACCTGTTCTTTACTCCCAGTATAAGCATCAGGTGAAGTCCCATCCAGATCAGCCATGCAAAAAAACCACCAAAATGCAGCTTAGGCCTGGGCATATCCACTACAGCCAGGTTTCTGCCGACTGTAGCCATCGATCCTTTATCATGATAGGTAAATTCATATAACCTGGACCTGTTTGATTTCCTTTCCATCATTATAAGATTAGTCGCCAGCATATCTGCCTGTTGAATGGCCACCGGTGCCACCTGTGGATGACCAGTTGGATAATTATCGGTTTCCAGGTAAGCCAGATCACCTAAGGCATAAATATTATCATGACCAGTCACTTTACAATACCGGTCAATTTTTATCCTGTTCCCTCTTGCAATCAAAGAATTATCAATTCCACCGGGAATATTTCCTTTAATCCCTGCTGCCCATATTACAGTGGCAGAAGGAATCAGCTTACCATCCTGCAGTTCAACATCTTTACCATCATAATTTTTTACAAGAGCTCCTGTAATCACTTTCACTCCCAATTTCTCCAGGTATTTTTGAGATTTTGCTGAAGATTTCTCACTCATTGCAGCCAATGTTTTTCCGGCGCCTTCCAGGAGGTAAATATTCATTTCTGAAAAATCAAGCTCAGGATAATCCTTTGGTAAAACATATTTTTTCATTTCTGCCAATGCGCCGGAGACCTCTACACCTGTTGGTCCGCCCCCTACTACCACTATATTCATAGCTCGTTGTAAAGATTGTTCATCTGCAATGGTATGAGCCTCTTCAAAAAGATGCAGAAGCCGGTGCCTGATCTGCAAAGCTTCTACCGTTGACTTCATCGGGAAAGCATGATTGGCAAGTTGAGTATTACCAAAAAAATTGGTGTCTGCACCGGTAGCTAATACCAGCACATCATAGCTGATCTCTTCAATAGTAGTGATAATTTTATTCTCCGCAGGAATCACTTCTTTCAATTCAGCCAGCCTTATACGTACGTTCTTACTTTTCTGAAACACTTTCCTGAGCGGGAATGAAATATTACTGGCATCAAGCCCGGCCGTGGCTACCTGGTAAAAAAGTGGCTGAAACTGATGATAATTGAACCTGTCTACCAGTACTACTTCAAACCCGGCTTTGTTATTCAGTTTGCGGGCTAATCTTAATCCACCGAATCCTGCTCCAACGATAACGACTTTCATAATTTGTGTTTTATGTATTACAACACAAATTTACATAATTTTCAATAATTATTGAAAATTTAGGAATTAATTTTTCCGACAAAAAAAGAGCTTTTCAGCCCTTACAAAAACTACCTTATGCAAGTTCAATACAGCATTCTGACCTTGATTGTCGCTTTGACTTCCTTTAATAAATGCAGGGCCTGGGAAGATAGTTTCTTATCCACATCCAGTACCACATACCCTATCTCATCATTAGTTTTAAGGTACTGCCCCACAATATTGATATTATGTTTGGAAAGTTGGGTATTGATAGCGGAAAGAACCCCGGGCACATTATTATGTATGTGCAAAATACGATGACTTCCCTCCTGCGGTGGTAAGGCCAGTGCAGGCACAGTATGTGAACCAAATGTGATACCTTTTTCCAGGTAATTATACAGCTTGATACTTACATCCTCACCAATATTTTGCTGTGCTTCTTCCGTACTTCCACCGATATGCGGGGTAAGTATTACATTGGGAAGGTCCTGTAATGGTGTTTGAAAATGGTCACCGTTTTTTTCTGGCTCCCATGGATATACGTCCACA
Source organism: Bacteroidota bacterium (assembly GCA_029558715.1). Classification (GTDB taxonomy): domain Bacteria; phylum Bacteroidota; class Bacteroidia; order Chitinophagales; family Chitinophagaceae; genus JJ008. The sequence goes on along the minus strand of JAKQEA010000221.1, from coordinate 5,182 downwards.
GCAGCACCACAGATATTTCCTTCCAGTATTTCTTTTCGCAGCGCTTCAAGGTCAACTACCTCTCCCCTTGCATAGTTGATGAGGATAGCCCCTTTTTTAAAATGCTTCAGATTGGTTTTACTGATCAGGTTTTTTGTTTGCGCTGTCTCCGGGACATGCAATGTAACTATATCGGCCCTGCTTAATAATTCCTTTAAGGACTTGGCATCTTCTGCATTACCCAGCGGCAACTTTGTTTCTACATCATAAAAAAGGACTTTCATGCCCAGGGCTTCTGCGAGCACACTTACCTGGCTGCCGATATTTCCATAACCGATTATGCCAAGGGTCTTTCCCCGCAATTCATAGCTGCCTTTGGCGTCTTTCATCCATACTCCTTCATGCGCCGCTTTATTTTTATCAGGTATTCTTCTGATAAGCATGATCGCTGCGCCTATTACCAGTTCAGCAACCGATCTTGTATTGGAATAAGGCGCATTGAAAACCACCACCCCATTTTTTGTAGCCTCTTTTAAATCAACCTGGTTTACACCAATACAAAAACAACCTATGGCCTGTAATTTCTTAGCTGCTTCCAGTATCTTTTTTGTTATCTGGGTTTTTGAACGGATACCCAGGATATGAACATCTTTTATCTCATCAATTAATTGTTCTTCCGTCATCGCCTTTGATATTTTATCAACTTTTACATAGCCATGATGACGAAAATTTTTAACTGCTGCGTCACTTATATTTTCAAGGAAAAGTATCCTGATTTTTTCTTTTGGGTAACTGGTGCTATTGCCTGCTTTTGTCATACAGCAAATATACTACGTACTAATCAGCCCTTTTTGCCCAGGATAATAATCTGATCAAAAAATATTAACACTAACAGTTGTTTTCTATTAACATTTGTAGTACCGCTGGGGAAAACTATTAGTTTGCACGCTGTACAGGGCTTCTATTTTTGTAACGAAACCAATGACGACCTCTTGAAGACGTTTTATTGCCTTTTATTGTTTGCCTTTCTTGGATATTGTTGCAATACTTCTTCCCGTGATAAAAAACCGGAAGAGGATTCATTGCAATACTACCCGGCAACACCGGAAAAAATTGATCAGCAGGAATTCAGAGAATACTACCGGAAGCTAAGTGCATTTTTTGACACCACATTGCTCAGGAACAGCAATTTCAATGGCGGAATCCTTATTGCAAAAAATGGTTCTGTTATATATGAGAAGTATACAGGCAAAGCAGATCTTCGCAAAAAAGATACATTAACAGAAAATACGTCCCTGCATATTGCTTCAACGACCAAGACATTTACAGGCGTTGCTATTCTCAGGTTGATACAGGAAGGCCGGCTTTCACTGAATGATACCATCACAAAATTTTTTTCTCCCCTTCCTTATCCGGGCATAACGGTAAAGATGTTACTGAATCACCGCAGCGGATTACCGAATTATGTGCATTTTATGGATAAAACCAGCTGGGATAAAAAGCAATATGCTACCAATTCCGATGTGCTTTCCATCCTTATAAAAGATAAACCAAACATTAATTTTCAGCCAGGCAAACGATTCAGTTATTGCAACACCAATTATATATTGCTTGCCATGATCATTGAAAAAATAACTGGTAAACCCTACCCGGAATATATGCAGCAAAAGTTCTTCGGACCGCTGCAAATGAAAAACACCTATGTATTTACATTGAAAGATACACTTACGGCTACTCCTTCCTTCAACTACAATGGCAATTACTGGAATTTTGATTTCCTGGACGGAACCTATGGTGATAAAAATATCTACAGTACACCGCAGGATCTGCTGAAATGGGATCAGGCTTTATATACTGACCAGGTGCTCAGTAAACCGCTATTGGATTCAGCGTTTGCACCCTATAGTTTTGAAAAACCCTCCATTCATAATTATGGCCTTGGATGGCGCCTGCAGCTTTTGCCAAATGGTAAGAAAGTGGTATATCATTTTGGTAAATGGCATGGATTCAATGCAGCATTTGCCCGGCTCATGGACGAGAAAGCTACCATTATCATTTTAGGAAACCGGTTTACGAGAAGTATCTACGGCACAGCGCATCTATGCTATGATATTTTTGGTGACTACTTACAAAGGGGAGTAAAAGACGAGGAGGAATCAGATTCTCTCTCCACAAAAAAAGGTGAACCTGCTACTGCAGAACGTAAGAAAATTCCCTCCCAAAAAATCATTAAGAAAACCAGGAACTAAATCAACTTATTTCTGGAAAAACTTGCTGACCTTTATAGAGGTATGAAAATTCTTTCTGCAGAAGAAATTCGCTTATGGGATCAGTTTACCATTCAGAACGAACCCATATCATCCATTGACCTGATGGAAAGAGCAGCCACGGCAAGTACTGACTGGTTGCTGAAAAAATATCCCGATGCTTCTTCCTTTGGCATTTTCTGTGGAAAAGGAAATAATGGTGGTGATGGGCTCGCCATTGCCAGGATGCTGATGGAAAAAGGTTTTTTAGTTACTGTTTATATATTGGAATTTGGCCACAAAGGCACAGAAGACTTTCAAACCAACCTCGCAAGGCTTCATCAATTTCCAAATGCAGATATCCACTTTATACAATCAACTGAGCATTTTCATTCTTTTCCATCCGGGCAAATTGTGATTGATGCCTTGTTTGGATCAGGTTTAAATCGTGGCGTCGAGGGAATAACAGCATTACTCGTCCGGCATATCAACCATTCTGGTTGTGAAGTCGTTTCAATTGATATTCCCAGCGGACTTTTTACCGATCGTTCATCAACGGGAAATTTATCTGTCAAAGCCAACTTTACACTGAGTTTTCAATGTTATAAACCAGCTTTTCTATTTGCTGAAAATGAAGAGGCAGTTGGTGAAATACACCTGCTCGATATAGGTCTTCATCAAGGATTTTATGATACCATCAGCAGCCGGTTTGAACTATTAGATGATACAATTATACACTCCATTCACAAACCCCGTAAACGGTTTGCCCACAAAGGCAATTATGGCCATGCCTTACTGGTAGCAGGTAGTTATGGAAAAACAGGTGCTGCTGTACTGGCTGCTAAAGCCTGCCTGCGTAGTGGTGCCGGCTTATTGTCCTGTCATGTACCAAGCTGTGGTTATACAATTCTGCAAACTGCCGTTCCTGAAGCAATGGTGATGACAGATTTCAATTCTTCTTTCTGTACAAAAATTGAAGAGGACCTTTCTGCTTTCGAAGCTATTGGAATCGGGCCTGGTATTGGAACTGCATCAGAAACCAAAATGTTGCTCCGGGAAATTTTTGATTCTTACAGAAGCCCAGTTATCCTGGATGCAGATGCTTTGAATATAATGGCATCACAAAAAGACCTGATGAAACTTATTCCTACAGGCTCTATCCTCACTCCACACCCAAAAGAATTTGAAAGGTTGTTTGGAGAATCTGCAAACGATTTTGACAGGGTGTTGCTGGCGCTTAAAAAATCAAAAGAGCTTCATTCTATTATAGTCCTGAAAGGCCATCATACTTTCATTGCCACACCTGATGGCCGTGGATTCTTCAATAGTACAGGCAACCCCGGAATGGCGACTGCCGGCAGCGGCGATGTGCTTACCGGCATTTTGACCGGCCTGCTTGCCCAGGGTTATAGTTCCAGCGAGACCGCAGTACTAGGTGTTTATCTTCACGGCCTGGCAGGGGATCTTGCTGCAAAAGACCTGTCAATGGAATCAATGATAGCAGGCGATATAATTGATTTTTTGGGAGAAGCTTTCCTATTGATAAGCTAAGAATAACCTTGGCAAAAGGGAGCTGAAACCAGGTGCCGAAATACCAGGTTTACCCCTTCAAAAGATTGAAAATAAAGCCCCTTCCGGGGTTTGGGGCATTGGCAGCCAAACCCTATCTTTGCCGCCCGGCTAAAAGGCCGGTTTTCATTAAATCTTGATTAAGAATCAACTCTTATGGACAAATTGATTTATCTGGTGCCCGTAATGGGACTGATTGGCTTGCTTTATACCCTTCTTAAGTTCAATTGGGTTTCCAAACAAGATGCCGGTAACGACCGCATGAAAGAGATCAGCAACTACATTGCTGAAGGCGCTATGGCCTTTTTGAAAGCAGAGTGGAAAATACTGGGCTATTTCGTGGTGATCGTAGGTATTCTGCTGGCGGTAATGGCTACTTCCAATCCACATTCTCACTGGCTCATTGCCGTTGCATTTGTGGTAGGTGCTGTATTCAGCGCCACTGCAGGTTACATTGGTATGAAAGCCGCTACAAAAGCAAATGTACGCACAGCCAACGCAGCCCGTACCAGTTTGAGTAAAGCATTAAATGTATCTTTTACAGGTGGTGCTGTAATGGGAATGGGAGTTTCCGGTTTAGCAGTTCTTGGTTTAGGAGGTTTATACATTGTACTGAAACAGGTATTTGCCCCCGATTCACCTGTGAACTCAGATGAAATGATCAAAACGATCGAAGTACTGACCGGTTTTTCGCTGGGTGCAGAATCAATTGCCTTGTTTGCCCGTGTAGGCGGTGGTATTTACACTAAAGCTGCCGATGTGGGTGCTGACCTGGTGGGCAAAGTGGAAGCTGGTATTCCTGAAGATGACCCAAGAAATCCTGCTACGATTGCTGACAACGTAGGTGATAACGTAGGTGATGTGGCCGGTATGGGTGCCGATTTGTTTGGTTCTTATGTGGCCACCGTTTTGGCCTCCATGGTTTTGGGTAACTACATCATTCGCGATAATGGCGGAAGTATTGCCGATAACTTTGGCGGCATTGGCCCTATTTTATTGCCTGTAGCCATTGCCGGGTTCGGAATTATTGCCTCTATCATTGGCAGCTTTTTAGTGAGCATTAGCGAAAGCGCCAAGCCGGATGTAAACACCGTGCAAAGCGCGCTAAACAGAGGCAACAATGTATCTATGCTATTGGCACTTGCGGCTTCTTTTGGATTAATCAAATTGATGTTGCCTGAAACCATACAAATGAGCGCATTTAATGCCGGTGAGTTTAGTGTTATCACTACCTCTTCGCTTAATGTATTTTTTGCAGTTTGTATTGGTATGGCGGTAGGTTACCTCATCTCTTATATTACTGAGTACTACACGGGTTTAGGTGGCAAACCGGTAAATGATATTACAAAAATCGGCTACCGGTGCAGCTACCAATATTATTGCAGGGC
>JAKQEA010000211.1 GCA_029558715.1 Bacteroidota bacterium | reverse complement strand
CCCTGCTTCAAGATAATATTTTATCCGGGGAACATAAATTGATTTGGGAAGGAAAAGATAATCAGGGAAATAATGTTGCTTCCGGTATTTATCTGTATAAATTACAGATGAATGACACTACCCTGACTAAAAAAATGCTGTTGCTGAAGTAGGTTAACAGGTGAACGGGTTAACAGGTTAACGGGTGAATAGGTTAACTGGTGAACTGGTTAACTGGTTAACAGGTTAACCCGTTAACCTTATTTACTATATCTCTTAGATTAAGCTGCTTTTCCCGGCAGAAAGAATATAACCCCTTATAAACATTATCTACTGCTTCAGGGTCTATAAAATTGGCTGTCCCCAAAGCAATCATAGATGCTCCAGCCCAAAAGAATTCCAAAGCATCCTGCCAGTTATAAATTCCCCCATAGCAATTACAGGTATTTTAACTGCCTGAGCAGCACGATAGGTTAAAGCTAAAGCTAAGGGTTTAATTCCTATTCCGCTATAACCCCCGATTCCTTTTTTGAGCATAGACATTCCATTCCGATAGTCAATTGCCATTCCCCAAATAGTATTGATTAATGATATTGCAGTAGCACCTCCATCTTCAGCTGCTTTGGTAATAACACCAATATCAGTAACATTGGGAGTTAGTTTTACGATTAGTTCCCTGTTTGTTAAAGGTGATAGCAGAGCACACAGTTTATATACAACATCAGGATCAATACCGAAAGTGATACCTTCATTTTCTACATTGGGACAGGATACATTCAATTCGTAACCGGAAATCCCTTCCTGATTTTCCAAACATTCCAGCATTTGTTCAAATTCGTTTAATGAAGCACCCGAAAAACTAACAATTAAAGGAACAGTAAGAGTTTTTCGCAATATAGGTAAATCCTCAGCTATAAATTTATCCAAGCCGGGATTTTGCAAACCGATAGAATTCAACAGTCCTGCTTCCGTTTCATATAAACGCGGAGGTGGATTTCCCTTTTTCGGATAGCGGGTAATAGTTTTGCAGACATAAGCACCTAAATGTTCCTGGACAATAAAATCCAGGTTCTCCAAAGCAAAAGTTCCGGAGGCAACAGTAACGGGACTATTCATTTTTAGCCGCCCCAAAGATGTCTGAAGCGGATTTAAAATTTGTTCCATAATACCTCCCCGGCATTAAAAACAGGACCTTCTTTGCACACCCGTAAATAATTCCAGTCGTTTTCATAACCAACAGGAATGGCACAACCGTAACAAACGCCAATGCCGCAAGCCATATATGCTTCCAGAGAACAGTAATGTTCAATATTCAGTTTATTGGTAATCCCGGCACATTCTTTCAGCATTGGAATAGGACCGCAACTATATATTAAATCAATCTTCTTCTCTGCAATCAATTTTCTAATTCCTTCTGTAACCATTCCTTTTTTGCCAAAACTGCCATCTTCTGTCCAAATTTCATCACAAGGAAACACATCGTTTTGTCCTGAACCACCATGCACCCAATAAAGCAAATTATGCTTTATTAGTTCCTTTTGTAAATACCACAAAGGAGGATAGCCAATTCCTCCGCTTACCAGCAATATTCTTCTGCCGGTAACAAAGGGAAAACCGTTTCCCAGAGGACCTATTAGCTCTAAAAGGTCTCCGGCTTTAAGTTTATAGAGAGCATTGGTGCCGGTGCCTACTTTTTTAATGAAGAAACCAATTCTCCCTTCCGCATTATCATAAATAGAAATGGGTTTAAAAAGCTTAGGCAAAGAGCGTGTTTCTTCTGCATCGGCAATACTGTAATGAGCTCTAATTTCAAAGAATTGTCCCGGTTGGCATTTTTCTCCCAATGCCTCATCCCAAATCCACAGGATAAAATAATCTCCGCAGAGTTCTTCACGAGAATATATTGTCCGTTCCAGAAACTGGTGTCTGGGTTTATCCATTTTCACTATCCAGATAAGTTATTTTACCGTCACAGATAGTACACATTATCCTTCCAGGAAACCATTGATTGAGCCAGGGTGTATTTTTACTTTTAGAAAGGATATTTTCTGCTGAAAAAAGAGTTTCCTTTTCCAGGTCTATAATCGTTAAATCAGCTGTTTTTCCTTCTGCTAAAATTCCCCCGGGTAAATTCAAGATCTTGGCTGGAGCGATAGTTAATGCCTCAATTAAACG
>JAKQEA010000191.1 GCA_029558715.1 Bacteroidota bacterium | reverse complement strand
ATGTCTCTGGTAAAGTGACAGATAAAAAAGACGGCGCACCGATAGCCGGTGTTTCTGTTACAGTAAAAGGTACTGCTCTTGTAGTGCAAACAAATGCGCAGGGAGAATTTACCCTCACCGGAATTGCGGGTAACAGTACACTGATCTTTACCAATGTCAGTTATAAAACACTGGAAACAAAAGTTGGTACCGGCAATACTATTAATGTTATGCTGGAAGAAGATTCCAAACAGTTATCAGAGGTAGTAGTTACTGCCAATGCAATAAAACGGGAGGCAAAGAGCCTTGGCTATGCTACGTCAACGATAACGAATGCTGAATTAACAAAGGGAAAAGACAGAAGCGTACTGAACTCCCTGCAGGGAAAAGTTGCCGGCGTGCAAATATCAAGCAGCTCAGGCGGGGTGGGAAGTTCAACCCGGGTAGTATTCAGGGGAGGCACCTCTATAACAGGTAATAACCAGGCCTTGATAGTGGTGGATGGGATACCCATTGATAACTCCCAGACAGATGCAGGTGATAACCTGAACAACCAGGTAGATGCAGGTAACAGGGGCAATGATATTAACCCGGAAGATGTGGAATCTGTTACCTTATTAAAAGGGCCGGCTGCGGCAGCCTTATATGGTACCCGTGCTGCTAACGGTGCTATTATAATTACGACAAAAACAGGCAAAAGCCTGAAAGGAAAGAAAACGGAGATCATTGTCAGCAGTGCCTATAACCTGGAATCAATTTTAAAATTACCCGATTACCAGAATGAATACGGACAAGGCGGGCAGGGGGCACCTGATTCAAGAGAGAATTTCAGCTGGGGACCAAGATTCGACGGAGCAATGCGTCCATGGGGACAGCAAATCGGCGACTCACAACGGGTGAAACCTTATGTAGGACTTAAGAATAATGTAAAAGAGTTTTTTGACATTGGAAGAACAATGACCAACAACGTTTCATTTGCGCAGAACAATGAAAAGAACAGTTATTTTTTATCTTTTAATAATATAGATCAGAAAGGAATAATGCCGGGAACAGAATACAAAAGAAATTCTGTTAAACTATCGGGAACGGCTGATCTGACAGATAAATTATACAGCTCGGCTTCTATTAATTATATACGTTCCAAAGGAGATCTTTCCATCCAGGGCCAGGGCAATTCACCATATGACCAGGTATTGCAAACACCCAGGGATATTTCTTTATTGGAACTTAAAGACTATAAGAATAAATTCAATGACCTGAATGGTTATTATGGCGCCTATACTGTTAACCCCTGGTATTATCTCGGCGAAGATTCTTATACATCTGTAGTAGAGAGGATACTCGGAAATGTTCAGCTCGGATTCAAACCGGTGAAATGGATCGATATCAGTTTGCGGGTAGGTTCGGATGTGTCTAATGATAAGCGTATACAAATTGAATCAAAAAGGGTGATTGATCCGAACAGCCAGAACTTTTCAAGAAAATTTGACGGGCATTATGCTGAAACAGGCATCAACATAAGAGAATTTACATCAGACCTGATCGCTACTGCTAAAAAAGATATTACACAGGATCTGTCATTAAGCGTCTTACTGGGCCATAATATCAGGCAGCGTAATGTAGACATTCAGTTCAGCGAGATCAATTCACTTACCATACCATTCTATTATAACCTGGCCAATTCGGCACAGCCGCCACGAAGCACAAACTTCAATAGTATACGCCGGTTATACGGAGTGTATTCAGATGTCAATCTTTCTTTCAGAAACTATTTATTCCTCGGCATAACAGGAAGAAATGACTGGTCTTCTACTTTACCAAAAGGAAAGAATAATTTCTTTTATCCCAGTGTGAATACTTCTTTTGTCTTTAGCGAAGCATTTAAAATGCCGGCTTTTATTTCCTATGGAAAAATAAGAGCCAGTGCAGCACAGGTCGGTAATGATGCAGCACCATACCTGTTAGAATCAGTATTCATTACAGGTACAGTAGGAGATGGTCAACAAAATTCACAGGTGAATTTTCCATTAAATGGTGTTCCGGGCTTTACGCAGAGTAACATCATTGGTAACCCGGAAATAAAACCGGAGATCACTACTTCTTATGAACTGGGTCTTGAATTCGGGCTTTTCAATAACAGGATATCCTTTGAAGGAACTGTTTATTCAAACAGAAGTAAAGACCAGATCATTACTGTACCTATTGCAGCCACATCAGGCTATACAACACAAACCTTAAACGCCGGGCTTATTACTAATAAAGGAGTAGAGATCCTGTTAAGAGGAACACCGGTGCGGGCAAAAAGTTTTACCTGGGATGTAACAGCCACTTTTACCAAAAACGAAAATAAAGTAGTGGAGCTTTTCCCCGGAACAGAACAACTGGGACTGGGAGGCTTTAGCGGCGGAACATTGGTGGCACAGGTAGGACAACCCTATGGTTCTTTCTTTGGTGCATCATTTTTAAGATCACCCGAGGGTAATATAGTAGTGGATGCCACAACAGGGTATCCTGTCATTGATCCGCAGGCAAAGATCCACGGAAATGTACAGCCGGATTTTCTCGCCGGGCTGAATAATAGTTTTTCTTACAAAGGATTCAGTTTATCATTCCTGTTTGATGCCCGCAAAGGAGGAGTCTTTTTTTCAAGAACCAGGTCATTACAGGAATTTCTGGGAACAGATCCCCGCACATTATATAATAACCGGGAGGCATTTGTGGTACCCGGCAGCGTAATACTTATGCCGGACGGAAAATATGCTGCTAATACAACACCGGTTCAAAATGCAGAGAACTACTGGACCTCTGTCAGCTCCACTACTGCGATGGAACATTTGATTGACGCCAGTTTTATAAAATTGAGAGAAGCATCATTGACATACAGGTTGCCTGCAAGCCTGTTCAGGAATAAATCTATCAAAGGAATCACCGTAGGGTTTTCCGGCAGAAACCTGTGGCTATGGACACCAAAAGAAAATACTTACTCAGATCCTGAAACCAGTTCTTTTGGGACAGGTAATGTACAAGGCTATGAGTATGGTACCATTCCTTCTATGAGAAATTATGGTGTCAACGTCAGGTTAACATTTTAATAAAACTAAAAAGTAAGTCATGAGAACAATAAGAAAAATTAAGCTGGCTGTTCTTGCCATCGTATTGCTCGGCACATCATCCTGCAAAAAAAATTTCCTGGATGTAAATGTTGATCCCAATAATCCAACACAGGCATCTGTTGATCTCGTTTTGCCAACAGCATTGGGCTATGCTGCATACAATCTTGGTAATCCATACCAGGTATTGGGAGGATACTGGGGCCAGGTATGGACACAGGGACCCACCGGCAGCCAGTTCCAGGCATATGATCAGTACAGCATTACCAGTACCAACTTCGACCGCCAATGGGTGAGTATCTATGCCGGGCCGTTGAATGATTTTAAATATATCATTGATGAAGGAATAAAATCCGGGAAGAATAATTATGCGGCTATTGGAAAGATCATGCAGGCATATCTCTTCCAGGTAATGACAGACCTGCATGGTGATATTCCTTTTTCAGAATCACTGCAGGCAGGCATAGGTGTGATAGCGCCAAAGTTTGACAGCCAGCAGGAAGTTTACGATGGCTTAATTGAGCTGGTGGATGAAGGATTGGCATTGATAGATGAGAACAGTTCAGTTCATCCCGGGGCAGATGATTTCTTTTATCATGGTGATATGCACCTGTGGCAAAAATTTGCCAACACCCTGAAATTAAAAATCTATTTGCGCCAGGCATATGTGCGGCCGGCAGTGGCACAGGCAGGCATACAGGCCATGTATGCAGCCGGGGCGGAATTTATTGACCAGGGAGATGAAGCAGCTGTCCCATTCAGCAATGTTACTTTCAATCAACATCCCCTGTATGCACATATAAATTCAGTGGGTGAATTTAATATTCTTGCCAGCCAGACCTCAATCGGTTCCTTGCTTGCATTGAACGATCCTAGAATTGATATTTTTTACAAAAGGGCAACAGCAGCTCCCAACACTGGTAATCATGTGGGAATAATTCAGGGTATGGGAAGGTTATTACCCAATCCCGCTTCATTGAATGACCGCCAGTTTTCCAAACCTGGTGCCGCTGTGGGTGGCCCCGATGGCCCGGCAGCCAGGGTAATATTTATAAGTGAAGCGGAAAGTTATTTTTTACAGGCAGAAGCCGTGCTGAGAGGATGGGGAACTGGTGATGCAGAGCAATTATATTATGATGGTATCGCTTTATCATTTCTCAGCTGGGGTCTTTCCTTTGCTCAGTTCAATACATATGCCTCGCAGGTGGCGGTTGAATACCCGGTGGCAGGCTCAGCAGAAGAGAAACTGAGAGCCATTATTTTTCAGAAATGGACCAGTATGTGTGGTTCACAAAACCTGGAAGCATGGACCGAGTGGAGAAGAACAGGCTATCCTGATATATTCACCGTTTCTGCCAGCAGTAATATAGGGAATAAATTTCCTGTACGCTTACTGTATCCCGATTCTGAAGTAACCAGCAATCCCAATACTCCCCCGCAAAAAACTATTACTGATAAAGTTTGGTGGGATGTAAATACAACCGGGCAAAACTGATTTTATAAACATTAAATATTAGCAGATGAAATCTATTAATAAGCTACTTATGATCCTTGCAATGCCGTTATTACTGATTACCGGTTGCAGGAAGGATACAACAGAAGGAGTATCACAGACCGTTAAAGTGAGCTACCCGGAGATAACACTGAATGGTAATGCGCTGGTTATTGTAGCTACCGGTGCCACATATACCGATGCAGGAGCAAAACTGAAAGATGATATTACCGGGGCCATCACTGATATACAGCCAACGGATAACTCCGTGAATACAGCAGTACCGGGATTGTATGTGGTCACCTTCAGCGCCTCCAATGCCAATGGGTTTGAAACATCAGTATCAAGGCTGGTGGCTGTTACATCAGTTACCGGAACTATAAACAGGCAGGGTACTTACCTGCGTACAGCTACCGGTGTTAACTGTTATATCACCAAACTGGCAGACGGTGTATATGAAGTAAAGAATCCGGCGGGATTTTCGGGCAGTACAAATACAATTGTGTATATGGTGGAAACTGCACCTAATATTTATGTATGCCCGCCACAGCCAACAGACTTTGGAACCATGTCAGTTATCAATATCAATTTCACGGCTACCGGTGTAACATGGAATGTGATAAATCCCGGCTTCGGTACGGGGCAAAGAGTTTTTATTAAGCAATAAGAAATTAAACGGGGTTTTAATATAGAGCAAGGTTGCATCTCAGGTTATGATAAAGCAGTGAACGATTTAATGCAGCGGCTGTTTTCAGCAGAGCTTATCATAATCAGGTCCTGAAGGGGCTGTCCATAGCGTAAAGGGCAGCCTCTTTTTTATTTACATACAGGTTGTTTCAAACAAGGACAAACCTGCGGATGAACGGCGTAAAATATGTTTGTACGAAACCACCATTTTTTTAACTATAAAAATTCATGGTACAGTAAATGGGATTAGGTGCCGGCAACCGTACGATATAACTTTACTATACAAACAGGCCAGGTATATTTTTTTATAAATAGTTTTCTCATGTTAACGGTCTTAACTGATCAAAACGCAGGTGGTTCTTTAGCCGGCCTGCTTTTTTTTAAAACTGATGCCCGTCCCGATGCTGCCGCCGGCATATACTTTACCGTTCATTTTCCAGAAATTATCAGAAGGCGGATCTAAAAACAATATTAAAACCCTATACGGGTATCCTTATGCAGATAAAATGACTTTTGTGCCTGACACAAAATCATGAATTGTTCTTTTTCCTTTTTGAGCAATGAAATAAACGAGATAAACAATAATAAGCCCATTTGCCAGGTACAGCCCGATAGTTGGCTGAGGGTTATCGGAAAAATAAATGGGTAGTAACCCGATATGAGTAATTTCCCAGGGCAGCAGTTTTACCAGTGTTCTGACAAATGATTTCTTTTTGCCGATTCTTGTATTTGTGTGACTGGTCACTTTTAAATGCATAAACCTTTTCCCGATGGTGGATTGACGATGTGATGACTCTGAAACTATAAAATATAACCAAACAGGAATTGAAACAGTGCATAAGACCCAGCAATAGAGCTGGTATGGCTGGTTGAAATATGTAAAAGGCACTCCATCGAAAAGCCAATAAATAATAAGCTGGGGCAAAACACAGGCACTCCATATTATTATAAAATCAATAAAGTAGGCGACTGGTCTTTTTATTATTAAGGAGTTCATGCTTTACCCGGAAATGTAAATACTGTTCAGTGTCCGCAGAGGAGTAAAAATACAAAGCTTATATCAACCAAATTATTGTTCAGTTAAACCATAAAAAATTAATTTTTTGCTTGTTTATTTTACAGTTCATGTTAGCGGCAGTTATAACAATTTGTCAAGCTCTGCACTCTTACTAGTCAGGTCTTGTAAAAGTCGTCCAGTAGCATTGAGAATTTTGTCAAAATCAGAAACCATATTTACTGAGTCAATCCAACTAATAGCCTGGATAACTTTAAGTTGCTCTAATGTGTCTTTGTCCCTGTGAGCTATCGAAACATTCCTAATAGTTTTTAATTTCTCAAAATATAAATCCTTGTAACTATTTAGTTCCTTCGTAATTGTAGCCTTCCCTGATATTGTAGCCTTCCCTGATAAGTTTGTCAGCAGAAGCATTGAAAAATGAGGTGAGATATTGGCATAATTCGTCGCTGGATGGATTTAAACCTCGTTCATCCCAAGCCTGTGTCGAAAATTTACCTCGTCTGATAAATTCAGTAAGCTTCGCTATTTTTTCTTCGTCTGTCGGCATGTAGCAGGTTGTGTCACTTTAGGGTTACAGGCAACGTTAGGCATTTGTGCTGTTGGGGTTTCATCTATTCGTTGCCCCGGGCGACGGCTGCCGAACGAAGAACTAAAGTAGAGATTTTATTCAAAAGCTAAATAGTATTCGTTAAGCTGGGACAAAAAGCTGATCAGTGAACCGGACGATGAAAGACGCTATTCGTCTGCCCCAATAGCACAAATGCACTTGTTATCGGTAGTTTTTCTTGTCATTTCATTAATAGTTTTTCGTCTCGTTTAAAACGTAAAAGTAGAATTTTGAGATTATCAATATTATCAACATTCATTTCTCTTATTTCATAAATTATATCTCTCTTGGGCATCGTGATTGAATATGTTTCACTGAAAGCTTCGTTAAAAGCAAGTCGTAGCTTATAAAGTTTTTTGTTTTTCAAACTGTCAAGAAAGGGTGACAATGAAAATTGAATTAATTTCATTGTTTTTGAATAATAAAGCAAAGTTGTGTCATTGTATGAGTCGTCCAGCTTCGTCTTTGGAATATATTTTTCAATAAGGATATCGCCATTGTCTAAGCTTTGACTTTCCAGTAACGAGTCATTTGGACTGAAAATTATGGCTTGAAGGTTTGTTGGTGTTCCGACTCGTTTTAAAATAGAATCAACTGTAAGAGTTTTATTTGAATCTAATTGTTCAATTGACCTGTACCAAATACCGTTGTTGTTTCCATTTTTATAAACAAAGTAATTGTAGCGAGTTTCAGTCAATATATGCTCTTGCGATATTGTTTCGGTTTTAATGTGATAAGTCATCTTTGAGCTGTCAAATGTATAAGGTAGCTTGTATATAATGAGGTCTTGAAAATAATAAATTGGTGTAGTGTCACCGAAGTCAATGTACTGACGGTCACCTTGCACAAGAGGAAGTTTAACAATATAGGCTATTGCAGTTATGTTATCTATTGGATTTTTATGTTTTGTCACTATACAGCCAAAAAAAAGCAGAGAAAAAAGAAGGACAATTAATAAACGCATGCTGTCTTAAAATTACCGATAACACTTAAATATACGACACTGCTGGCATAAATTTCCGTTGATAAGCAGGACGATTTTATGCCAGAAACAATTAAAACTGCGCAATAAAAGATCAGGCAGTCATGGCTTCTTCTTTCTTCCACTCCCTGTCCATATAAAAAGTACCAAAGGGTAACAGCGAGGCGAGACCGGCCTTCATCAGCCAGCGAAGATCTTTTTTATACGTTGTTTTTACTTCCCATGCATATACGGCTAAAGCTACAAAGAGTACTCCATGCAAACCACCAACCACCGTTACAGCCATAGGCATACCGGCAAAATACTTCAGCGGCATAGCAATAAGTAACAGAACTAAAAAGGAAACTCCTTCTGCAAAAGCTATTTTTCGGAATATGCTGTATTTTGTTTTCATTGATAAAAATATTTATTGCTGCCATTTTTTTTCAAATTGCTGCTGCACTTTAATTGAAAGATAGACTGATATAATAGCTGCTACAATACCAGCTGCCACATCCAGCGGAAAATGTTGCGCCAGGTATACCCTGGAATATCCCGCCAGCGCTGCAACTGTTATAGCAGGAAAAATAACGAACCGCCCCGGAACAAGCAGCACAATCAGCAGGGCAAGAGAAAATGCAGTGGTGGTATGTCCTGAAGGGAAACTGTTTTGGCCATGTATAGTTACACCCTCTACAACATGGATCAGCTCTTTTTGTGCAATAGCTGCAGAGGGGCGCAGTTCACCGGGCAGGATCAACTTTTTGGATAGTTGTGTGAACAGGGTGGAGAGCAACACCGCAGTGATCAGTAAGGGCAATAATTTCCACTTTCGGGTCAGCGCTAAATAAATAAGCCAGCCAAACCAAAGAGCTCCGTCTCCGGCATAAGTAAACCATTTGAAAAAGAAATCTGCGACTCGTCCTCCATCTCCATTGATCAGCAGGAAAAAACCCTCTTTGCCAAACAGCAGGGAGCCGGCAAATAATAGTATGGCTATCCCCATGCTGATAAGGGCAGCGTATTGAAAGTTCTTGTAATTCAAATTACCTGTTGCCTGCATAAATTACTGTTGTTGGTATTTCAAACAGGTCCCTGCGTTCGGCGAGCATCTTGAGTTGTAAAGAAGAAAGCTCATCCCGATACTCTTTTCTTGTAATGAGAATTGCATCAGGAGCCTGTTCCATCGCTTTTCGAAGCAAGGTAGTATCATGAAACCGGGTAATAGGTTTTTTTATATAAAAATTATACCCCGGGTTATAGTTCTTGTAGGCAAAGACCTGCTGCCGGCCCTGCAACAGGTGAAGTGTTTGGGCTACCGGGTTCTGCTTATAAGTTGCCGGGTACAGGTAATGCAGAAAAAAACTGTTAAATAGCAAATAGCAGGCTATGGCAAAAAAAAGCATTTGTTGGCCTGATGAATTTTTTCGCAAAAGGATAAAAATAAAAAGTAAAGCCGGTATAATAAGAATGGCCAGTAATCCTTTCTGATAACTGATTTCATTTTCAGTACGGGCCGCTATCCAGGCAGCTATGGGTACCAGCAACAGAAAAACCAACAAACTTACCAGCGGGTATTTCCTGAAGGCAATTTTTCCGCTTAGCAGTTTTTCCAGGTAATGCCCGAAAATAATTGCAGCAAAAGGGTAACAGGGCATCGGGTAGTTGGGAAGGCGGGTGCTGGAAATCGAAAAGAAAACCACATAGGTAAGAACAATAATTGCTGAAAATTTCACCAGGTCTTCTTTAAAAAGGTTTTTCTTGTTTTTTATGACTTCACCTGTATAAAAAACAAATGGCAACATACCTGCAAGAACAAACAGGACAGTGACAAGGAAAAAGCCGCCATGTCCTTCCTTCGGACTGGCAAACCGGTTAAGATTATGATCTAAAAAAAACCCCTTTGTCCATTCACCACCTGTAGCCTTGTCTACAGCAAGATACCAGGGCAGTGCTACAAGTATAAACAAGGCAATAGCAGCGACCAGCCTCCAGTTAAAAACCGCTTTCCATTTCTTTTTTAAAAACACCCATATTAACAATGACAGTCCCGGCAGCAGTAATGCTACGGGTCCTTTGGATAAGGTGGCTAATGCAAAAGCAAGGGCCGCAGTCATTATGAAAATAAATTGTTGTCTCTGCAAATAAGTATAGGCGGAAAAAAGACCGGCTGCTGTAAAAAAGATAAGGTAGGGGTCAGGCACCGATAAACGGAACTCGAATAAAAAATGTGACGAAGCAGTCAGTACTAATGCGCTGCAAAATGCTGTTACCGGGTTTGCAAAACGCCTTACAAAGAGAAAGGTGATCAGTACGGTTAAGACACCGAAAATGGCTGAGAAAAACCGGGCTGAAAAGGCTGATACGCCAAACAGTTTATAAGCAACAATCATAAAATAATAATGCAAAACCGGTTTATCTGTGCGAAGCTCTTCATTAAAAGTTGGAACAACCCAGTCATTTCTTTGCATCATTTCTCTTGCACACTGTGCATTTTTGGCCTCATCAAGAATATATATGGGCGCTGATCCCAGTCGCCAGAACAGCAAGAAAATAAGTACCAGTAATAAGCCGGCAAAAGGAGCTCTCCGAAATGACAGAAGGTTATTCAAGACGAATTCTTTTAATGGCTTTAAGTTTTATGTGGTAACAGGAAAACGTCTTTTTAGTAATTGATTACTTGTTCTTCTATCATTTCCGGGATCTCTCTCCACTCATACTGCTGGTTGCGCAGCTGCGGTTCAAAACCTGCTTCCCGGATAGCTTGCTGAATACTTTTATAAGTAAACCGGTGCGGGGCACCGGCAGCGCTTACCACATTTTCTTCTATCATGATAGAACCAAAATCATTGGCGCCGGCATGTAAACAGATGGAAGCTGTTTCTTTTCCTACGGTCAGCCAGCTGGCCTGTATATTTTTTACATTCGGCAGCATGATACGGCTGAGGGCAATCATACGGATATATTCTTCTGCCGTAGTAAGATTGTGTACACCCCTGATCTTTGCCAGCAAGGTATCCACATCCTGGAAGGTCCATGGAATGAAAGCGAGAAAACCTTTTGCATCTTCGGGTTTACGGCTTTGCACTTCTCTTATTTTCACCAGGTGCTCAAAGCGTTCTTCAATAGTTTCCACATGTCCGAACATCATTGTGGCTGAAGTGGTGATATTGAGTTTGTGTGCTTCATGCATAATGTCGAGCCATTCCTGTGCACCGCATTTACCTTTTGAGATCAAACGGCGTACCCGGTCGATCAGTATTTCAGCACCGGCCCCGGGTAAGGAATCCATACCGGCTTCTTTCAATGCTTTCAGCACTTCCCGGTGTGTACTTTTTTCCAGCTTGGTGATATGTGCTACTTCGGGCGGACCGAGTGCATGCAGTTTGATATTTGGAAATTCTTCTTTTATCTGCCTGAATGTGTCCACATAGAATTGCAATCCTAATTCAGGATGATGACCACCCTGTAATAACAACTGGTCGCCACCATACTTTAATGTCTCTTCAATTTTTTTGCGGTACGTGGGCATGTCCGTGATATAGGCTTCGGCATGTCCCGGTATGCGGTAAAAATTGCAAAACTTGCAATTGGCAATGCACACATTGGTGGTGTTCACATTGCGGTCTATCTGCCAGCTTACTTTGCCATGCGGCACCTGCTTCTTTCGCAGTTCGTCCGCCAGAAACATCAGTTCGGCCAGCGGAGCCTGCTGATAAAGAAAAACACCTTCTTCTACTGTAAGAAGGCCGAAATTAGCGGCCTTATCGTACAACTCATTTAATTGCATAGTGCAAAGGTAAGTGCTGCTGCTATAATGTGTTGAACGGTTTAAGTGAGTGACGACATTAAAGTATATTTAGATAAACAGCAGCCTGTATTGCATCATTTTGCAAAGCGGGGCTGTCTTAAAGAACGATGATCGCTGCCAGGCACCTATACCAGATTGTAACCAGTTTCCTGCTGGGATTGTTATCCCTGGCGGGGTTTACACTCGAAGCACAGGAAGAATTCATAGAACCACCATCCAAACGGATCACTGCCGTTCCATTTTCCCAGCTTACGGGTGGTATTGTCATCCTGCGGGCCAGGCTTGATAGTTTTCCGGATACACTCAACTTTATCCTGGATACGGGCAGCAGCGGTATATCACTCGACTCTTCTACGGTTGATTACCTGGGACTGGTTCCTACCCCGACAGACCGGACCATCCGTGGGATAGCAGGTATAAAAAAAGTAAGTTTCTTATATGACAGGCAGTTGCACATGCCCGGTATTACTATCGATAACCTCAACTTTCATATCAATGATTATGAAATACTGACTGCCGTATACGGAGAGCGGATCGATGGCATCATTGGTTATTCTGTATTCAGCCGGTATATCATGAAGATGGATTATGATAGTATGAAAGTTACTTTTTTTACCAAGGGTACTTTCCGCTATCCCAAAGGAGGTTATTTACTGAAACCATCTATCAGCCAGTTGGTAACACAACCGTTACGGGTAAAGGATGAAAAGACGATCTACTCAAGATTTTTATATGATATGGGAGCAGGGCTCTGCCTGTTACTATCAAGAGAATTTGTTGATGACAGTGCTCTTATCAGCAAAAAAAGGA
The DNA here is from genome assembly GCA_029558715.1 of Bacteroidota bacterium. GTDB lineage: Bacteria > Bacteroidota > Bacteroidia > Chitinophagales > Chitinophagaceae > JJ008. The sequence goes on along the minus strand of JAKQEA010000191.1, from coordinate 13,375 downwards.
AACGCTGGGTGAAGGAAGGCGAGGGCCTGGGAGGAAAAATTGATATGGAACTAACGGTTATGAAAGAGGTAAGAGTAGGACCTTATAAGTTCAGGAATGTGCCCATTTTTATTTTTGATGATGAGTTCAATGTTACATCGTATCCTTATATGGGCGGCCTGCTTGGCAATGATATTTTGCGGCGTTTCAATGTGATCCTGAATTATGCAAAAGGGGATATCTATATTACGCCTAATACCCACTTCAATGATGTATTCGATTATTCTTATTCAGGAGTGGAACTGTACCTGATCGGCGGACGAATCGTCATAGGAGATATTGCCAAAGGCTCACCGGCAGAAGCCTGCGGACTAAAAGAAGGTGATGAGGTGATCGCCGTGAATAAAAACTTTTCGCAAAACCTGAATCAATATAAGATCGCCTTACAGGCTCCTAATGAAAAAATAAAAATCATTGTCCGCCGGGATGGTGCGATGAAGGACTTTGAGTTCAAGGTGAAAAGCATACTCTGATTTCCCGGTTACATGGCGCTGCCGGTAGCACCAGCGGCCATAATTTTCGGTACTTTTACTGCTTGTAACATTTCTACATTAAGATTGTTATTCTTTTATGATTCAGTTTGAAAAATTTACCCTTGCCAACGGACTGCGGGTCATTGTTCACCAGGATCTTTCTACACCCATGGCAGTGATGAATATCATGTATGACGTGGGCGCAAGAGATGAAGATCCCAACCGTACCGGCTTTGCTCATTTATTTGAACACCTGATGTTTGGCGGTTCCGTCAATATTCCCAGTTACGATGAGCCTTTACAGATGGCCGGTGGAGAAAATAATGCCTACACTACCAACGATCTTACCAACTATTATATCCAGTTACCGGCAGAAAACCTGGAAACCGCTTTCTGGTTAGAAAGTGATCGTATGTTGTCACTGGCTTTTGGTGAAAAAAGTTTGGAAACACAACGTAAAGTGGTGTGTGAAGAATTCAAAGAGCACTACCTCACCAAACCTTATGGTGATGTATGGCATAAGATGCGGGAACTGGCTTATACCAAACATCCCTATCGCTGGATGACGATCGGAAAAGAGTTATCACATATAGAAAATGCACAGCTGGAAGATGTAAAGGCTTTTTTCTTTAAACATTACCGCCCGGTGAATGCCGTATTGGTGGTAGCGGGTAATGTAACAGTTGAAAGGGTAAAAACGCTGGCTGAAAAATGGTTTGGTGATATTCCTTCCGGCGAAGCATATAAAAGAAATTTGCCTGAAGAACCTGTGCAAACTGCAGAAAGAAAACTGGAGATAAAGGCTAATGTACCACTCGATGCCTTGTATAAATGCTGGCACATGCCCGGCCGACTTGACAGGAGATATTATGTGATAGACCTGCTCACGGATATACTCAGCGGTGGCGGCTCATCAAGATTATACCAGTCATTGGTAAAAGAGAAAAAATTATTCAGCAATATTGAGTGTCATCATTTCGGCAGTACCGATGCGGGCCTGGTAGTGGTGGAAGGAAAACTGGTAAAGGGAGTGAAGATAGAAGAGGCAGAAAAAGCAGTAGAAGCAGAACTGGATAAAATGAAAAATGAACTGGTGAGTGAAGCAGAACTCCAGAAAGTAAAGAATAAAACAGAGAGCATGATCGCTTTTGAAGATATGAGTGTGATGAACAGGGCCAACAGCCTTGCTTATTATGAAATACTGGGTGATGCAGCCTGGATGAATTATGAGTTGCCGAAATATGCAACGGTAACAACAGAGGATATACTGCAGGAAAGCCGGGCTGTTTTTAGAAAAGAGAATTGCAGTACATTATACTATTTATCTGAAGTCAATTGATGAAAGGAGTAACTTGTTTTTTTCTTTTTTTATTTATAGCTGGAAGCAAGCAACAAGTTTGCAGCCAATCAACTTCGCTTAAGTTAGTAGATAAATTCAGAATTCCAACGACAAATGAAATACTGAAAGGTTCCGTAAGATCTGTAAAAGAAATTTGTTACATAATTGTAGAAGATACTTCTAAAAGACTTGCAAAAATTAAAAAATATGAATATAAACGAGCAAGATATAAATTCTCAAATATTGGCCATTTAACCCGTTGGAAACAAAATTCATGGGGAAAGCGGGAAATGAAGTTTACTTCAAATGACGCCAGTTATAGTAAGATTGACTCGGTTAAGGGAAGCTTGAGAGAAGAAAAATCTGCTCATAAAAAGAATGGAAAAGACACAGAAGAAACTACCTATGTTTATTTGAATGGGAGCCTGCAAAGTACGATTTTCAAAAAATTCAACTCATCACAACAACTGGTTTATTTGAGGGAAGAAGAATCGGTTAACGGATTAGGAGTTTATGAGCGTCGCTTCACATACAAAGATAGTTTGCTATCTGAAGCCATAACTAGCTTTGAGGGCAGTCTCTTCAGTCGTATATGTTATTTTTATTCAAACAATGGACTCCTTGATTCTTGTCATGTGTACGATGAACGAGGGCTGGACAGGCGAATAGTTTATACATATAACTTGGAAGGAGATGAGATTAGAAGACAATTTAGTGCTGGTAGAGTAATGAATGCCAGCCTGACGGAATATACCAGCCATGATCATTTCGGAAACTGGACCAAGATGAAGTCTCCAGCTGGTATAGATTCGTATTACTGTTATGTAAGAAAAATAACTTATTACTGATCTATTATGACTTACAGGAAACAGGCACCTGCTATAGTAGATGCCGTTAATTTTAAACTGAGCCTTAAACCTTATCAGCATTTTGTATTAGATAACGGGGTGGAAGTGTATGCCGTAGATGCCGGTGCCGAAGAAGTGATGCTGACGGAATGGGTGTTCTTTGCCGGTAATACACAGGAAGAGCAAAACCTGGTGGCGGCAACCACCAATTTTTTATTGCGCAATGGAACCACCAAGCGGACAGCCTTCCAGATCAATGAACATTTTGAATATTACGGAGCCTACCTCAACCGCAGCTGTTATAATGAAACGGCTACAATAACACTGCACTGCCTTACCAAACACATCAATGAATTGTTGCCGGTAGTGAAAGAGCTCATCACAGAATCCACTATGCCTTCGGAAGAACTGGCGATCTACCAGCAAAACATGAAACAGCGGTTGAAAGTGAGCCTGAAGAAAAGTGACTTTGTAGCCGGACGTTTAATTGATGCTTATTTATACGGAGAGAAACATCCGTATGGAAAGTACAGCAGTGCAGAAGAGTTTGATGCGTTGCAAAGAGACCAGTTGCTGAGTTTTTATAATCAGTATTACCTGCAGGGTAAACTGATCATGTTTGTGGCAGGAAAACTGCCTGCGGGTATTGACAAACTGATGAATCGTTTTTTTGGAGACCTGCCTAATAAACCGGTAGAAGTAAAGCACCCTGCTTTGCATCCGGCTATAGAGAAAAAAGTCAGAATAACAAATGATGCAGCAGGGGTACAGGGCTCTATTCGTATTGCCAGGCCATTTCCCAACCGCCATCATCCCGATTTTTTAAAAGTACAGGTATTGAATGCATTGTTTGGTGGTTTTTTTGGTTCCCGGCTTATGAGTAATATAAGAGAGGACAAAGGATATACCTATGGTATTCACAGCTACCTGCAAAATCATATTCAGCATTCTGCCTGGATGGTGAGTACCGAAGCAGGAAAAGATGTGTGTGAAGCGGCGATAACGGAGGTATATAAAGAAATGAAGGAACTAAGAGAGGAACTGGTGGATGAGGAAGAACTTTTATTAGTAAGAAATTATATGATGGGCTCTATCCTTGGCGACCTGGATGGCCCTTTCCAGATCATTGCCCGCTGGAAGAATATTATTCTGAATGGTTTGACAGAACTATATTTTTACGATTCGATCAATACCATCAAAACAATTTCAGCAGAAGAACTGCGCAGCCTGGCGCAGAAATATTTGCAGCCGGAAGATTTTTATGAGCTGGTGGTGGTATAAAATAATCAGTATCCTGACAATACAGTTATTTTAGTACTATCAGTATACCGGAGTTATTATTTAATTTTTTTCAATCCTTGTTTGCCGAACGTCATAAATTCTTTAGCGTTCAGGAATCCGGCAGTAGCATGTACAGGAGTTTCATTAAAGTCAAGAATAATTAAAGTAGGATATCCGGGGATCTGGTATTTCTGTGCCAGCAAAGCACCATCACCTGTTTCACCATCTAAAGAAACATTTATGAAATTTGTGTTGTAAAACCCTGCTACATTTTTATCCGTAAAAGTTTGCTTTTTTAGCAGTTTGCAGGGGCCGCACCAGGTGGCATATATATCAAGAAAGATCGCTTTCTTTTCCGCTTTAGCTTTATTCACTGCTTCACTCCAGCTGCCTTTGTAGAAATCTATCTCAGATTTATTTTCCGGCTGCAGCGGCTGAATTTTTGTAAATGCAGCAGCAAGGAGCAGTATTGGAATAATTAATAATACCTTTTTCATATGTGTTTTGAGTGTTACTGTCATTTTTCATTTTTCCGGTCATTATTGTAATGTTTCGATAGTTGCCAATTTAATATTAACTACTGATTAAATAGCTATGATTTGGTTGTTTATTTAATGAATTGAATTGATTTGTTTTTACCAGCCGTCTGATAGTTGAGGAAGTATGTGCCACCTGGCATATTCCAGATTGGTATTTCAACCCGGGTTATTCCCTTTGAAGGGTTCAAACTTATTTGCTGCTGTATTACCCCTGAGCTATTGACAAGTTGAACGGAAACAGGGTTTGTACCGGCTGCTTCAACAGTCAGTTGTAAATAGTTGCCGGTTACAGGTGAAATTATTTTGATATCCGTTTCTTCGATTTGCCTGCCGGAAACTTTAACTACTTTTTCGGTAGAGAACCTTCCGTCAATATCTCCGACTTTAATCCGATAAAATGCCTGCCCGGAGGGTGCCGGTTCTGTGTAATCAAACGGAAGCTGGCAACGGAGATAATCTGCCTGAAAACTATGAATAGTTGTAAAATCAATTCCATTTGCTGATCGTTGCACTTCAAACTGTGCATAGCTGAGACGGCAGGCCACTCTCCAGTTAAGGAATACCTGGTTATTTTGCTTACTGGCATGGAAAGAGCTTAACCGTACACCTGTCAGTGTATCGCCTGTCAGCTGACTTTGTGCTGCCCATTGATAACAAAAGAGGATAAGCAATAAAACAATACTTTTTTTCATATGATTATTTTTATGTCATTTGATAATCGAATAATTAATGATCAGAAAGTTAATGCTTTTTAATTCCACATTTATCCCTGCATTTTCTGTCAATAAAATGATCAATACTCCAGTTTCCGGCTCCGAAAATTAATAGGGTAATCAGCATGGTAATATAATATAAAGGAATTTCAAATCCATTATCCCCTGCCTCAAACCCGTTTGTCCAATGTACTGTTTTGATTGCCACAAGCATTGTTATAATCAGCGGGATCGATATCAGCCTTGTGCCAATCCCCAAAGCAAGCATCACTACCCCGGCAGCTTCTGTCCCGGCAGCCAGGTAAGCACTCAAAGAAGGTGCCGGAATACCCATTGATCCAAACCATTCTGCAATGGAATCAATATCCTTCCATTTCATTTTGGCAGGCCCGAAAAAGCCGTAGGCTAATACAAGCCGTAGTAATAACAAGGGAAAATTCTTTAGTTTACTTAGTTGATTAACGAATCTGAGATATGCTGCTATCATTCTTTCCATATTTGTTTAATTTTTAAATCCAATGATGAGTTGTTGCTGATAAGCTGTTTCCACAAAACGGATGATGGCTCGCTGGCCTTCATTATCAAGCTGAATACTGTATTCTGTCTGAAATTTTTCAAATAGCTCTTTAACAGACAAAGGACCTTCTGCCAGGTATTCAATTATTCTTACCAGCGCAGGGGACAGGTCAGTAAAAACAACTGAACCTTCTTTATTGCGATGAGCTGCTGCGAAATAATCTGATTGATCGGTAATAGTGATATACCGGGCATTCTTATGATGAACAGGATATTTAAAAGATAATAACTGGTATTCCGGATTTAAGACCAGGCGGCTAAACAGAATATCTCCGTTTGTCGTATACTCCGCTTTTTTATCTTCCATCATGAATAACTCAAGTTCAATCCACTCAAACCAGAGTAGATCCTGCAAAAAAGGATATTTAATTAGAAGTGAATGCCTGCTCTTAACCAGGTACTCATAGAACTCTTTTGGCATAGACCATACCTGGGGGTTCTGGCAGGGATGGTTACAGAAAAATTCATTCGCTATTGTTTTCCATTCTTTTGCTGATAGTAACCCATATGTCAGCGGGTAAGCATTTTCAAGCATATCATCCACTATATTATAAACTAGGCGGCGGTAATGGGTAATATTATCCTGCCGGATGCCCGGGATGGCTGGTAATGTACCGGTGCGGCAATAAGCAGCCAGATCAGATTGATAAGCTTTTGTTGTTTCAGATAAAGACATGGTCAATTTTTTTCAGGGCTGATTGTTTAATATTATTCAACCGGTCAATTTCACTTTGCAGTTCTTCCATTTCGGGGATATTAAAATCCCTTTCGAGTAATACCGGCACATCCCGGTTTATTCTTTTAATGGTGTATTCGAACAGGTCATAGACCGGGTCGATGATGGCCTCGCCGTGAGTATCTATGATCAGTGTATCGGATACCTTTTCATGTCCGGCCATATGTATATAACTTACTCTTTCCAGTGGTAACCGGTCAATAAATGATTTGGCATCATACTGGTGATTGAACCCGTTTACATAAACGTTATTTACATCAAGTAGCAGCTCACAGTCTGCTTCTTCCAGGATAGTAGTAATGAATTCGGTTTCGCTTAACTCCGGGGCAACCGGTGAATAATAGCTAACAATTTCAATTGCTATTTTTCTTTCCAGCATATCCTGTACTATTTTGATCCGTTCGGCAACATGCTTTACTGCATCAGCCGTGAAAGGAACAGGTAACAGGTCGTATAAATGGGCATTATCGCATTTGGAATAACTCAGGTGTTCAGAATAAACAGCAGAGCTCGTTTCTTTAAGAAAAGATTTCACTTTATACAGAAAGTCATAATCCAGCTCATCGGGGCTGCCAATGGATAAGGACAAGCCATGTGTAAATAGCGGATATTGCTCCAGCGCTTTTTGAAATTGTTTTTTCCAATAGCCACCTACACCTATCCAGTTTTCAGGAGCCACTTCGATAAAAGAAGGTTTTAGTATTTCGCTCTGTAATAATTCTTCTGCAAAATCTTTTCTGTAACCTATACCTGTCATGGTTTAATTTTATTAATTAGAAAGAAATAAGGGCAGACAGCTTGTTCTGGCTACCCTTATACGAAACGGTAATTAGTTTTTCTTTTTCTTTTCTCCGCATTTTCCTTCCCCGCATTTCCCGTCTTTTCCCTTTTTTGTTCCTGTGCTGTCCGTTTTTTTCTTTTCTCCGCATTTTCCTTCCCCACATTTACCATCCTTCCCCTTTTTGGCGGTACTATCTTTTTTACCCTTTTCTCCACAGGCCAGTTCCATTGTTCTGCTGTTATTGTTTTTTGTTTCAAGCAACTTTGTTCTTACTTCATCCCCTGTACCCAGGTTATTATAGCTGAACATGCCGGCTGCATTAGCTGCAAAACCTGATACGGCAATGATGGCACCGGCTACAATTGAACCGGCAAGCATACTTTTTTTCTTTTCCATTGTTTGATTGGTTTAAATTTTAGAAATACGTTTTATAACGGAATAGTTGCCGTATTATCTAAAACCTGACAAAGCGGGGAAAATATTTTATTTGAAATGAGAGTTTGCGCAAGAAGAAAGTCACGGCTCCGAAATAGTTATTCCTTGGTAAAGTTTTTCAACCGGGCAGACCAGTCATAATCGGTAAAGGAGATACTATAATCTGAAAAATCCTTTTGAAGAGTCTTAGATAATATTGTATTAATTCCCTTTTTGCCTCCAAAATCTCCTTTGAACCACTGCAGGATTTTACTGGTTGTTAATTTTTTCTTAACAGTATCGACAGATGTTTCACTTTTGAGAAATGAGGCCGCTGCCATACTTAATTGCTGTTCCAGTTTTTCATAACTATAGAAAGCTATGGGGGGACAACTCCGGGCACCGCAATTCAGAGCAAAGTGAATACGGTAGTCAATGGTTGAAACGGCTAGTTGTTTAATCCTCTTGGCGGGCAGGAATTGGGGTAAATACCCCATGCTGTATTTAGAACGGTATTTGCGAAGGATACCATGTTCAATATCATCGAGGCTGAATGACTTACCTGCTATATATTTAAACCTTCCGGTAAAAATTTCCGGTTTTGATTTTTTATCTCTTGTTGCAAGCAGTTGGTACCACGCATTGTAAATATTAATCCAGAAAGTTTTACGGGCTGTATCGTTATTCAAACCGGTTAACAGGTCTCTGAAATTAAAAAAGGCCAGCACTTTTTCGATGCTGTCTGTCGGACTATCGGTTTTAACAGCATATAGTAATTTTTCTGAGAGATTGATTAATTCATAATTAGTGGTGCCACCGCCGGCCCGATAGTTAACAGGCATTGCTGCTATCCACCACGTTGTAATAAAAAGAAGTATTAATACCAGGACAGTTTTCAATTAGTTCAGGTTTGTGGCAGCTTGGTGATGATCTTTTCTTTTAATTGTGTATTTGACCCTGTATTATCCGGACCGGAGCCTTCAGCTTGAATATGTTTTTGCATCAACTCATCAATTTTTATACTTTGCTTTTCATAGGCAGTGCAGGCCTCACACACACTTTTGTGAATGTTAAGCTGAACCCTTTCTCTGAATGAAAGCCCCACCAGTGATTTTTTTTCTATCAATTCTGTAGCTTTTTTGCATGAAAGCAGTAACAGGTGCATTATCTTCTTCATAATTCTATTTATTAAACCAGTGATTTTCCAGACACTTTCTCAGTTGCAACTTGGCCCTGTGTAATACCTGCCAGAAATTAGTTGCAGTGATGCCCAGTTCCTGACAGATAATTTCACCTTTTTTTTCTTCCAGATATTTTAGTTGCAGTGCAGCATTCCAGTGGCCTGGTAAATTGTCCATACAGGACTGCAAAATTTTTTTAAACTCATTATTGTCTAAAAGCTGGGTTTCGTCATCTGTCCACTCTTGCGGCCGCTGATTTTTTAACCAGCTTCCATCTGCCTCAAAAAAATTACTGGTAGCAGTACCTTCACTTGTAAATACCCGTGAGCTCCGAAACTGTTTTCTGAAATATTCAGCTATTTTGTTATTAAGAATAGCAAAAAGCCATGTTTTTACATCGCTCTTCCCGCTAAATTTTTCCATAGCCTGGAAAGCTGCAATAAAACAATCCTGTACCAGGTCTTCAGCTATTTCTTTATTACCGGTTTTATATAATGCCCAGGAGTACATATTGTCTGCATACATATCCACCCAGCATTTGACGGTAGTTCCGGGATTGTTTATATCCATGATGACCTGCATGATTCAAAGATAACTTCATTTCTGATTCTTAACCATTGTTAAATGTACTTTTAAACTTGTTCAAAAAAGCCTGAACTTCGCTATATGATTTTCGACCGCAAAGATTTATCCGACGAACAGCTTGTCTCTTTTTATAAACACCTGCTCTGGCCCCGCATGATCGAAGAAAAAATGCTGGTGCTATTGAGGCAGGGAAAAATTTCCAAATGGTTTAGTGGTATAGGGCAGGAAGCTATTGCTGTAGGTGCTACGCTGGCACTGCAGGAAGATGAATGGATCATGCCTATGCACCGCAACCTTGGTGTGTTCACTACCCGACATATGCCTTTAAGTAAACTTTTTATGCAATGGCAGGGAGCCCGGGAAGGATACAGTAAAGCAAGAGAAAGAAGTTTTCACTTTGGAAGCCGGGAACACCATATCTGTGGAATGATCTCACACCTTGGCCCGCAGATGGCCATAGCAGATGGAGTGGCGTTAGCATATAAGCTCAGAAAACAGAATAAAGTTTCGCTGGCATTTACGGGAGATGGTGCTACCAGCGAAGGCGATTTCCATGAAGCGCTGAATGTAGCAGCCGTGTGGGATTTACCTGTCATATTTATCATTGAGAATAATGGATATGGGTTAAGCACACCGGTAAATGAACAATACCGTTGTATCAGTTTGGTGGATAAAGCAAAGGGTTATGGTATGGAGGGAGTGCAGATAGACGGGAATAACTTATTGTCGGTCTATGATACGATAAAAGGAGTGAGAGATTTTTGTATCAAACACCAGAAGCCCTACCTCATTGAATGCATGACATTCAGAATGAGAGGACATGAAGAAGCCAGCGGTACTAAGTATGTGCCGCAGGACCTGTTTCGCTTGTGGGAACAAAAAGATCCTATTAAAAATTATGAGCATTACTTAATTGAAACAGAAGTGTTGAATGAAATGCAAGTGGCGGAGATAAGAAATGAATTTAAAGACAAAATAGAAAGTGAACTGGCAATAGGGTTTAATACAAAACCGGTAGTGGCTGATGCAGAAGAGGAGCTGGAGGATGTGTACGCAGGGAAAGAAGCCGGAGGTCAGAAGTCAGAAGTAAGAATCATTGACAACTCAGCTTCTTATTCCGGTGTCGGACCTTCGACCCCCGACCTCCGGCTGATAGACGCTATCAAACAGGGTCTTCATCAATCCATGCAGCATCACTCCAACCTCATCTTAATGGGACAGGATATTGCTGAGTATGGCGGGGCATTCAAGATCACAGAAGGGTTTGTCAATGAATTTGGAAAAGAAAGAGTGAGAAATACTCCCTTGTGCGAAAGCGCTATTGTGGGAACTGCATTGGGATTATCGCTGGAAGGATATAAAAGCATGATGGAAATGCAGTTTGCCGATTTTGTAACGGTGGGATTTAACCAGATCATTAATAACCTGGCAAAAATTCATTATCGCTGGGGGCAAAATGCAGATGTGGTTATTCGCATGCCGACAGGTGGTGGTGTGGGGGCAGGACCATTTCATTCACAAAGTAATGAAGCATGGTTTGTGAAAACACCCGGGTTGAAAGTGGTGTATCCTTCTACACCAATGGATGCAAAAGGTCTGCTTATCGCTGCTATCAATGACCCGAACCCGGTGATGTATTTTGAGCATAAAGCGTTATATCGTTCCGTAAGCGGACCTGTACCCGAAGATTATTATGAGATTGAAATTGGCAAAGCCAGGCATGTACGGGATGGAGAAGAAATTTCTATTATCACTTACGGAGCCGGCGTGCACTGGGCCGAAGACTATGCAGCCGGGCATCCTGAAATATCTATTGATATACTCGATCTCAGAACCTTGTTACCATTAGATTACTTAGCTATCCGGGAAGCAGTTCAAAGAACAGGAAGAGTATTGTTATTGCATGAGGATACATTAATCGGGGGCATCGGTGGAGAGATCGCTGCCTGGATTGCTGAGAACTGTTTTGCTTTATTGGACGCCCCGGTGATGCGCTGTGCTTCTTTAGATACTCCCGTGCCTTTTAGTATTGAACTGGAGCAAAACTTCCTTGCCAAAGCAAGACTGGATGAAACGATACAACGGCTGCTTGCATACTAATAGGAATATGAAATTTTTGTAAGACCCGTCCTTAAAATGGATGGGTCTTGTTGTTTAAATATTACCTATCTTAAATATTATTTCCTCCCTGCGCAGACTTTTCCGTACTTATTAACCACCTCAAAACAAACCAACATGTCAGCTACTAATCCAGCAGCTAATACAGCTGCACCTCTGAGCCAGTCTGAACGTATTATTATCCTGGATGCATTACGGGGGATAGCTATTTTAGGAATATTGTTGATGAACATTCCCGGGTTTGCCCTGCCTGAACCAGTTTATGGCGATCCTTCTGTTTTAAATGAAACCGGCACTATCAATTTTAAAGTATGGTATTTTATTGATTGGTTTATGGAAGGCAGCCAGCGGGCATTATTCTCCATGCTATTTGGTGCGGGCATTATTTTGTTTGTCAGCCGGCTGGAAAAAAGAACCGATGGCTTGTGGCCTGCCGATTATTTTTTCCGAAGACAAATATGGTTACTGGTTTTTGGCTTGTTTAACGCTTTCATTCTTTTATGGTTCTGGGATATACTGTTTCATTATGCCTGTCTGGGTATGATCATGTTTACATTCCGCCGCTTATCCCCCAAAGCATTATTAATAGGTGCATTCATCAGCCTTATACTAATGACAGCCAGGGAAAATGTAGATGCATACAGGGACCGCAAAGCAATATTCAAAGGAGAAGCCATTGCTAAAATGGATACTACAGTAAATAAACTGACTGAGCTGGAAAAGGAACAACTGGGTGCAATGACTGAGATCAAAGAAAAATCAAGTGTTGAAGGAAGGAAGAAGAAAATGGAAAAAAGCCTTAATGCTGTCAGGGGTAGCTATGGGGGATTTTATGAATATCAGAGCGAAAGAAGTTTGAGAAGCGAGATCAACTACCTGTATTTTGGCGGATGGGATATTCTGGTCTTCATGTTTTTGGGAATGGCCTTTTACAAAAATGGGGTATTGCTGGGAAATGCAAAGACTAAAGTATACTGGGCCATGTTCCTGGCCGGGCTTGGAATTGGGTTAGCCCTGTCATACTTCCGGCTGCAGCCACTGATCGATCATAAGTTTAATTACTTCGACTATGCTAAAAGCACGACGTTTGAGTTTTATGAAATATCCAGGACGTTCAGAGCCATCGGTATTTTTGGATTGATTATGCTGATGTACAAATCAGGCTGGTTCAACTGGTTTTTTGCATTGATGCGTCCGGTTGGACAAATGGCATTTACCAATTACCTGATGCAATCTTTATTGGTAGGATTATTCTTCTATGGTTTTGGATGGGGTTATTTTGGTAAGCTGCAGCGTTATGAGATATATTATGTAGTAGCAGCTACCTGGGCACTTCAGATTACCTGGAGCCATATCTGGTTGCGGTTTTTCCGTTTTGGTCCATTAGAATGGGCCTGGCGCAGTTTGACCTATTGGAAAAAGCAACCGATGAAAAAATCCAATACAAAAGAAGTAATGTCCGTATAAAATCCGGGTAAGCCGTCTGTAGAAAGACTATTTTGCATTTAGCCGTTACCAGGGGAATGGTTTGACAAATACATCGGAGAGAAAAAAAGCTTTTAATTATAACAGAAGTAATACGGTTTAATCATATGAAATATTTCCTGGTCTTTTTTTTAACAGCCAGTTTTCTTTTTTCCTGTAAGCAAAACAAACAAACGGGAAAAAGTACTTCTGTACAGTATGATTCTTTATATCATCCGGCTGTGTTTACTGACGCCGGGAGAATAGAAAAAATAAAACGGGTATTAC
>JAKQEA010000184.1 GCA_029558715.1 Bacteroidota bacterium | reverse complement strand
GCCCTTAAAATTGTACCTACCCGAATGTCGATTTTATTAAAGTCTGCTACTGTTGTCATTTTCAAAATTTTATTACTTTGCATAGCTGATTTGCAAAATAACTGATTGAGGTTGTAGGCTGTAAATAGATGAAATTAAAGTTCTCATATCTGTTTTCATTCATGGCGCTTTTGCTGATGGCAGGAGTTGCGTATGCGCAAGAGGGTTCGCAGGGTCCGGAAGAGTTGGTACCTCCATTTGTAGAATCTTCCACCAAAGAAGATAAGCCCTTGATTTATGAACCTGAAGGAAAAGCCCCAAACAATCAGCAACCAGTTATTGTTCCTGCACCAACCAGTAAACCAAAATCAAAAACATCCGACCCGTCAAAGAGTGTAGCCACCAAAACTGAAGACGATGCGCTTTCTTTCAACTTCTTGTTGCACATCATTCAGAAGTTTAAAAGTTCGGATGTAATTGGTCAGTAACCCTCCCTTTCAACTCTTTTATCGTTCTGTCTTTACAGATTGCAGCAAAGTGTTCTGCTAAATTTTATTTATTGGTTTTAACCAGGAATTGCTCCAGGTCTTTCAGATTCAGAACGCCTTCATAATAGGCTTTTCCAAAAATTACAGCAAAGACACCAATATCGTTCAGGCGCTTAATGTCATCCACACCTCTTATTCCACCACTGGCTAACACTTTCAAATCAGGAAATTGCTTCACAATTTCCTGGTAAAAGGAAAAGGCCGGCCCTTCCAATACACCATCCCGCGAAATGTCGGTTGACTTAACATATTTTAACCCGCGGTCGTAGAAAAACTGAAGTTGATCAAACAGCGTGATGTCCGCTTTTTTCTGCCACCCTCTAAAGGCAATTTTTTTGGATTCAATATCCGTTACATCGGCTCCTAATGTCATTTTTTCGCGACCATACGAAATAATCCACGAGGCAAACAACTGCGGATTGGTAACTGCAATGCTGGATGCTGTTATGTAATCTGCTCCGTATTCAAAGGCTTTACCAATATCACCATCGGTGCAAATACCTCCGGTAAAATCCACCTTCAAATCGGTATGGCCTGCCACGGCTTCCAGCACGTGATAATTTTTTGGACTGCCTTTTTCCGCACCGTCAAGATCAACCAGGTGTATAACTTCTATCCCATGATCTTCAAAACGCTTTGCCAGGTCCAGCGGATTTTCATCATAAGCCTTTTCGCTGGCGGGGTCGCCTTTACGCATTTTAACCACCTTCCCCTTTCGAATTGCTATTGACGGTATTACCTGTATCATTTC
>JAKQEA010000179.1 GCA_029558715.1 Bacteroidota bacterium | reverse complement strand
ACCAAAATCGGCCACTTTTTTCTTCTCCCGTTCCGTCAACTACTCCATACCTGGTACAAAAATGTAATCCCTAAACAGTGTACCTGAATCCAACTATCTCAAATAAACAAAAAAGGCCATCCTTTTGGGACAGCCTCTTTTAATTAACACAAGTACAAGAATGGCGACTTTTACTGAATTAATATCTTTTGTGTGAACATATCCGTGGGAGTTTTTACTGATACAATGTAGTTCCCTTTTAAAAACCTCTCGAAACCATTTACAGTAATATTGTTAGTGCCTGCATTAAGCATTAACTGTTGCTGTTTAACCATTCTGCCTGACATATCTGTTACCTGCAAAACGGCACCCGTTCTTTCAGCCACATTAATATTGACAGTAGTATAAGAATTGATTACGGATGGATATAATTTCAACTCTTTTTTGGTATTTGCACTCATCCGGAAAGATAAAATATTGCTATACTCTACCTTTCCTGACATATCAGTTGCTTTCAATCGGTAAAATACCATGTCTCCCGAAAGGTTGTTGTCAGTATAACTGAATTTATTATCCTCATTTTCAATTTCATCCAGGGAATATTCCATTATAGCACTGAAATTCGAGGAAGTATTACTCTTCTCAAGAACAACATTCTTATAGTTATTAGCAACAGCAAGCTCCCAGTTGAGTTTTACATTACTATTTGCCACAGCTCCATCAAAAGATACAAGACTGGATATCGCTAACGGGAAGTGCTGGTAAGTAAATTTTTTGTAATACAAACTGGCATACCTTGTACTGGTATTTGAAGTTTGATTATCGGCACCCACCCTATAGGTCATCGTAGACAAACTTGTGGCAGTAACTGAAAACATAACTTCTTTGGCTACTGTATCCACCAAGGCTCCAAACAAAACTCCTGTCACATTCAAACCAGTAATAGCCGTACCGGTTTGTGAGAGGACAATCTGGCTGTTGTAAGAGTTATACTCATAAGTACCACCCCCCATATCGATACGGTTAAATTCATACAAATTGCTTCCGCTGTTTGAACTACCGTCAATATCCAAACCAGTGGCAGATACTATGGGCTGAGTTACCGCGGTACTGGTTCCGGCAATAACAAAAACAATTGTAAAGTCAATATACCCGTTGGTATTTCCCGAAATTCTATACTCCGGCTGAAATGCCTCAGGGTATCCATCAGCAGTCCTATCAATACTTCTTAAAGTAATGCCGGAAGACATCCCTGCAACTGTAATCAGTGCATCTGTATTTGTATAAACATTAGAAAATCTGTAAACAGCTCCGGTTGTATTCGCAGTTCCAGACTCTAAAGCAGAGTTGCTAAAATTGTAAATGGGAGCTACCTGAGATGTTGCTTTCTGCGGAGCAGCAACGATGACAAACAACATTACACTAAGTGTAAAGAAACGTTTCATAGTACGGTTTTTTAGTTTTTACCAGGGTTGTGATTATCGGCTCAACAGAGGAATTTGGAATTGCTTTCAAAAACTACGATACTCAATTTGGAAATGTACCCGGTTTTTTACTTGCGGATCAAAAGTAATAAGCGATGTGGAATTATGCAATAGCATGCGTATAAATCCTATACTAAAATCACTCGTATAACTACGATTTTAAAGCTGAGTAGGGTTAAAAAAAAATTTTATCGCTCCCTTTTTTTAACAACACAAATCCGAATCAGCGGCTGAATCCTCATAATTTTATTAAAAGAAGATTTTATGAAACAAGCATTTCGACTTCTTGTCCTTGCAAACCTTATCTCCCTGCTTTCCTTCTCTCAAAGAAATTTAGGCCATATTGATGATGATAAATACAGCATAAACCTTCCCGATTACTGGGGAAAAGGAAGCAAGGTTTGGCATAATCTGATCGAAAAACTACCTCTCCTCTGTGAAGAGTTAAAGGGTAAAGATCTTTGCGGAGATAAATGTAACCCGGCTTATACTATAGATTTTTATATTACCGAAGCCACCATTTTTGATTATACAGCAATCAAAAAGTTTCCTGCATTATCCACCAACACCCAGTTAAATGCAAAACAGGAACTGGCCAGAATGCAAAACCCCCTGGATTATAACCGGTATAATGCAAATTCTATTTCACCCGCCAGTCAGAACAATTGGAATATCACCACAAATTATGGTTTTCAGTGTTTTTTGCTTCTGCGAAACAATTCAGGTAAACTCCTGACTAAAATTGTACTTGTGGATACAAACCAGGTGTGGAGCAAGCAACATTTGATTAATTTATCCTCCAATGGTAATTTCTCTGCCTTAACGCCACAGACATATATTGAGAATAGTGAATCAAAACTAAGACCATTACCAAAAGAATTGATGGAAATTGCAGAACAGAAATTGTTATCTATGTAATTTCATTTCGGCTTATCTTTTTTCAAGCCGGGTATAGCGAAGCTCAAGCAAATTCAATGCATTAGGGAAAAATCCTTTTACATAGGGCTGTACAAGATGAACAGCCTTATCATACCATAATGGCACCACTGGTGCATCATTCATCATTACCTGGTCAGCCTGCTGGTAAAGTTTGTACCGTAATGAATCATTTGTCTCTGCAATAGCCTTTTCAAAAAAATTATCAAATGCCGGATTATTATACCGTGTATAATTGGGAGGTGCAGGGTTTTTTGAATAAAAAACAGAAAGATAGTTTTCTGCATCCGGATAATCAGCAATCCAACTGCCTCGAAAAAAAGCAGCCCGTGAATTAGAGGTCATATCAAGCAATAATGATTTCTGAACTACTTCTACCTGTACCGGTATACCTGATTCTTCCAGTTGCTTGGCAATAAAATTGGCCATGTCGGCATAAATAGCGATCGTCAACAGCTTAATTACCGGCAACCCCTTTCCGTCAGGATATCCTGCGGAAGCCAGCAGTTCTTTTGCTTTGGCAGGATTATAACTATAGCCTTTTACAATGGATGAATCAAACGACGGTAATCCCATTGGTACAAAACCCGATTCTGCAGGTGTCCCCAAGGAATTGCGGAGATACAAGATCATTTTTCGCCGGTCAAATCCATAATTGATGGCCTTTCTTATTTTTACCGATCTCATGGGTGAATTCTTCAACAATTGATTGGTTGAATCAACCAGGATACCCAAATATTCAATATTCAGGTATGGGCTGGTATGCAAAGCAATCTTGCCTACCCAGCTTTTCCGTAATGTGCCGCTTTTTGTAAGAACCTCGTCTTTAAAAGAAGCTTCGATATCATTGATAAACTCCAGCTCTTTCTGCCTGAACAATAAAAATTCAGTGGCTTTACTATCATAAAATGTAACTTTTATCCCATCAAGATAGGGCAACCTGTTTCCGGCGCTGTCTTTTTCAAAATAGTTTTCGTTTTTTTTCATCACTAGTGCCTGGCCTTCTTCCCAGGCTACAAATCTGAATGGACCTGTTCCTACCGGGTGACGACGAAAATCTGATCCATACATAGTCACTACTTCTTTTGGAACTACAGAACAATACTGCATAGATAAGATACCCAGTATAGGATTATAGGGGCGAAGAAGCTTTACCTGGAAGGTTGAATCGTCAATTGCTTTGAAAGGCTGTATTGAATCCACCTTCCTGTTAAATATCCATGAACCAGGGCTGGCAACCTGCTTGTCTATTATTCTGTAAAGACTATATTCAACATCTGCGGCAATCATCTTTCTGCCTTTCCCGTTAGCAAATGCAGCGTCATCATGAAAAAAAACGTCAGTTCTCAGGTGAAAAGTATAAACAGTCCGGTCAGGGGATATATCCCAGCTTTTAGCTATCGAAGGAACAATATGAAGGTTATCATCGATCTCAACTAATGTGTTAAACAACTGGTGTGCAGGCCACATGGTTGCCTGGCTTTTGGCAAATGCAGGATCCAGTGTGGGAATTCCCGAAAACTCGTTATAATGGAATATATTACCCTCATGACCCTGCTTGTTATAACAGGATTGTAATAAAATCAGTGCGACGGGAAAAAGTGGAAAATATTTTGTTAAACGGTTCATGGGTTAACTACAGTCGGTCTAAATTAGCAAAGTATCGTAAACAACCATTCAAACAATCAGGAATGAATAAATTATTTCTCCGGTTCATAATTATTGCATCACTATTCCCTTGCTTACATAGTTGCGCACAGCCATTGAACCACAAAGAAAGTTTTACCCGGCAGGATACGTTAAGAGGAAATATTGGAACGGGAAGAGACTGGTGGGATGTAACCACCTATAATATTTTTGTAGAGCCTGATTATGTTTCTAAAACTCTCAAAGGGTGGAATGAAATCGGTTTTAAAATACTAAAGCCTGGCTCAGGCAAAACAATGCAAATTGATCTCCAGGAGCCGCTGATTATTGATAGCATCACACTTGATGGAAAAGAAATATCCGATTTTAAAAGAGAAGGTAGTGTATACTGGATCAATTTATCTGACATCAACTTTGAGGCTACTTATTCTAAAACAAACCCTCTATTGACTCCCCAAAAAGGACACAAGTTAAAGATTAGCTATAGAGGAAAACCTCATGAAGCTACAAGGCCACCCTGGGACGGAGGCTGGATATGGGCCAAAGATGCGAAAGGACGGCCTTGGATGACGGTGGCCTGCCAGGGGCTGGGAGCCAGTGTCTGGTTTCCCTGTAAAGACCATCAAAGTGATGAACCTGACAACGGAGCAATTATACAAGTAAAAGTTCCGGATAGCCTGGTAGCTGTGGCTAACGGGAAACTATTATTAAAAAATAAACAGAATGATGGCTTCACCCTTTACGGTTGGGCTGTAAAAAACCCGATTAACAATTACAACATTGTCCCTTACATCGGTAAATATGAACATTGGTCTGACAAATACATCGGGGAAACTGAAAAAAATCTTTCACTGGACTACTGGGTATTAGACTACAACCTGGAAAAGTCAAAAAAACAGTTTGGCCGTGACGTTAAAAGAATGCTGGAAGCTTTCGAATACTGGTTTGGCCCCTACCCCTTCTACGATGATGGATTTAAAATAGTTGAATCTTCTCATTTAGGTATGGAGCATCAAAGCGCTATTGCTTATGGCAATTACTACCTTGATGGATATCTTGGTATGGATCTTTCAGGAAGTGGCTGGGGCAAGAAGTGGGATTATATCATTGTTCATGAAAGCGGCCACGAATGGTTTGCCAATAATATTACCACCAATGATATTGCTGATATGTGGGTGCATGAAGGCTTCACAATGTATTCAGAAGTGCTGTTTACCGAATATCACTATGGCAAACAGGCAGCTGATGAGTACCTGCAGGGTATAAGGCAAAGAATAAATAACGATATTCCACTTATAGGTCCTTACGGAGTGAACCAGGAAGGAAGCGGAGATATGTATAATAAAGGGGCTGCTCTTTTACATACCATAAGGCAGGTAATAAATGATGATACAGTTTTCAGGAAAATAATGAGAGGCCTGAACAAAGATTTCTATCATAAAACAGTTGACTCAAAAGATGTAGAGGAATACTTTTCCCGGGTATCAGGTAAAGATTTATCCAGAATATTTGACCAATACCTGCGTACAATAAAGATTCCGGTTTTGGAGTACAGAATAAATGGCAGAAAACTGGTTTATCGCTGGGCCAATTGTGTCGATGGATTTAATATGCCTTTGACTATTGGTACTGGCAAGCCATTTTCTTTCTTTCCAAAAACAGAATGGCAGGAAACCGAATTGCCGTTGAATTATGAAATAAATGATTACAATAAGAACTTCTACATCTCTTTAAAAAAAGTACAATAGATATTTTTCAACAACAACAGCCATTGACCATTCATTATTGACCATTACCTTTACCAAATGAGTAATATCCGCCGGCAAAGCATTATTTCATCATTAGTTATTTATGTTGGTTTTGCTGTCGGATTATTAAATGTTTATTTCTTCACTAAAGAAGGGCTTTTCACAGAAGCCCAGTATGGCCTTACCACCGTTTTCATTGCCATTGCCACTATGATGAGCACTTTTGCAAGTTTTGCAATGCCTTCTTATATCTATAAATTTTATCCCTATTATAAAGACCATCTGCCTGAACGAAGAAATGATATGTTATCATGGGCCTTACTTACCGGGTTAATTGGTTTTATACTTGTAATGATCGCCGGGTGGTTATTGAAAGATCTTGTGATACGGAAATACGGAACCAATTCACCTTTACTGGTGGTTTATTATTACTGGATATTTCCCCTGGGGCTTGGTCTCACTATTTATTCCATCCTGGAAGCCTATACATGGAGTATCGGCAAGTCTGTAATCACTAATTTTTTCAAAGAGGTGCAATGGAGGTTATTTACTTCGATACTTATTCTGCTTTTCCTTCTTAATATTATCAAAGACTTTGACCTGTTCATAAAACTTTTTGCATTTACGTATCCCGGTATTGCGCTCGGTCTTATTGCATACCTGTTTTATACCGGACAACTTCACTTCAGTTTAAAAGTAAGTAAGGTCAGCAGGCGGTTTTTAAAAAAGATAATCCTGTTTTGCTCTTTCTTTTATGGCGCCATGCTGATCCAAACCTTATCAAAGGTTTTCGATTCTTTTGTTATTGCTTCAGTACTTGATGATGGGCTGGATAAAGCCGGCGTTTTTGCACTGGCAACTGTCGTTACCAGTATCATCCAGGCTCCTCAGCGGGGTATCGTATCTGCAGCCGTACCTCATTTATCAAGAGCCTGGAAAGAGAAAAATATGGAACTGTTGCAAAGAGTTTATCAGCGTTCTTCTATTAACCAGTTGCTTTTTGCCTGTGGCATTTTTCTGCTCATCTGGCTTAATTTCCGCGATGGCGTCATTACGTTTGGACTAAAACCTGTCTACCTGGATGCTGCCTGGGTATTTTTTGTACTTGGCATCACCATTATTATAGACATGGGCACAGGAGTAAACTCACAGATAATTGTAACATCAACCTACTGGAAGTTTGAACTGATCAGCGGTGTCATTTTATTAATCATTATGCTCCCACTCACTTATTTATTAACAAAACAGTACGGCATTATCGGGCCGGCCATTGCTACCATGATCTCAATGAGTACATACAACCTAATAAGAATCATTTTCCTTTGGAAAAAATTCCGGTTAATCCCTTTCACAGTTAAGTCGATATACACAATTTTACTGGCCGCTGTATGTTACGCTATTTGCTATTTTCTTTTTCAAAACATGCATGGCATGGCAGGAATGATTGTAAGAAGTGTATTATTCATCACCTTGTATGCTGCCGGAGCCCTGTATATGAATCTTTCACCGGATATTGAACCGGTACTGCGTAATGCTAAGAAAAGACTGGGGATAAAAAGATAAATTATTCGTTGCTGACCACTGCCTGTTTTTCGTCAATACGGCCTGCACCTACAAAACGGCGCAAATAATAGTTTTCAAAAAGATCATTCACCATTACTCCTCTTGATACAGAGGCATGAATAAATTTATTGTTACCGAGGTAAACACCAACATGAGATACACCTCTTCCGTTGGTATTAAAGAAAACCAGGTCACCTTCCCGTAGTTCTGTGGTAGATATTTTCCGGCTGATACGGTATTGATCACGGGAAATTCTTGGTAACATCATACCATATACAGCTGCATAAACAGCCACCGTAAAACCTGAACAATCAACACCTTTTTTAGAATTACCACCCACCCTGTATCTTACTCCATACCACTCGTCCACACTTTCAAGTAATGATTTACTTGGAAGTGACTCTACTTCCGTATCAAGTAAAAGAGAATATTTTAACTGAACCGAGGAAGCATTTTCAACTGCCGGAATGCGGTTGGCAAATAGGTTTACGGCCTCTGTCTTTGGATCCTCAACCTTGGCCGGGCTTGCGGCTGTTTCCTGAACTTTGGCTGTACGGGACGGTTTAACTTCCCAGATATCAGGCATTTCTGCCTTATCTGTAACCGGTACTGATGTTGTTACAGAAATTTGCTCAATAAATTTTGCCTGGGCTGTCAAAGAAGGCGCTGGCTCATTGATAGACGAAACCTGCCTGTTGCTGGTAAAGTTCAGCGGTTTAAAACTTGAACAACTGCTCAGGAAAATAATGAAGACAAATGCTGGTACTAATTGCTTAACCATTGGGTTTTCTTGTAAGGTTATTCATAGGCGGTTAAAAACCTGTTTTGGCTACGCCGCTCCTTTGAGGGAGGTGTGCAAAAATATAGGTTATTACCCTAAAATAATGCCATTCCATAAACGAAATTACCCTGTAAAAATTGCCACCTGTCTAATGCATTATAAATTAGCGATTTAAACTTTTTAACAGCCTGTGCATATTGAGTAAAATCAACTCAATTGCCGGATCCAATTATTTGATTATTATTGATGTAACTATCAAACCATGCAAGCCTTATTATCTTATTTCACCTTTTTATTGCTGGCCTCTGGCTGTCAGACAGTGCCTGCTAATAACAAACCATCTGATCTACTGGCAGTTAGTATCATAAAGCCAGATACTGTTACTCCAGTTTTACCTCCCCCGCCAAAAGCGTATACCCGTTTGGAATATGAAAAAAAGGAGGTTATCGCAGCAGCTTCCGGAACGAAATCCGTCATCTTCAACTCATCCGGCTCAAAAATATATGCCATGAACCTGGAAGGAATGAGTGTGTATGAGTTTGATCAATCTACCCGAAAAATTACCCGGGAATTTAAATTCAAACCCACCCGGGGAACTGGCTGGGATTACAATAAAAGCCGCCCCATAGCTTCTTACCAGGAAAAACCTGTTGAAGCTTGTTTTAGTCATGATGATAAGATACTATGGGTATCCCTGCATAATGCAGATGGCATTGTACCCATCTGGGTGGACGATTTTTCAAAAAATAATGCAAAAGCAAACCAATCACAGAAAATAAAACCTGTCACTGTAGTCTACCCGGGAAGTAATAAGAAAGACTCCTTCACTGTGCCACTGATTGAAACGGGCAAAACACCTAAAGTGATTTCAAGGACAGCTGATAGTAAATATTTGCTAGTTAGTAACTGGCACTCCCGTAATGTAAGTGTGCTTGAAATGGATGAAACAACTGCTCCTTATGGAAAAGTGATCAGCGAAGTACCAGTATCGGCTATTCCCAGGGGCATTGCAGTAGATGATAAAAACAAAAAATCCTTTGTTGCTATTATGGGAGGTTCCAGCCTGGCCGTAATAAACAACGAAACATGGAAAAGTGATACTATTTTGAATGTCTGGAGCAGTCCCCGGCATATCGTAATGGATACCAGCGGTCATTTATTTGTTTCTTACAATAGTTTGGGCACCATTGCCTGCCTTGATGCGGCTACAGGCAAACAACTATTTACGGCAAAGACACATGCACAGCCGAGAACCATCGTATTATCAAAAAACCATAAGTTCATCTTCGTAACCTGTTATACCAGTGATTATGTAGATGTGTACAAAATCAATGCAGATAACTTTGAGAAAGTGGCATCTTTGCCCTGTGCCGGCCACCCGGTGGGTGTTGATGTTTTTGAGAATGATGACAAACTGGAAGCATGGGTGTGCAGCTATAGCAACGGCCTGATAAATATTTATAGTTTTAAAAAGAAATAAAGGACAGTGAGCATGAAATTCTCCCACCTCCATGTACATACACAATTCTCATTATTAGATGGTGCCGCTTCTATCCAGAATCTTTATAAAAAAGCTATAAAAGACGGGATGCCCGCATTAGCCATCAGTGATCACGGCAATATGTTTGGTGTGTTTGAGTTTGTAGCCGAAGCATACAAGCATAAGGATGAAAATGGAAAAGTAAAAGTGAAACCTGTAGTAGGTTGTGAGTTTTATATAACAGAAACAAGGCATCAGAAAACATTTACCAAGGAGCAGAAAGACAAAAGAAATCACCAGATATTACTGGCAAAAAATGAACAGGGGTACAGAAATCTTGTAAAACTTACTTCACTTGGTTTTATAGAGGGCATGTACGGAAAATATCCCCGTATTGATAAGGAACTCATCCTGAAACACCATGAAGGATTGATCGCCACTACCTGTTGTCTTGGTGCATCCGTACCACAGGCTATTTTACGGAAAGGTGAAGAAGAGGGAGAAAACGAATTCAAATGGTGGCTGAATGTTTTCCAGGAAGATTATTATGTGGAGCTGCAGCGCCATGGCATGGCTGAACAAGACAAGGTAAACCAGGTACTGATAAAATTTGCAAAGAAATATAATGTAAAGATCATCGCCAGCAATGACTCTCATTATGTAGACATAGAAGATTACAATGCCCACGACATTCTCCTTTGTATAAATACTAATGAGAAGGTTGCTACAGAAAAGTTAAGAGAATTTACTGATGATGATGTATCATCTAAAGGAAAAAGATTTGCTTTCCCGAATGATCAGTTCTATTTCAAGACAACTGAAGAAATGAGCAAGGTCTTTCATGACCTTCCGGAAGCAATAGATAATACAAATGAAATTGTTGACAAAGTTGAACTGCTGAGTTTAACCCGTGACATATTGCTGCCGAACTTCCCGATAGAAAAAAGATTCCAGGTTCATACAAAAGAAGAAACCATAGGCAAATATAAAGTATCAGCAGAGTCGCAGAACCAATGGGAATACCTGAAGCATCTTACCTATGAAGGAGCCACAAAACGATATCATGAGCTTACTGATGAAATAAAAGAAAGGATAGAATTTGAATTGTTCACCATCAAAATGATGGGGTTTGCAGGTTATTTCCTGATCGTGAGTGATTTTATCAGAGCCGGAAGAGATAAAGGAGTATTTATCGGACCAGGCCGTGGTTCTGCTGCGGGTTCGGTAGTAGCCTATTGCATTGGCATCACCAACATTGATCCGATAAAGTATAATTTACTGTTCGAAAGATTTTTGAATCCTGACCGTAAATCAATGCCCGATATAGATACCGATTTTGATGATGAAGGCAGGCAAAAAGTGATTGATTATGTGGTGGAAAAATATGGGAAGAACCAGGTAGCACAGATCATCACTTATGGTACCATGGCAGCCAAAATGAGCATCAAAGATGTGGCAAGGGTAATGGATCTGCCATTACCTGAATCAAATGCATTGGCCAAACTGGTTCCTGAACGTCCGGGAATTGAACTCAAACGGGTGTTACATGCACCGATGAAAGCAAAGGATGGAGAAAAATCACTGGAAGAAAAAGACGGGTTGGGAAATGATGACCTGGAAAATGTAAAAAAACTCAGGGAGATCTATAACCAGGTCAATTCACCTGCCGGAAAAGTATTGCATGAGGCAGAACGGCTGGAAGGATCGGTACGAAATACAGGAATCCATGCGGCAGGAATAATCATTGCCCCACAGGATCTGATGGAACTTATTCCTGTTGCTACTGCAAAAGATTCTCCTTTATGGGTAACACAGATAGAAGGAAATGATATCGAAAGTGCCGGTGTTATCAAAATGGACTTCTTAGGATTGAAAACACTGACCATTATTAAAAATGCCCTGCAGCTAATCAAACAGAATCATGGTGTTGAGATTGATATTGATAAGATACCATTGGACGACAAAAAAACCTTTGAGCTATACCAGCATGGTTCCACCATCGGTACCTTCCAGTTTGAGAGCCCCGGTATGCAGAAATACCTGAGAGAATTAAAACCTGATAAATTCGGCGACCTGATTGCGATGAATGCCCTGTATCGTCCGGGACCTATTGCCTATATTCCTAATTATATAGATCGTAAGCATGGCCGTGAGGCTATTCAATACGATTTGCCTGAAATGGCCGAATACCTGGAAGAAACCTATGGCATTACTGTATACCAGGAACAGGTGATGTTGCTGGCTCAAAAATTAGCCGGCTTCAGTAAAGGCGATGCTGACGTATTGCGGAAAGCAATGGGTAAAAAACAGAAAGCCGTATTGGATAAAATGAAAGCACAGTTTATTTCAGGTGCTACTGAAAAATTATTACCTCCTGAAAAGCTGGAAAAGATATGGACCGACTGGGAAGCTTTTGCCCAGTATGCATTTAACAAATCACACTCTACCTGTTATGCTTATGTAGCTTATCAAACAGCTTATTTAAAAGCTCATTACCCTGCAGAGTATATGTCGGCAGTACTGAATAACGCAGGCAGTATTGAAAAGATCACCTTCTTCATGGAAGAATGCAAGCGGATGGGATTAAAGGTGCTGGGACCCGACATCAATGAATCACTAAAAGGTTTTGCAGTAAATGATAAAGGTGAAATACGGTTTGGACTGGGAGGATTAAAAGGTGTGGGGGAAGCCGCCGTAGAAAGCATTATTGAAGAAAGAAAGAAGGGCGGATCATTCACTAATATTTTTGATTTTATCAAACGTATCAATCAACGAACTGTCAATAAAAAAACGCTGGAAAGTCTTGCTTACGCAGGCGGCTTTGATTGTTTCCCGGAACATCACCGGGCTCAATATTTCAATGTACCGGATGGTGAGATCATCACCGGGTTAGAAAAAGTGATCAAATATGGACAGGTGATGACAACGCAGCATGCCACTTCTACTAATACCTTGTTTGGCGATTTACCCGTTAGTATGGAGATACCTCCTCCAAGAATACCTGATTGTGCACCATGGCCGTTGATCGTACAACTGGATAAAG
Organism: Bacteroidota bacterium; assembly: GCA_029558715.1. Lineage (GTDB taxonomy): Bacteria > Bacteroidota > Bacteroidia > Chitinophagales > Chitinophagaceae > JJ008. Next base: position 23,375 of record JAKQEA010000179.1, on the reverse strand, counting down.
AAAAAGAAGTGACAGGTATTTTTTTAAGCGGCCACCCGCTTGACAATTATAAATTCGAAATGAGGCATTATGGTGTTACCCCATTGGCTGATTTCAACGAATTCAAAGAAGCAATAAAGATGCAACCAAACCCGGGCCGGCCTTTCCGGATCGTAGGGCTGGTATCTGATGCACAACACCGGATAGCCAGAAGCGGGAACAAGTATGGTAATTTTGTGATTGAAGATTATTCCGGGAAAACAGAATTTCCTTTGTTCAGCGAAGATTATATGCGCCTTACACCAATCCTGCAGCAGGGCAGCACGGTGCTGATTCATGGCTATTTTAAACAACGGTACAATAAGGACGAATTTGAATTTAAAGTAATGAGTGTTTCACTGGCTGAAACCATGAAACGTAACATGACAAAACAGCTTACCATTGAAGCTCACCCGCAGGATATCAGTGCAGAAATGGTGAGTTTTATTGAAAAAAATGTGAAAAGTAACCCAGGCAAGTCAACCCTGAAATTCACTTTATCAGAACCGAAGAATAAGATGAAAATCAGCCTGGTGACAATGAACAGTGGCTTTGAAATGAACGAGGAATTGATCCAGTTTCTTGAAAAAAGCCCGGAGCTGGAAGTGCAGGTGTTAACGGTTTAATAAGATGAGACGTTTTAGCAGGTTTGTAGTAATGGTACTACATAAAGTGACAAGTTTTGCACAACTTTGTGCCAGTATCGCATGTTATATGAGCAGGACTTAAATTTGCAATCCCTTTAAAAACAAAAAATAAAATTCATACAATGGCAAAAGAATTCACAGACTCAAATTTTCAGTCGGATGTACTGGCTTCTGATAAACTGACCGTAATTGATTTCTGGGCAGAATGGTGTGGTCCCTGCCGTGCAATCGGGCCGGTAATTGAAGAACTATCAAAAGAATATGATGGTAAAGCAAATATTGGTAAACTGAACGTAGACAATAACCCTGAAGTGTCTATGAACTATGGCATCACGTCCATTCCTGCTATCCTGTTTATTAAAAACGGACAGGTAGTTGATAAATTAGTAGGCGCCCAGCCTAAAGCTAATTTTGTAAGAAAGATCGAAGCACATATATAAACTATATTTTAAACTAAGAAACCCCGTTCAGCTGATCGGGGTTTTTATTTTGAAGTATGTAATTTCCACTTGCAGCGAATCCCGGGTTAATCAACTGAATATATGAAATTCTGGCTTCCATACTTACTTCTTTTATTACCTCTTCACTCTTTTTCTCAACTTGATTCATTAAAGGGGAATGTAAAATCTGTAAAAGAGAATGTAAGATATGCGGAAAAGGCTGGCCTTACTTTATATCACAGAGATCTTGATTTCGGGCAGTTTAGCCTAACGGATGAGACAATTTTCAACGAATTTAAGAGAGGCTTACTCCCAAGATCACTTTCAGCTCCAACACAAAAAGAGTTTGACACCAAAGGGCGGCTCATACAACTTACTTTCTTTACCAATAATAATGACTCCTTTTTTACAAGTAACTGGAAGTACATTTATGATGAAAACAATAACCTTATCCAGGAAAAACTTGAATTCAGTAACGGTGACTATCAAATAACCAATTATCGTTACAAGCCGTTTAAGGATTCGATTGACCGGATAATGACCGAAGTAAGTTATAGCAATGATCCTGACTGGTTTAACATGAAACAATATTTTTATAGCAACACAGCTCAGCCCATTGAAGTAAGGGAATTATCAGGATTTGGATGGGATAGAAAAGTAAACTACAAATATGACGATAGCGGAAGGCTTATTGCTGAAATAAATTCTGATGTTAAAAGAGTTTTGAAATATGATAGTATTATGAAAATCGAGATATTTCATGATAGCGCCGCTGAATACTATAAGGAAACCTTTAATTATTACGATGATGGGAGTTTAAGAGAAAAAATCAGCGGTTGTTCTCCCAACCTCATTGCCGGAGCATGCCAACGCACCTTCTATATCTATGACGACAAAAGAAGAAAAGCAAAAACATACTACTATTGGAGGGGGACAGATTCTCTTTTCAGTCATACAGAGTACGAGTACTATACTGACAATTCGCTGAAAAAAATAAGCTGGTTTTATAAAGATGAACCCATATCCCGAAATTTTGCAGAATATTTTTATAAAAATAAGGAGCTAACCAAAGCAGTATTAAACACTGCCGATAACACTACAGTTATTGAATTTGAATATAAGGTGGATTCCCACAGCAACTGGATAGAGCAGAAGAAATTCGTCAATAACAATTTATTCTATAGCCGAAAAAGGGAAATTATTTACCGGGATTAGCATACTCTACTGTTAATATATCCATTTCACGACTAAAATAAAATATGTAAATCTTCAACACTAACAGTTCACTTGATAGATACTCAGTAACAATACAACCTCAAAATTTGCAAAGAAACAAAGCTGAGAGTATCTTATTAAAGTCACCCTAATAATCTTTTTCTAATGTTGCATATCCCCAACCGCATTGGGGTCATGCTTGTGCTTAAATAATATCGCAAACAACACAGCCACTACCAACGCATAGATGGCAAAAGTGATCCAGATATCCTGCCAGTTTTTATCTCCCCCGTTTACGGTGAAATACTTATCGATCACATAACCGCTTATCTTACTGCCCAGGAAAGCTCCTACCCCATTTGTCATCATCATAAACAAACCCTGGGCACTGGAACGGATAGATGCATCCGTAGTCGTTTCTACAAATAAGGAACCGGAGATATTGAAAAAATCGAATGCCATACCATACACGATACAGGAAAGAATAATCATCCATAATCCATCGGCAGGGTTGCCATAAGCAAATAACCCGAAACGCAATACCCATGCGAGCATGGAAAACAACATCACCTTTTTAATACCAAAACGCTTCAGGAAAAAAGGAATGGTAAGAATAAAGACAGTCTCCGATATCTGGGAGATGGACATAATAATGGTTGAGTATTTCACTACAAAAGATTCCGGCCCGTATTCAGGTACTTTTTTGAAATCATCAAGGAAAGTATCACCATACATATTTGTAAGCTGTAGCGCAGCCCCTAAGAACATAGAAAAAATGAAGAACAGGGCCATTTTATATTTAGAGAAAAGCTTAAAAGCATTCAACCCCAATTGCTCAATAATAGATGCCCCTTTTGCAATAGATTTCTGTGGGGGACATTTTGGCAATGTAAAAGAATAAATCCCCAGCAAAATAGCAATCACCCCCCCTATGATAAACTGGTTGGTATTAGCCTTACTTCCGGTAAGGTTGGTTGTCCACATCGCCACGATAAAACCAATGGTACCCCAAACCCTTATTGGCGGAAAAACTTTTACCACATCATAATTATTCTTCTTTAGTATAGTATAAGAGATCGAGTTGGACAAGGAAATGGTGGGCATATAGAAGATCATGGCTACCAGGATAACATAATAGAGTGTGTCTGCATCCTTTACCTGTGGCACATAAAGCAGCACTGCACCATATAAGATATGCAAGACGCCATACAATCGCTCAGCATTTAACCACTTATCTGCGATAATGCCCGTAAGCGCAGGCATAAATAAGGAAGATAAAGCCAGTGTTGAAAAGATGGCACCAAACTGGGCTCCTGTCCCCATATTATTGGAAAAAAAATAGGTAGCGATGGTAATAAGCCAGGCTCCCCATACGAAAAACTGTAAAAAGCTGAGAACCGTTAACCTGAGTTTTAAATTCATATAGCCCTATTAAGTGAAATGAAGATAAGGATTTTTTAAAGTTGTCAACTTTGTACTCAGTAACTTTGTACTTGTAATTAATACTACTATGATCACCACAACAGACATTTCTGCCGGCCTGCAACAAGTAGCCGATAAAGTAAAAGCCGGGCAGCGCATCACTGACGAAGATTGTTTATTGCTTTTTGAAAAAGCAAGCCTGGGATTCGTGGGCCGGCTTGCCAATGAAATAAAAGAAAAACTGCATGGTAATAAAGTTTTCTTTAACAGGAATTTTCATATCGAGCCCACCAACGTTTGTGTATTCAGCTGCAATTTCTGTTCCTACAGCCGCCTGTATGCTCACCGGGAAGAAGGCTGGGAACTCAGCATTGACCAGATGCTTCACATGGTGAAAAAATATGACGGGAAACCCATCACTGAAGTACATATTGTGGGAGGTGTGCACCCAAAGATGGACCTGCCATTCTTCGCAGACCTGCTAAAAGCCATTAAAACCCATCGTCCTGATTTGCATATTAAAGCCTTTACCGCTGTGGAATACGATTATATGTTCCGGAAAGCAAAAGTAAGTGCAGAAGAAGGACTAAAGTTTTTGATTGCAGCAGGCCTTGATTCTATACCCGGTGGTGGAGCAGAAATATTTCATCCCGAGATCAGGGAGAAAATATGTGCGGATAAAGTGGATGCCGATGGATGGCTTACTATTCATGAAACAGCACATAAACTTGGATTACATTCCAATGCCACCATGCTGTACGGGCATATTGAAAAATATGAACACCGGATCGATCACATGAGGCGGTTAAGAGTATTACAGGACAAGACAAAAGGATTCAACACTTTTATTCCTTTAAAATTCAGGAATAAGGATAACGATATGAGCAGTGTATCAGAAAATACTCATATTGAAGATATGAAGATGTATGCCATTGCCCGTATTTACTTAGATAACTTTCCTCACCTGAAAGCCTATTGGCCGATGCTGGGCAGGCAGAATGCACAACTCACTCTTTCTTTTGGTGTGGATGATATTGACGGAACAATTGATGATACAACAAAAATTTACAGCATGGCTGGCTCGGAAGAGTTAAATCCATCTATGACTACAGCCGAGTTGATCACCTTAATAAAACAAGCCCGGAGAATACCGGTAGAGAGAGATACTTTATACAATGAAATAAGGAATTATGAAGGTATTAAGATTGAGGCAAATCCCGAATTGAACTGATGAAATAAACTTGTATAAACAAAAGCCGCCAGATAACTGGCGGCTTTTGTTTCTTAATGCTCTGACTTAATAAGATAATAGTTTCCCAAAAAAATGGCATCCAGCCCGGAGTCAAAAAAACATTTGATAGCTTCTTTAGGATGATTAATGATCGGTTCACCCATTACATTAAAAGAAGAATTAAGTACAATGTATTCGCCGGTCAGGTTACCAAATTCATTGATCAGCTCCCAATACCTTGGATTGGTTTCCTTCTGCACCATTTGCGGTCTCACTGTACCATCCACATGTACTACTGCAGGTATCGCTTCTCTTTTTTCATCTGTCACATCAAAAGAAGTGATCATAAAAAATTCATCCCGGTTATCTTTCAGGTAAACATCTTTCTTTTCATATGTCAATGATGGACAAAAAGGGCGGAAACCTTCACGGAATTTCACCCATTTATTGATAACATCCTTGTTTTCAGGTTTCAGCGGACTCATCAAAATAGATCGATTACCCAATGCTCTCGGTCCACATTCCATACGCCCCTGGAACCAGGCTACGATCTGGTTTTTAGCCAATAACTCAGCTGCCACTTTGGAAGGATTATCTGTATAATGATATTTCAACTTCCTGACTTTTAGCATCGCTTCAATTTCTTCGTTACTGTATGCAGGCCCGCCATAAAGATTCTTTATTTCATTTCCTTTAAAGTCATGATGTTTATAATATTGCAATAATGCAGCGCCGATAGCAAGGCCTGAGTCACCGGGATTAGGAAAAACATGTTGCTCAATAATACCAATCTCGTTCCGGTTATTCCAAATTCTTTGATTCAATTTTACATTCAGCATCACACCACCCGCAAATACTACTCTTTTTATGCCGGTTTTTTTCACCCAGCCAGATACCAGGTTTATTACCACTTCTTCGAGTAATTTTTGTGCCCTGGCAGCCACATGTTCTCTTCCGTATTTTTCTACTAACTTCTCCACTTCTTTTGCTTCATCGAAATGAAACTGGTAAGAGCCTCCTTCATTCCAGTAATAGTCTTGTCCTAATGAAGACGGTCTCACTAATTCATCACCTTTAAAAACAGGGAAATACTTATCCAGCTCATCACTGCATTTAGCCGGATCTCCATAGGGTGCCAGGCCCATTGTTTTCCCTTCACCATCACCATGTATCCAGTGCAAGGCCTCGGTAACGATGCTATATGCCCAGCCAATTGATGCATCCCTGTAATAACTTTTTAGTAACTCAATTTTACTACCTTCTCCCATCCATATCGCTGTACAGAATTTATCCCCGGCACCATCAATGGTGAAAATGAGACATTTTTCAGCTGACTTGCGGGTAAAATGAGCACTGGCAGCATGAGACAGATGATGATGATTGTTTATACACTTGCTTTTATCCCTTACAATATAATCAGGATAATAGATCGGAAGCTTCATATTGCTTATGTATACTTCTTTCCGCATAATCGTATGAAGCATCTTCTTAATTGTCTTTTTCAATCCCCCGGACTCGCTTTTTAATCCAAAAACTGATTCTATCTCTTCCGTGTTACTTTGATTTGAAAAACTAATATAGTCTACATCATTGATACTGTTAAGTCCGGCTTCTTTTAAACAATAGGCAATTGATTTTAACGGTAAACTGCATCCGTGCTTTACCCGTGAAAATCTTTCCTCCTGCACATCGGCAAGGATAACGCCATCTTTAACAATAGCTGCTGATGAATCATGTCCGTGATGAATACCTAATACTGTCATATGGTTTTTGTTTTGAGGTTGGTTTAATTAGTTAATGGTGTAAAATCATTATCCCGGAGTACCCTCCGGGCTATTTTCAGTACTATCAATAAATGAAAAAGACAGCCAGTATTAAATCTGTATCGGCGACCACTCCTGTGCCACCTGTTATTGCTGTCCGGGAACTATTTGAAGGACGTAAAATACCTTCTGCCCCGCATAGCAGCGAAAGCCGCTATCTTATCTTTAAATGACGGAAGTTTTATTGAATAATAACTAAAAAACTTCCTGAAAAAAAATACAGGCAGATTACTTGTTGTGCAACCCGCCTGTGTTATATCATATCATGGTTCCATCTTCCTCGTCAGGATTACCTTCTGTTTCTGTTAACCCTTCTTCAATACTATCTGAATAATCAGTATTGTCTGTATCAACAGTGACGATAGTCTCTGTTACCTCCAGCTCTCCTTCCGGGGTCACAAATATTTCTTTTATTTCTTCTACAACTACCGGTGCAGAATGAACGGGAGCCGGTGAAATAATTTTTTTCTTCTTAGTTGCTTTAGGTTTCACAGCCACCGGTTTCCTTTTTACTATTTTCCTGGCTATTTTTTTCACCGCCTTTTTCACAACTTTCTTTGCAGCTTTTTTCACCGGTTTTTTTGCCGCTTTTTTCTTTACCACTTTTTTAGGTGCTGCTTTTTTACGGGCAACAGGCTTACGTTTGGGTTTAGCTTTAACCACTTTTCGTTTTGGTGATGGTTTCTTTTTAGCTACTTTCTTTTTGGAGGCCGGTTTTCTTTTAGCAACTGGCTTTGCAACTTTCTTTTTAGCTTTCTTTTTAGTTGCCATGGTAAAATGGTTTGAGGTTGTAATAATTTGGTTCTTGCCGGAAATAAATTTACAACATCATCTCTTTAATAGTACAATAACCTGCAAAAAATAAAACTTCTTTTAATGGTGACTTGACAATAAGTTAATATATGTCTCACGAAGGACTATCAGCACTCAGGTAAGCTGAGAGGCACATTTACCGCCAGTCCCCCATCAGCTGTTTCTTTGTATTTATGATTCATATCCAGTGCAGTATCCCACATGGTTTTAATAACTGCATCTAATGATACTTTGGCAAAATCAGGAGTGCTTTGTAGTGCCAGTTGGGAAGCAGTGATAGCCTTGATGGCCCCCATGGTATTTCTTTCAATACAAGGAACTTGTACTAACCCGGCTATCGGGTCGCAGGTTAATCCTAAATGATGTTCCATAGCAATTTCTGATGCCATCATTACCTGCCTTTGGGTGCCGCCCATACATTCTGTAAGTCCGGCGGCGGCCATCGCAGATGATACACCGATCTCTGCCTGGCAACCTCCCATAGCTGCAGAAAGAGTGGCCCCCTTTTTGAAAATGCTGCCTATTTCAGCAGCAGTCAACAGGAATTGAATGATCTTATCCTCTTTGTTTACCTCCCGATAACTATCGTGACAAAAGGCTATATAATACTGAAGTACAGCGGGTATCACTCCCGCAGCACCATTGGTTGGAGCCGTCACCACTCTGCCAAATGACGCATTCTCTTCGTTAACAGCAAGTGCAAAACAACTGACCCAATCCAGTATGTATTTGAAATCATTACCCCCGGAACGGATAGCCAATAACCAGGTATCATAATCTGAATACTCCTTCCCCGTAAGAAGTCTTTTGTTCAATTCGGCACTACGTCGTTTTACATTCAGCCCACCGGGTAAGACGCCCGGTGTATGACAACCACGGTAGATACACTCTTTCATCACCCGCCAGATATTCAGTGCATTTATTTTTGTTTCTTCTTCACTCCGCCAGGTATGTTCATTCTCCATCACTATTTCATGAATACTCATACCTGTTTTTATACACCAGTGTAACAAATCATCGGCATTATTAATCGGAAATGGCAATTGAACGGAGTTCACCGTACCGGTTTCCTCTCCTTCCTTAACTACAAATCCTCCACCAACAGAATAATATGTTTCTGCAACAGATTCCCCATTCCTGGTAGTTACAAGGAAAGTAACTGCATTAGGATGATAAGGGAGTGTTTCGGTAATAAGAAATTCAATGTCTTCCTGCGGATCAAAGTCGGCCTCATGCAGACCAAGTAAAACCATCTTCTTCATAGCAGCAATGTCATGAATCTTTGCATCGATCTGATCTACTGCAAATGTTACAGGGTCATGGCCGCAAAGTCCCAATTGAACAGCTACATCCGTACCATGACCTTTACCTGTTTTGGCTAAAGAACCATAAAGAAGTACCCTTACCCTGGTTACATCAGTCAATATGTTCTTCTGATGCAACATTTTTGCAAAACGCTGTGCAGCTCTCCATGGCCCCAATGTATGGGAACTGGAAGGGCCTACCCCGATTTTAAAAATATCAAAGACTGAAATGGCTTCGTGAGGCAAGATGAAAGATTTAAAATCAAAAATACAGTAAAAAGAACCCCGTCGCTGCAAGCAGGACGGGGAAGCAGAGCATAAGCAGTAAAGGCTCAGCAATTATTGAACATCTACCAAATCGATCTCAAAATATAATATCGCATCCGCAGGGATAGCGCCATATCCTGTACAGCCATAGGCCAGTGATGAAGGGATAATCAGTTTGATAGTACCTCCCTCCTGTACCAGCGGAAGACCCAATTGCCAGCCCGGAATCACCTGGTTTACCGGAAAAGTGACGGGAGTACCTGCCTGGGTGTCAAAAACAGTCCCATTCAGCAGTTTTCCCACATATCGCACAGATACGGTAGAATTAATGGTAGGAGCAGGTCCGGTTCCGGCAGTTACTACTTCATAATGCAGTCCGCTGCTGTGGGCGGTAGCTGTTATCCCGTTTGCAAGTGCATAATTCACTATAGTTGCCTGCTCACTTTCAACAGTCTTTGCATTACAGCTATTGTCTTTCAGGCAACCACTGTTTAGCATTAAAAAACCAGATACAGATAAAAAAAGGAAAAAATTCTTCATATTAAGATGTTGGTCCAAAATCCTGAGTAAGACCCTGGAAAACTATTATTCGCTGCAAAAAAAGGAATTATTTTTTAATCTTTCGCCTTCTTATCCAGTAGTTCACGGTAACGCTGCTCATTCATATCCCACCGGTGACGGGCAGAGAATATGACTATAAAAACCACAATAGAAAGCGCCGCTATCAGTAAAACGATGATCAAAGAAGAGTTTTCCCTGAACATAACCATTTGCGCCCTGCTATACCAACCGGAAAGAAGGTTCGCAAAAATGGTAATAACAAGTATGACCGCCAGAGGAAGCCCCACATATATCTGGCGCAGTACTTTTTTTTTCGCCAACCTGTTCTCTTCCCAATAACTGATGAAATCCGTTTCTTGTTTGGTAAGCATAATTGATGCAAAGTTAAACCACAGAGTTTTCCGGCACTTGTATTGGTGGTATAAAATATTTATATTGTATCCTTTAAAAGCCAAAACTTTGAAACTAGCACAGATACTTGCCCAATATCTCTATTCAACCCGGAGACTGGATCTGCCCGGTATTGGCACATTCCTGCTTGATTCATCTATTGTTGTGGATCCCGAATCTGACAAAAACAGCAAAAAAGACTTTGGCGAAGGCATCACATTTGAAAATAATCCTGGCATTAAGGAAAACCCGGCTTTGATCGACTTTATTTCTTCACAAACCGGGAAAATCAAAGCATTGGCAGCAGCAGATCTTGATTCTCACCTGTGGCTGGGACAACAATTCCTGAACATAGGAAAACCTTTTATGCTGGATGGGATCGGCAGTCTTGTAAAAACCCAATCTGGTCAGTACAGCTTCTCTCCCGGTCAGCTTACACCAGAAATATTAAAAGAACAACCAACAAAACAAGTAGGCTATACTGAAGTTGATAACAATTCAGATGTTTCTGACTACAAAGACATCCTCAACCCCCGAAGAGAAAAAGTGCAATGGAAAAAGCCTGTAGCAATACTCTTAATGCTTATTGGTTTGGCATTAGCTATTTGGGGAGGATATATTATCTACAAGAATACCACAGCTGATGCCAACGGTAACAGCACTACCGCTCCGGCTACAAAAACATCAGAGCCTGCCGCACAAAATGTTAACGACACCACTGCAGTTCAAAAAGGGAATATAACAATCCCGCCACCAATTGTAACCCCAGCAGGTAATTACAAATTTGTTATTGAAACAGCCGGGAGGGAAAGAGCTTTCAAACGTTTCAAATTTTTGAAAGAACTGCCTACAACAATACAGATGGGAACAAAAGACTCTGTCAATTTCATCTTATTCTTTGTACTACCGGCCACACCTGCTGATACAGCCAGGATCAAAGACTCTTTGAGAATTTCCTATACTCCAAAATGGAGCAAGGCTTACATTGAACAATAAAAAAAGTCTCCTTACCAGATGACTTTTTTACGAGGTCCCGACCTGCCTGCCGGCAGCTTCGAACAGTCATACTATTTTTTTTACGTAAACACCAGACCATTTTCCTGAGAATCCAATTGTCGCTAACAAAAGAGGGAATAATCATAACTGATTATTCCCTTTACGAGGTCCCGACCAGATTCGAACTGGTGTAGGAGCTTTTGCAGAGCTCTGCCTAGCCACTCGGCCACAGGACCATTTTTTTAAACCGCTGCGAAAATAAAGCATATTTTTGAAATAGGTTTATTTACATCATATTAAACTAGTTATATGAGCCGGATCGCAGAATCAGAACTCATTATTAATGACCGGGGAGCTGTTTATCATATTGACCTCCGGCCCGATGAACTGGGCGATACTGTAGTAACAGTAGGAGACCCGGACCGGGTAAAAGAAGTGAGCAAGTATTTTGACAGTATTGAGGTAAAACGTCAGCACCGGGAATTCATCAGCCATACCGGGTATATCAACAAAAAAAGAATTACGGTCCTTTCATCAGGTATCGGACCTGATAATATTGATATTGTCATTAATGAACTTGATGCCCTTGTAAATATTGATTTTGAAACCAGGGAGATCAACAAGCAGCTTAAGTCCCTCAATATTATCCGTATCGGCACCTCCGGTTCGTTGCAAAGTGATATTCCGGTAGACAGTTTTGTAGCATCCACCCATGGACTTGGAATAGACAACCTGCTCAATTTTTATCGCTATGAACAAAATGATGAAGAGCAGCAACTGATCCACTCTTTCGTTACTCATACACAAATTCACGGGCAGATCGGGCATCCTTACATTACAAGCGGTGCCGGATCCTTAATAAAACATTTTGTAAAAGATTTTCATCATGGTATTACGGTAACCTGTCCTGGTTTTTATGGCCCGCAAGGAAGAATTCTCAGATTAGGCATCCGTAACCCTGACCTGATCAACCGGCTTACCGATTTCCGTTTCGGTCAACATCGGATTACTAATTTTGAGATGGAAACCTCTGCCATTTATGGGCTGGGTAAATTGCTCGGGCATAATTGCCTGGCTGTAAATGCTATTGTGGCAAACAGGATAAAGAAAGAGTTTTCCAAAGATGGAAAAGCAGCAGTTGAAAATTTAATCAAAAAATTCGTTCAGATATTTTCAGAAAGTATTTAATGCAATTACATTTTTTTAAATACCAGGGTACAGGCAACGATTTTATTATAGCTGACAACAGGAAAAATGAATATACCTGGCTGACGACAGAACAGATACATCATTTGTGCGACCGCCGTTTTGGTATTGGCGCAGATGGCCTGATGCTGCTGAATGAAAAAGAAGGCTATGATTTTGAAATGAAATATTATAATGCCGATGGCAAAGAAGGAAGCATGTGTGGCAATGGTGGACGTTGTATCACCAAGTTTGCTTACCACCTTGGCATTCATCATGAACTATATCATTTCCTTGCCTCAGACGGGCCACATGAAGCGGAGATCGATATTGATGGCATCGTTTCCCTTAAAATGAAAGATGTAGATTCCATTAAAAGATTCCACAATGATCTGATCTTAAATACCGGGTCCCCGCACTATATAAAAATCGTAGATGATGTAATGAATGTTGATGTCTATAAAAAGGGGCATGATATCCGTTATAGCCGTGAGTTTGCGGAGGAAGGCATCAACGTAAATTTTGTGGAACAACTGGACAACACCAATAAAATAATCGTCAGGACCTATGAAAGAGGGGTGGAAGACGAGACCTATTCCTGCGGCACGGGGGTTACAGCTGCGGCACTGATAAGTTACCATAATGAAAATGGTTTTAACGATATAGAAGTAAAAACATTAGGTGGTACACTCTCCGTAGAATTTGACAGAACGGATGATGAAAAATATGAGAACATCTGGCTTTGCGGTCCTGCTGAAAAAGTATTCGAAGGCAGCATCGAAGTAAAATAAGAGCTGCATTTAAATGTTACCATTTCCCCATCAACTGTTCGGGTATAAAGATTAGAAAGCAAATCTGAAAGTGCAGGCTTACCTTTGCGGCGGTTTATGATCAAGTACTTTAAAAATATTAACCAGCAAACGGTAGAGATCAACGTCCCGGAAACGGGTGCCTGGATAAATGTCTCTCCCCCATTGAAACAGGAGGAGTTTTCTGAACTTTCTTCCGGGCTGGATATACCTATTGACTTCCTCACCGACTCGCTGGATATCGATGAAAGGAGCCGCTTTGAAGAAGATGATAATGTAAAGCTTCTTGTCATCAAGACACCAACAGAGAACAACTCATTCAACGAAAGTGACGCATATTACATTACTATTCCTATCTGTATTATTCTTACCCATAACCAGATAGTAACTGTTAATTCCTTTGATAACCCGGCTATCAAAAAATTTCTGAATACTTTTCAAAACCGGCACCCTGATAAAAAGAATATGATGGTGCTGAAAATTTTTGAGAAAGTGGTACAGAACTATATGGAGCACCTGAAAGAGATCAACCAGCGGAGGAACACATTCGAACAAAAACTATATGCAGCCAGCCGGAATGAACACCTGCTGGAACTGATGCGGATACAAAAGAGCCTTGTTTATTTCGTAACAGCTATTCGTTCCAATGAACTACTGTTCATGAAGCTGCAACGAACCAATTTCCTTGCCCTGAATGAAGAAGAAAAAGAATTCCTGGATGATCTTATCGTAGATAATTCACAGGCACTGGAAATGGCCAATATCTACAGCAATATCCTCAGCAGTACACTGGATGCTTTTGCCGGCATTATTGCCAACAACCAGAACGAAGTACTGAAAAGATTATCCGTGATCACTATTGTATTGACTTTGCCTGTACTGGTAGCCAGCATCTATGGCATGAACGTTCCAATTCCTTACCAGGAATCCAAACTGGCCTTCTACATGCCAGTTGGGCTGTCGCTCATCATTTCCTTATTCATCGGCTGGTTTTTTCTTAAGAAAAAAATATTCTGATCTATTATGCACCGGTTCAATATCAGGGTTTATGGCATACTGCTCAATGAACAAAAGCAGGTATTGGTGAGCGATGAATTGATCCGTGGCAGTTATATCACCAAATTTCCCGGCGGGGGACTGGAATTTGGAGAAGGCACCCGGGATTGCCTGCAACGGGAATTTATGGAAGAGATGAAACTGAAAGTGGAAGTAGGTCATCATATTTACACTACAGATTATTTTCAAATGTCAGCTTTCAACCCGGAACACCAGATCATTTCAATCTATTATTTCGCAACGGCACTGGAAGATATACAAGTCCCTCTCCGGGAAAAACCATTTGATTTTGATGAAGAACAAATGAAAGTGTACGAAGAGAAAAATGAAACGGAAACATTTCGCTTTATTAACTGGGATGATTTTTCTGCGGAGCAGGTCACTTTGCCTATTGATAAGATAGTATCCTCAATTATTAAAGAAAAATATTAGTCATCCTGCATGGCCGCAGCTTTCATTGCTGCTGCCTGTTCCTTCCCAAGGTAATTTTCAATCATGTAATGAACAAAATAGATGACCGGTGTCATCAGTATGGCTACAATGAACTTGTATATATAGTTAACCAATCCAACCGCAATGAAAAGGCTGAAAGGCCATACAAAATCATTCCCGGTCTGGTTCACCCTGGTACCAACATAAAATGCAATGAAAAGAACAACGAAACTGTCAATGAACTGCGAAACCAGCGTAGATCCGGTGGCCCGCAACCAAATCTTCTTTTCACCGGTAGCTTTCTTTATTTTATGAAAAACAAAAACATCGATCAGCTGACCCAGTATAAAAGCTGTTATGGAACCAATGATAATAAAACCTCCCTGCCCCAGTACACTATTGTAAGCTTTTTCCATATCAGGCACCCCGCTTCCCTGCTTACTGGTGATGAAAAAATCAGCAGGGGTTAACTGCATTGCCCCCATGAAAACAAGAAAAGCAAATGCGATAAGCCCGGCCGTCAGCCAGGAGAGAAACCTGACACCCTTCATTCCATAGTACTCATTGATGATATCTGTCATGATAAAGACAACCGGCCATAGTAATACGCCGGCAGTAAGGTTTACTGACAGCTCATTACCCAGCAGCTTAATATTAAGCGGGGAAAACCCCAGTGTTTTTTCCAATGAAAATATTTTCACCCCGATTATTTCCGCTATCAATGCATTAGCGATAAAAAAACCTCCCAGTATCAGGAAAAGTTTGGTTGGCTTATTTCTGATAATGGTTTGTATCATATTTCAATTTGAGAATACAAATAATTTGCATAAACAATATATCCAAGCAGGATACTAAAAACAATAACATTGGCTACAATAAGCCAGGCAGGAACAATAGAACCCGGCTTCCTCCCCACTATCCACAGGATCAGGTAACAAAGCAATGTAACAGGCACAATGATCATCCCCATAAAA
The DNA here is from genome assembly GCA_029558715.1 of Bacteroidota bacterium. Taxonomy (GTDB): domain Bacteria; phylum Bacteroidota; class Bacteroidia; order Chitinophagales; family Chitinophagaceae; genus JJ008. The sequence goes on along the minus strand of JAKQEA010000179.1, from coordinate 7,792 downwards.
AAACCAATGGTGATAATGGTGGAAACCATATTATCATCCTGCACCCAGTTCCTGAAAAGAAGCGATAAAGACAACAGGAAAAAAAGGCCGCAGATAAAAGCCAGTCTTGACAAAAATAAAAGCCAGCGCATCGGGAATTTTAGCTCAAAATAGCATTATTTTGTCACCTTAATAACTCATTGGATATGAACAATCCCTTGCTGAAGAAATTGCTGCCTCATGCAATAGCTATTATCATTTTCCTGGTTGTAGCGGCTCTTTTTTGCAAACCGGCACTGGAAGGTAATGTATTGAACCAGCATGATACGATCGGGTGGAAAGGTATGGCGCAGAATTCATTTGATTACAAAGAAAAGAATGGCCATTTCCCGTTATGGAACCCCAATCTTTTCAGCGGGATGCCCAACTACCAGGTAGCCATGGAAGGCAAAACAATTTTACCGGATACGGTAAAAATATTTTCCCTGGGATTACCAAAGCCAATTAATTTTTTCTTTCTCGCCTGTCTTTGCTTTTATATTTTATGTTTGATACTCCGGCTAAATCCTGTGGTAGGAATTCTCGGAGCACTGGGTTATGCCTTCTCTACTTATAATCCTGTTATCATTAATGCCGGTCATGATACGCAAATGCTGGCTACCGCTTTTATGCCTTTACTGCTGGCAGGTATAATTTCCACTTTTCAGAAAAAATACTGGCTTGGTTTTGCGCTGACCACATTTGGTGCCTACCAGCAAATCAGTGTGAATCACCTGCAGATAAGCTATTATTTCTTTCTTGTGGTGGTACTCATTACCATTGGTTACCTGGTAAAATGGATCAAAGAAAAAGATTGGAAACATATCGCCATCAGCGGGGCCATTACTGTTACATCTGCTTTGATCGGGCTGGCCGGCAACGCCATGGTACTGATGACCACTTCGGAGTATTCCAAATTTACCATGCGGGGCGGTAAAGACATTTCCATTGAAGGAGATAAAGTGACAGCCACGAGTACAAAGGGACTTGATACATCTTATGCTTTCGTATACAGTTTAGGAAAAGCTGAAACGTTCACTTTATTAATGCCAAATGCTTTTGGTGGCGGGCATAGCAATTCTTTAGGCGAAGGATCAGCAGTGGCCAGCAAACTGATGAACCGTGGTATTGATGAAGCAAATGCAGAACAAATAGCCCAGAGTATGCCTAAGTATTGGGGTGCCCTTCCGTATACAGCCGGGCCCGCATATCTCGGTGTCATCATTTTTGTACTGGGGTTATTAGGGTTTGTGCTGGTAAAATCTCCGCTTCGCTGGGGTCTGCTGGCCGCCACACTCTTCGGCATTTTTATATCATGGGGTAAAAATTTTGCAGGTTTCAATGTGTTTCTTTTTGAAAATCTTCCACTGTTCAACAAGTTCAGGGCACCTTCTATGGCACAGGTGATCCCGCAATTTACTATGGCAATTTCCGCTGTAGTGGCTTTACAATACCTGTTATTCCAGGAAAAAGCAAAAGAGATATTGCAAAAAGATTTTAAGAAGATACTCTATGCTGCGGGTGGCTTATTTGGTGTACTGGCATTATTATATATAACAATGGATTACAGTTCAATGGTCGATAAACAGATCATTGCCGGGTATACAGACAAAAATGGTTCTGATGAAATGGGCCGGCTTATCGTATCAGGATTGAAAGAAGAACGGAAAGCCATGTTTGGCGGACAATTATTAAGAGCCCTGGGATTAACACTTGTATTATTAGGTTCTCTTTACCTGTATTTAAAGAATACTATAAAACCTGTTGTTGCCGGAATTATCCTCATAGCGGTATCTACACTGGAATTAACAATTGCCAGTAAACAATACCTGAATGATGAAAGTTATGTATCACCAGACGAATATGAGAATTCAAACTTTGCCGCTAATTTAATTGACCAGGAGATATTGAAAGATAAAGACCCCAACTTCAGGGTCTTTAACCTCGCCGGTGATACTTACAATGAGTCCCGCACTTCCTATTACCATAAGTCTGCCGGTGGTTACCATCCTGCAAAACTTCGTATTTACCAGGACATGATCGAGAAATATTTGTCGGGATCACCCAATCCCGGCATAATCAATATGCTCAATATTAAATATATCATTGTGCAGAATCAGCAGAACGGACAGGCCATGCTGATTCCCAATGCGGATTCGGCATATGGTCATTGCTGGCTGGTAAAACATGTAAAAGTGGTGAACGACCGGGTAGCAGCTATTACTGATATCGGATCAACAAACCTGAAAGATACCGCTATCGTTGACAAATCATTTGCACAAAGCATTACACAACCACAACCGGATTCAGCCTCTTATATCAGGATGACTAAATTTGATAACGATGCCATAGAATACGAAGCCAGTTGCAATGGGCCCCAGTTTGCTGTATTCAGTGAGATTTATTATCCCAAAGGCTGGAATGCATATGTAGACGGGAAGAAAACAGACTATGTGAATGCCAACTATGTCCTGAGAGGACTATCTGTTCCTGCAGGAAAGCATACCATTAAATTTGTCTTTGAACCTGAATCAGTGAAGAAAGGAAGATCGATCATGTTTGCTGCTTCTATACTCGTCCTGCTGATATTTGCCGGTGGCCTTTTTATGGCCTGGAAGGGAAGCAAGAAAACAAGCCCGTAGCGGAATGAAAAAAGTATTGGTGATAGCTCCCTACCCCTACCTGCCTTATTTTTCAGGTGGGCAGAAGTTTATCGCCCAATTCCTGGAAAATCTTGCCAAAGAAGTTGAACTCACCGTAATCAGTGTGGCGGAGAATGATTTTCGGCTGGTAAAGAATTACAAAATTATTCCGCTGTTAAAAAAATCTTTTACCCGCTATCTTGACCTGAGTCTTATAAAAAAGATCAGTGATGAAGTAAAGCAAAATAAGTATGATGCCATCATTTGGGAGCACCCTTATTACGCCTGGCTGGCATTCCGCATAAAGAAAAGGACAGGTGTTAAAACAATTATCCATACACATAACATCGAGTACCAGCGATTTCAATCCACCGGCCGCTGGTGGTGGCCTGTATTAAGAGCTTACGAAAAGTGGAGCTTCAAAAAAGCAGATAAACTTTTTTTCATCACGCAGGAGGATAAAAGATTTGCTGTTGATACATGGAAGATAAGTATCAATAAATGTATTGACCTTCCCTTTGGTATTACTATAAAAGAATATCCTGCCGATAAAGCAGCCTGTAAAGAAGCAATCAGCAGGGACCATACTATTTCACCGGGTGAAAAAATCATACTATTTAATGGTTTGCTGAATTACAAACCGAATCTTGATGCCTTAAAAGTGATCCTTGATACTATTAACCCCCTGCTACAGAAAGAAACATCCTTCCGCTACAAAATTGTGATCTGCGGAAAAGGGCTGCCGGATGAATTAAACGCATTAAAAGAATATGCAGAAAAAAATATTATCTATGCCGGGTTTGTAAACGATATAGAAGTTTATTTTAAAGCTGCAGATATTTTTTTGAACCCAGTGCAAAGCGGCGGTGGTATAAAGACCAAGATGGTAGAAGCCATCGCATATGGGAATACGGTTATCGCTACAGAAACAGGAGCTACAGGCATTAACAGGGATGTATGCGGTGACAAACTGGTTACAGTAACTGATAATGACTGGAATAGTTTTGCAAAAGCTATCACAGACAACAAGAATAATATAGCTGTCACTCCTCCTGCCTATTACGAGTATTATTATTGGGGGAATATTGTAAAGAAAATAGCCTCCGCTATCTAATGACCCTGCTCCCACTTCATTTTAAATCCATCTTTCAGGCCTTGTACGAGTTTCTGTTTTCTTGCTTTATCAAATCCAACCCAGAAAGCTATCCTTGATATCAATGTGTACAACAAGGCAAAATATCTTTGCAGACCTTTAAAGTTCTTTCTGATGAAGTAGATCTTATTTCTGTTTGAATAGTACACATAAAACGGTGAATTGGTTCCCACGGAAGAAGAGACCTTATGCATCAGTTCCAATGAAGGTTCATACCAAATTTTGTATCCAAGCTTTGTGGCCCTCAATACAAAGTCAGTGTCATCATAGTAAGCAAAATATTTTTCATCCATGATGCCTGTTGCATCAAAGACTTCTTTCTTCACCAGCATAAAACAAGTAGGTGAATAGGTTACATGTTTGCCAATATTATATTTTGGCTTATCTTTTTGATTGTACCCGTAATGCACACCTAATGCCCGCCATTTATCCATATACCCGCCAGCCATCCAGATCTTTTTCTCATCATAGTAATAAATTTTAGGAACGATCATACTCTCGTCTGCATCGGCCAGTGATAGCAGTTTACTGAACATAAAATCCTGTTCTATTTCAATATCATTATTCAGTATCAGTACATGAGAACAATTATCGGCAAGGGATAATTTTATTCCTGTATTATTACCCGCAGCCACCCCGATATTTCCGCCGGTTTTAATATGCCTGTATGCTGTAACAGGATATTCTTTCAGGCATTGACTGATGATGGCATCTGTAGTGGCACTTTCAGAATTATCGACGAGGTAAAGAATATAATCTTTATGAGTCTGGCGGGAAATGCTTTTAAAAAAATCAGGGAGTACCTCATCACTCCTGAACAAAACAGTTACCAGTCCGATTGTAGCCATATTGATTTATTTCATCAACCCTTTTGATTTCATTTCTGCAATAGACTCCTCGTACTTACTGTTCTGTACCTGCTGATCCAGTACCCACCCGGTAAATTTTTTCAGGCCTTCTTTAAACGGGACCACCGGTGTAAAAGAAAGTAACCGTCCGATCTTTGACATGTCAGCATAATTATGACGGATATCACCCAGCCGGTAGTTACCTGTTATATTTATTGGCACCTGCACATTATAATATTCAGTCAGTAAGTTGGCCAATTCCAGTACCGTGGTTGCCACACCGGTTCCTACATTAAATACCTGGCCGTTTGCTTCTTCTTTTTCAATACCTGAAAACGTTGCCCTTACCACATCATCAATAAATACAAAATCACGGCTCTCTTTACCATCTTCAAAAATGTTGATGGGCTTTTTATTCCGGATAAGAGTAGAGAATATAGAAAGTATCCCTGTATAAGGATTTGTTAGCGACTGACCCGGCCCATACACATTCTGGTAGCGGAAAGCCACCGGGGCAATACCGATCGTGGGGCAAACAGTCATCACCATCTGCTCCTGGTTTTGTTTGGTGATACCGTAAACAGATGAAGGATGAATTTTTGATTCCTCATCTGTAGCCACTAACTGCAATGGCCCTGTTGTACCGGGGTATGTTACTTCAAAGTTTCCTGCATCCATCTCTTTAGCTGAGCGGTGTGCAGGATACACCACTCCCAGTTCTCCCGAGATATATTTCCCTTCTCCATAAATAGCCCTTGAAGAAGCAATGATCACTTTTTTAATACTGGTTTTAGTATTAGCCAGGATATCCAGCATAATGGCAGTACCGCCAATATTCACTTCTGTATAGTGGCTGATCTGGTACATCGATTGGCCTGTGCCCGTTTCAGCAGCCAAATGAACGATCACTTCGTTACCGGCAATAGCATTCTCCCAATCTGTTCTTGAAGTAACAGTTCCTTTAATAAAATTTACTTTATCCTTTATGGAGATATATAGCGGTGAAGTGGATGCCGGGTTGGCTCCATGAATCTGTTCTGATAAATTATCCAATACCGTTACACTACAGCCCTGCTGAATAAGAAACAGGGCCAGGTTTGACCCGATAAAACCAGCTCCCCCGGTGATTAAAACTTTCTTATATCCCATTGTTTCCGTTTTCAGATAAAGTTTCCTTCTTTATCAGTTTTGCACCATTCATTTTTATCAAAATTGTATCGCCTGATAATAATGGCCGGGGAACCTGCGGCTACACAATGATCAGGTATATCTTTTGTCACCACACTGTTGGCACCCACCACACTGTTCTTCCCTACAGTTGCCCCCACCACACATACATTTTCCCCCAGCCAGGCACCATCTTTTATGATCACCGGGTTCAATTGCTCCACCGGCTGATCAATAACGGGTATATTAATATCCCTGTATCCATGCATATTATCACTGAGATACACTTTATCAGCGATCAGTACTTTTTTTCCTATCTCAATTTTTGAAGTAGCATAAAAATGACAAAAACGGCCGACATAGGTTCCATCCCCGATGGTCAGATGGCAATTATTGTCCCCGGTTAATGGAATAGAAGCCAGCCAGCCGGCACTGTTGATATATACTTTTGTTCCGATAAAAATCCGCTTATGTCCTTCCAGTTTTGTATGCAATAACCTGGAACGGGAGCCGATCTTCCCCAACATGATTTTATAAACAGGAAACCTGAAGAGGTAGTAAAAAAGTAGGTTTATTTTTTTCAACATATCAGCCCGTAATTTCCAATGCTGGTTTTAATAGTATGAGGAAGGCAAGGTAATACATTTCCATTAATCGGTATAAAAGCCGCAGACGGATGGCAACCGGTACAAACCTGTAAAATGGCTACTTTTGAACCCGGTAAAAGCATCAGCACCAATATGAATATTTTTCAGCGGCTTACTATTGCATTGTTTAAAGAAAAGGCAAAAAGGAAGATCTTCACCAAAGCACTTTCAAAACTGGATCCTCCCAACCTGTACCCCGTAACGGATGCCGATGCAGTACACTTTAAACATTTTGGCCTTATCGGGGATATCATTTATGCTATTCCGGCTATGAAAGCACTGGCCGGTGGAAAAAAGATCCACCTGCACCTGCAGATCAATCAAAAATCGCTGTATAAAAAAAGCATGCAGCATGCCAATAAAGGAAAGATATTGACGGAGAAAAGTGTGGAAATGCTGGCACCGCTTCTTCTTTCACAACCGGAATTTGCCGTTTGTGATATACTGACAGACCAAAAAATTGATTACGACCTGGATGAATTCAGAAAATACCCGTTTGATTATAATACCAATCATATCTGCCGCTGGTATTTTCATATGTACGGTATCACAGCTGACCTGGGAAAACCCTGGCTGACCGTAACCCCTGATCTGTCGTTCAGCAACGAAATTGTAATAGCCCGCAGTTTCCGCTACCGGGCCCCCGGCATCAGTTATGACTTTCTGCAGGCTTACCCGGGTATAACTTTTGTAGGGTTGAAGGAAGAATACGAGGATATGAAAAAGGCCATCCCTGCTCTGAAACACCGATCTGTTGCTAACTTTTTGGAATTCGCACAAATAATTGCCGGATGCCGGTTCTTTATAGGCAACCAGTCATTCCCTTTTGCTGTAGCGGAAGGATTGAAAGTAAAAAGAGCATTGGAGCTTTGCTTTGAATGTCCCAATGTAATTCCTGAAGGCAAAGAAGCTTATGATTTCTGTTACCAGCCGCAGTTTGAAAAAATTGTGAAGCAGCTATATAACTCATAATTTCAACGATTCAAGCCGCATTCATTTAATTAAAATACAGATCCTTTACAAAATGCTTACTAACTTCTTCCATAAACTGCGAAAAACATTATACCTGGAAAAGATTGACAGGCAGCTTCAGATTCAGTCGCAAATACAGATTGAGAATTACCTGAATGAGAATCTCTATAAAAATCCAAAATACCAATCAAACCGGTACCTTAATAAATACGAGTTCCAGGCATTTTCTCAATCAGGTGAAGATGGGATAATTGAAGAGATATTCAAACGTATCGGCACTACTAACCGTTATTTCGTTGAATTTGGAGTGGAAGATGGCACGGAAACAAACAGCACTTATTTACT
>JAKQEA010000132.1 GCA_029558715.1 Bacteroidota bacterium | reverse complement strand
AGCTGATATCCCGGCAGGTGGTACGATTGATCACACATTTACTACAACTGCAGACCTTTCTGTTGCCGGAACTTATAGTATCGGTGTTTCAGCCACAAAAGCTTCAGACCCGGTTACTGTAAATAACAGCCTTACAAAAGTGTTTAAGCAATTGAGTAATCAGCCAATTCTTAATGCCCAACTCCCCTGGCTGGATGATTTCGAATCGGCTTCGGTTCAAACTGTGATCAATGATCAGATGGGACTGACAGGAAGAGACAGGTATGATTTTGTGAATGGTTCTGTATACGGGCAAGCCAGGACCTTTATTAATACAGGCATTGCCTATTCCGGTACTAAAGCAATAACATTAGACCAGGACAGATATGTAACAGGCGGTAATGTAGATTCACTCACCGGAACCTTTAACCTGGCCACATTTAATACGGCTACAGATGATATTCGTTTGGACTTCAGGTACAAGAATCACGGACAAAAAATAAATGCTGCAAATAAAGTATGGATAAGGGGAAGTGAAAATGACAACTGGATAGAAGTGTACGATCTCTATGCCAATCAGCATCCGGCTGATGGTTCGTATAAACTTTCAGGGAGTATCGAAGTAAGCGACTCACTTGCTGCCCATGCACAAACATTCACCAGCAGTTTCCAGGTACGTTGGGGTCAGTGGGGAGAATACCTTGCTGCTGATAACCTCTCCGCTGCAGGTTATACATTTGATGATATTCGAATTTATAAGGCTATTGATGACATACAACTGGTCAGTATTGATACACCATATACCGTCGGCTGTGGATTAAACACTACAGTTCCGGTAAAAGCAACTGTCAGAAACACTTCTAATGCTGTTATTAATAATATACCTGTTGTTTTGAGGGTAAACGGTACGGTGATTGCGACTGAAACAATTGCAAGTATTCCGGCCAGTACTGCTTTACAATATACATTTACGGCTACTGCTGATCTTTCTGCGACAGATAATCATAACATTGAAGTTTGGACAGCGTTGGCAACAGATAATTATAAGGAGAATGATACCGCAAGAATTACGGCTAATAACCTTCCTTTAATAACGACATTCCCTTACCTGCAAAATTTTGAATCTGGCAACGGGTCGTGGTATGCAGGTGGAACAAGAAATACCTGGGAGTATGGTACTCCTGTTTCACCAAGGATCAACCGGGCTGCCAGTGGCAGTAAGGCATGGAAAACTAATATTGCGGGATACTATAATGACGAGGAGTACTCATATCTCTATTCCCCTTGTTTTAATATCTCTGCTATGACCAACCCGACACTTAGCCTCAGTATTGCAATGGATATTGAGGATTGCGGCGCCGTTTTATGTGATGCGGCCTGGGTCGAGTATTCGGCTGACGGAATCACCTGGACAAAGCTGGGAACTACCGGTCAGGGTACTAATTGGTATAATAAAGATTACTCAGGCAACCAGTTGTGGAGCCAGCAAAACTACATCCGTTGGCATGTAGCCACCACAGCTTTACCTACAACCAATAACAGTAAACTAAGACTACGTTTTGTATTCCGGTCAGATGAAGGATTAGGTAAGGATGGTATTGCCGTTGACGATATTCATATTTATGATAATGTATATGGCATTTATGATGGGGTGACAATGACATCACCTGTTACCCAAACCATCAATGCAGGAGTTAACAACTGGGTAGATTTTCTGGAAGGCGGGAAACTTGTCGCTTCTGTTCACCCGGCGGGACAGCAAATGGGGGCCACCAGTGCCCAGGCTTATATTCATACCGGAGCTGTTCGTATAGACAGTGACCAGTTCTATCACAACCGGAATATCACCATTCAGCCTGATAATACATTTTTGTCATTAACAGATTCAATACTTGTTCGTTTTTATTTCCTGGATACTGAAACGGAGGCATTGATAAATGCAACAGGATGCAGTTATTGTCATAAGCCATCTACTGCATATGATCTGGGTGTTTCAAAGTATAGTGATCCGGATAATAATTTTGAAAATGGTACAGTGGCAGATAATAACCAGGGCATCTGGACATTTATTAATAGTACAAAAGCAACCAAGGTCCCTTTTGACAAAGGCTACTATGCCGAATTTAAAGTGAATAATTTCTCTGAGTTTTGGCTTAATAATGGTGGTTTCGATAGCAATCAACCATTACCGGTACAATTGGTCTCTTTTTCGGCAAGAAAAACAAATCTTAAAGATGTACTGGCAGAATGGGTGACTGCTTCGGAGTATAATGTCAACCGGTTTGAAATAGAAGTGGCAAAAGGTAATACGGAGTTTCAACAGAATCGTTTTACCAGGATTGGTGAAGTAAGAAGTCAGGGCAATTCTGACAGGCAGCAACGCTATAGCTTCACTGATATAGAGAATAATAAATCAGGTGTTCGTTATTACCGGCTGAAGATAGTGGACGAGGATGGCAGCTTTAGTTATTCTCCTGTTCGACCGGTTGTGTTTAATGATGAACTGAAATGGCAGGTAACGCCTAATCCATCATCAGGGCTGTTCAATCTTATTTACCAGGCAAATAGCGGGGAGCTGGTTTCTGTGAAATTGTACGATATCAACGGCAGACTGATGCAGCAGTTTGATAATCTCTCAAATGGATTTATCCAGAAGCTTACCATTAACCTGGGAGAAGCTAGATTTTCAAAAGGTCTTTACTTGCTTGAAATAAAAGCAGCCGGGCAAGATCATACATTTAAACTCCTTAAGCAATAAAAAAACCCGTCTCGTTCAGGACGAGACGGGTGTATTTTAGAATAGCTTGTTTTACCAGCCTTGTTTGGCAATACCTGCTTTGATAGCAGCCATCGCTTTTTCTTCGCCCATTAGTGTGGTAAGTTTATTTCCTTTGCCATCATGCCCCTGGGCCATATAGGCTCCTTTAGCTGTTTTTGTAATAACGGCATCCAGCATTTCTACCCCTTTCTCTTTGGTTTTTACATTGTAGGCTGTAATTTTTACATCTGACATGGTTTAAGTTTTTGCGTTAGTAA
>JAKQEA010000130.1 GCA_029558715.1 Bacteroidota bacterium | reverse complement strand
ATAAAGTGATAACATTGTGATAACATTGTGATAATAAAGTGTTTACAAAGTGATAATAAAGTGATAATATGATGATAATGAAATGATAGGAGGTATATACAATGGGTACAGTGATAATCAGGTTTACAGATGAGGAGGTAGAATTGATAAAGCAGGCTGCTCAAAAGGATTACAGGTCAATTAACCAGTGGTGCAAATTGGTATTGCTGCAACACGCCGAGACTTCGCCTTTGCAGCCAAAAGAGGATATTATCGTACAGCGGCGCAATAGATTGGGCAGGTTTGAAAAGAAAAGTCTTTAGCTTACTTCTCTTTCTTTTCCGAGTCTCGTAATATACTCAGGGCAGCTTTGGCATTGTTTATATTACCGCAGCGTTGTTTGACTATCCATTTGCCAGCCTTCTTGTGATAGATTGTCCTGCCTATGCGTTTGTATGGCATTATTATCCTCCAATGATTTTTATACAGCCATTACAAATATGATTAGATATATCGGCAGAACTATTGCCGCCTGAATAATCATCATGCGCCAGAGTAAGCCCCAGGCCAGTTTCCATGTCGGTCTGATCAGGTATTCAGGCTCATCATATCTAACCTGTGTCTGCTGATCCTGTACCTGCTGATTGTAATACTGTTGCTGCATTTTATCCTCCATTTAATATTTTATGTTTTTAAGGCAGAGTAAATTCACATAAACATCTTTTTGTTTACAATAATCTATTGCAGTTTGTATATCTGCAACTTCTTGTATATTTGCAACTTCCAGCTTTCCCCGGCTTTCATCAATAAGATATATATGCTTGAATCCCAGCTCTATCAGCTTATCCCAATATTCGGCCATGTCAGTATTACTTTGCTGAAGAAGAGGCGGATTAAATTCAATAAGGAGCTTCAAGTTATCAGATAATCTGCACGTTTTCGTCATGCCGGAGAGAACTGCCAGCTCTCCACCTTCCACATCAATTTTTATAATATCAACAGGATATGTCTCTCCATGTAGAAATTCATCGATACTTACCGTATGTACTGCAATACTTTCTGTATAATCATTTCCATGGCCATATAGCGTATTCCCACCGGAATTTAACTCGTTCAAATACAATTTTGCTTGCCCTGTCCTGTCGGAGACAGCTTTTTGAATTGCCGAGACATTTTTAAAATTATTAAGCTTAATGTTTGCTACCAACAAGTTGTAATTTTCAGCGGCTGGCTCAAAGGCCAGGACTCTGCCACTATTGCCAGCCAGGCCTGCCATGAGCAAGGTAAAATAGCCAACGTGAGCACCAATATCGATACAATTCATGCCTTTTGTGGCAAGCTGTTTGAATAAATTCGTTGTATAAGGCTCCCAAACCCTGCTTTTTATGATTTCGCATGAAAAGCCATCAATCTTGTTATTCCTTTTAATGGGAAGAAGCATTTTATAGCCATTAACAATTATCTCGTATTTATTCCCTGGCGCCGATATTTGCAAAAATTTGTTAGCAATACCTTCCAGAGGCCTGAGCAATTTGCTAAATCTTTTGCCGCTGAAAAACTTGATAGTGTTTAAAAAAATTCTGAATGATAGTTTTTTTATTGATTCCATTTTTTTATTTATCACCTTTGATATCCAGTTTGTCCATTATAAGCTCTTGGTTTCGCCTGATAATCTCAAGCTCTCTCTGTACCGGCGACTGGTGTATGAACGCTTGCTGATTGCTGAAAGCCACTCTCGATGGCTGAAATATGGCATATTCAATAACATTCAATGCGATGATTGCCATAACGATTATCGCTATTATCCAGTAAATGTTGATCCAGGGCAGAAACTCCACAATCTTTTCCTGATAGCTGCCCCAGCTTAATAAAACTATCAGCGCAAAGTTTGCCATGCTTAGCCATGATAGCGATGTCACAAATGTGATCAGGATTGCGCCCAGCCTTGTATCAGATTTTTGTATTTTCATTTCAGCTCATACACTTTTACATCGTTTGACTGATAGACTAAGTATAAATCCTTAACCTGTCCGGTGTAAGCCTTATACATAAATGTGCCCTCCAAATCATCAACCTGCAGACTGACATTGTTATATAGCGTGTCATCATCAATTACCACATACCGCATGCCAAGCTGCTTTAGCTGTCCAATGGCATCATCATCAGAGGTCGATAGCAATATGTCAGAACAGCCATTATCAGCCGTACCGCCATGACACAGTACGGCTTGATGGCCGATCCCCATTAGCCAGTAACCGTAATTCCACCAGGCCAGCGTACCGTATTCAGGCAAGCTGCCGTTATAGTAAGCCCTCTCGTGTGCGGCTGAGTTTTGCTCCTGTAGCCACTGGCAGGTATTGACCCAGTCTGAGCTTGGCGCTGCCTGGCTAAGGCCGGATACTACCACGCTCTGTTTGGCCAGTGGCAGAGATATAATGGCCAGGAAAATGATTATTGTTCTGGCCATATGCTGCCTGCCGATAACTTGGTAGAGCCGATAAATGACAAAGGCGGTTATGATCGCCCCGCTGACGGCAAAGTAATAATCGAACCGCCGGTACAACAGCATCATGCCGAAGGTTATCAGGCTATAAGATAAGAACAGCACATCGGCAAATCGCCTGTATTTAACTGCCCTGTAGCTCAGCCAGCCTATGCCGAATAAAATCAGGTAGAACGCTAACCCGTAATATGCCATCATGGTGGTTATGTCAAATTGTCCTGCTGTAAAAAACAGCGGATAGCACTCTGTGATTGTCTGATTCAGGCCAGCACCAGCAATGGTAGACATAACGATGTTATATGTCTCGGACTGTCTCATCCAGATTAGCCCTGCTAATATGGGTATTGAAGCTATTATGAATTTAATCTTGCCCGATCGATTGTCAAAGCTATTTAAAAATAGCCAGTATAATACTGCCAGACCGATGATCAGCA
>JAKQEA010000129.1 GCA_029558715.1 Bacteroidota bacterium | reverse complement strand
GCGATCTTCCGAATGAACCCATCAATGTAGTGAAAGAAGATCCGAAAGATGAAAACATTCTTTATGTAGGAACTGATGGAGGTTTATTTGTGAGTTTTGATGCCGGCAACAGCTTTATGTTATGGAACGGCGGGTTACCCACATCAGTTCCCATTCATGATATAGCCATACAACAAAGGGATAATGAAATTATATTAGGCACACATGGACGCAGTTTATATGTGGCAAAACTGGATGATGTGCAGGGATTGAAAAAAGACCCCGGGTGGCTGAAGAACAAGCCAAAGGAAAAACCAAAAACTAATCAACGGCCAGGTGATGATAATGATGAAAGCAAACCGGGAATGTAATTTAAAAGCCGCCTTAAAAAGGCGGCTTTTCTTATATAGATGGGCAAGTAAATCCTAAAAAACTTTGAATCGTTCAAAACAGGCTTTCTCCAGCATCTCCCTGTCATCCGGGTGAGAAATTTCAATCAATGATTTGGCCCGCTGACGAAGATTCTTTCCAAACAGGTAGGCCACCCCAAACTCTGTTACCACATAGTGAATATGTCCACGGGTGGTAACCACACCGGCACCGGGTTTTAAGAAAGGTACAATACGGTTGATACCTTTCACTGTACGGCTTGTTAATGCAATGATGGGTTTACCTCCTTCACTCAAAGCGGCACCCCGCATAAAATCCATTTGTCCGCCAATACCGCTGTATTGTATAGAGCCGATAGAGTCGGCACATACCTGGCCGGTGATATCCACTTCTATGGCACTGTTGATAGCTACCACTTTCGGATTTCGGCGTATAACATGCGGATCATTCACATAATCTATATCAAGGAATACGAAAGCAGGATTATCATCAACATAATCATACAATCGACGGGTGCCCACCGCAAAACCAGTCACTGTTTTATTCGGGTGTATTCTTTTCTGAGAATTATTAATCACATCATTATCGAAAAGATCAATGATACCATCGCTGCACATTTCGGTATGTACTCCCAGATTTTTATGACTATGCAGTGACCGGAGTACAGCATCAGGAATAGTACCAATACCCATTTGCAGCGTACTGCCATCTTCTATCAGGCCGGCGATCAGCTTCCCGATCTTCAATTCATCTTCTCTCACTTTTGTGCCATAGTCAACTTCCGGTAATTCTTCTTCATGATACACCATCGCCGAAAACCGCCTGGTATGTACCAGACTATCACCATGTGTACGTGGCACTCTCGGATTTACCTGTGCAATGATATGCGTAGCTGTATTCACAGCACTGCGGGCCACATCCACCGACACACCAAGTGAACAATAACCATGTTTATCAGGTGGTGATACCTGCACCAGCGCCACATCAATATGCATCTGCTTGCGGAACAGATCGGGAATATCACTTAAAAAAACAGGAACAAAATCGGCCCGGCCTTCATTTACTGCCTTGCGTACGGATTCAGAGACGAACATACAGTTGATGTTGAACGAATCAGCATATTGCGGTTTATCCAGTTCTATATCCCCCTGTACCGTAATAAAAGTGAGTTCCACATCCCGGAGTTCAGGAGCCCTTTTAGCCAGTTCTCTTAATAAGTATAGTGGTGTTTGCGCACTACCCTGTACAAATACACGATGACCCGATTGTACAACAGACAAAGCCTCTTCTGCGGGCTTATATTCAAAAGGAGTTCTCATATTGCAAAGCTATTGGTAATAATAAATTACCGGATGATTATGCTTATTTGGTGCATTGATAAGAATCAGTACTATTAATGAGCCATTAACCAGTCAATGGCCAGTTCATATCCCTTCAGGCCCAAACCGAAAATACTACCCGCTGCTTTGGCACTAACATGTGATAGTTTACGAAAATCCTCCCTTGCATGCACATTGGAGATATGTACTTCAACCACCGGTGTTTTGATGGCGGCAATGGCATCACCGATAGCGACTGATGTATGCGTATAACCGCCCGGGTTGAGAACGATACCATCATAACTGAATCCCACCCGCTGCAACTCATTGATCAGTTCACCTTCCACATTACTCTGGAAATAACTGATCTCAATATTGGCATATTTCTTTTTCAAAGAATCAAGAAACTCTTCGAATGGCATATTACCGTAGATATCAGTTTCTCTCTTACCGAGCAGGTTCAGGTTGGGGCCGTTGATGATGGCAATTTTCATTGCTGAAAGATAATATTATCCTGCTGATTCTAATTACTTTTTACAGATGTCCTTGGTCTGGATATCGTCGCCGGTACCTGAAGGAAATAAGTTTCAACAGACGTCCCGATACTCTCACTTTCAGTTCCTGTATAATAGAAAATAGATACATCCACCCTGTAGTAGCCGGGTTTTTTAACTTTAAAATCATAATAGTAAGATCCGTTTGCTGCCACCCTGAGAGTATCAAATAAATCGGTTGGCTCCTTACTATTCTTTGAAAACACAGACAGACAGATCATATTTCGCTCATCCTTTTTTTCAAAAGTAAATCTCACAGTCTCGCCTATATTTCTTTGTATCACAGAATCCTTCAATTCATCAGGGTCAGTTTCTTTTTTCCATTTGGCAATGGAACTGGAAAACTGATGTCGGTTAAGCGGAGTATCCAGTAATTGCCACCGGACAGAATCCGGAAGATGAGTAATGATAAGATCTTCGGGTCTGGCTAAAAAATAATGCTCATCGAAGGAAGAAAAGGTTTTTGTGCAATCTGAATTAGCGCTACCGCTGCCCCAGGTAGGATCCACCAGTTCCCACTGCCCTTTAATTTTTACAGCATTCCAGGCATGATTCGTTTTCAGGCTGTCTGCATCTGTAGAAGTAACACCGATACCTGTCGCAAAGCCATTCACAATAACACACTCTACGCCCAGTTCATCACAAAAAAATTTCATAAGGGCTGCATAACCGGCACAGATACCTTTTCTCTGGCTCAACACATCCTCCAGTTCATACAATCCGTTATTCAGGCGATAGCCTTCACAATCATAACTGATGTTATGCGTGATCCAGTAAAAAGCGGCTCTTGCTTTTTCTTCATCGTTAAAAGATTGGCTTCTGATTTCTCTTGCGAGTACCTTAATATCTCCTGGAACTGATACCCTGATCGGATATTTCCTAATAAACTCATCTATTCTTTTATAATCAGCAGACGGCTGTGCTACTGAAATGCAAAAAGCGATTATACCATATAGTAAAAAGATGCTATGGCGAACTAGTCGAAACATTTTCGCTAAAATAAAAAAAACCTCATTGTAAGAGGCTTTTAAAATATGTTACTCATCCATGCTAATTGTGCCTTTCCCTAATCATCGTAATAAACTCGTCAAACAAATACCTTGAATCATGTGGCCCGGGTGTTGCTTCCGGGTGATACTGTACAGAGAAAGCAGGCTTTCCTTTTACCCGAATACCCTCAATGGACTGATCGTTTAGGTTTACATGGGTGATCTCAATGTGGGAAGCTTTCTTCACCGCCTCAGGATCTATCCCAAATCCATGATTTTGTGTCGTGATCTCTGACCGGCCGGAAATAACATTCTTCACCGGGTGGTTCAATCCCCGGTGACCGTGATGCATTTTAAACGTTGGGATATCATTTGCGAGGGCCAGTAATTGGTGACCGAGACAGATACCAAAGACCGGCTTCTCCTCTTTTAATATTTGTTTTACCGTGGCTACGGCATAATCCATCGGGGCCGGGTCGCCAGGGCCGTTGGAGATAAAATAACCGTGGGGCTGAAATTTCTTCACTTCTTCCAAAGGTGTTTTCGCCGGAAATACTTTTACATAAGCCCCTCTCTCCACCATACAGGTAAGAATGTTCTTCTTTACTCCGTAATCCATCACGGCAATGCGAACTGCTGCATTCTTATTGCCCAGTTCATAGCTTTCTTTGGTACTCACTTTGCTGGCCAGTTCCAATCCGTCCATATTTGGTGTTTCGGCCAGTTTCTTTTTTAGTACTTCAATATCGGTGGTCTCTGAGGAAATGATGCAGTTCATGGCTCCCCTGGTGCGGATATGTGCCACCAGTGTCCGGGTGTCCACTCCTTCGATCGATACAACCTTATTCGCCTTCAGGTATTCATTCAGTGAACCGTTGGCAAGTTTGCGGCTATACTGGTCTTCCAGGTTACGACCAATCAGGCCATTGATCTTCACACCATCACTCTCTACATCCACATCCTTTACACCGTAGTTGCCGATATGGGCACTATTCATAATAAGTATCTGCCCAAAATAACTGGGATCCGTAAACACTTCCTGGTAACCGGTCATGCCGGTATTGAAACATATTTCACCGGTAGTGGTGCCAATGGCACCAAAGGCCTGCCCTTGGTGAACAGTACCGTCAGCTAATAATAATACAGCGGGAATTGGGGAATTAAGCATTGCTTACTGCACTTGTTGTTTTAAAAAACAAATTGTGCAAATGTAAGGGCAACGGGTGGATTTTAAGGGAGGATTTTTACAGCGGTTATTCACAGATTTGCTGAGAATCGTATCCGATCAACTTAGATTACATGGACCTTTTCAATTATACGTAGATCCACTATACAGCCAGTAAACATATTCAATAAGTTAATGAATAAATATCAGCACATATTTTTCCTGGTTTAAGCAAAAACACTTAGCTTTAAAATATCCAAACAATCCTGCACTGATTCGTTAGCGTAATACCAGTTTATTAATCAAATAAAGAAAAATGTTTATTGAAGTTTTCTTCAATAAACATAGTACGTTCTCAATCCATCCCTTTAAAATCTAAGCAGATTCTGTTTCGAATTTTTAACCAACTAAATGCTTAGACCTTGTCTACAATTTTTACCTCGTTCAGGCAATTACTTACCGGAATATTCCCGGCTAAAAGCAGTAACTCCCGATTTTTAATTCCTGTTTTATTTGCATGCTTTTGTTTGCTGAACAGCAAGCAGATAAATGCGCAATCCGCCGGTGACTTTCGTACCGATGGCAGTGGTGGCGGGTCGTGGACAGACGCATCTATTTGGGAAAGATATGGTGGTGCATCTGCGGGGTGGGTTACGTCAACTTATGCCCCCTCTTCTTCAGATGGGGTTATTACAATAATAGATGGAGACCAGGTTAATATTACTTCAAATATTACGATCGACCAGGTAGTAATTGAAACAAATGCAACACTAATTGCTTTCTCCGGCACAGTAACGATTAATAATGGTGCCGGAACTGATGTTTTGAACAACGGGGATTTCAGTTTTAATAACAGCGCACCAAATTTAACTGTCAATTCCGGAGCCGTTATCAGCGGGCCAGCTTCCCCTTCATCTTATATATCATTTTCAGGAGATACACTAAGAAATAACGGTACCATTTATAGTCTTCTGATGTCAAGCCAGAAGCTGGCTGGAACCGGAACCATTGGTACTTTAATCACTTTCAGGCTTGCCGCAGGGGATATTCTTCTTTGGGATGGGAATCAAACAATAACCGATTTATTAAACTTTAATTACGGAAATATTTCGACGGGGAATAACAAATTAATCATAGCGGAGACAGCATCGGTACAAAATAACTCAGTAACTGATCTTTTTGTAAAAGGAAACCTGCAAATGAATTATCCTCTTGGTGTTAGTACAAAAACATTCAGGCTGGGCGACCCATTAAATAATTTTACCCCAATAACCATTACTTTAAATAAAACATTCGGGTTTCCGAATAGTGGTGTACGGGTACAAATCTCCAATCTCGTACATCCCAATATAAGTTCTTCGGGAATTGACACTTCTCTTAATGTAAACCGCTTTTGGGCTGTAAGTGCAGATTCAATGACTTTTAATAACGCAACCATCACACTTAGCTGGCCTGCTTCTGCTCTTGATCCGGGAGTGAACACCTCTCAACTAAGAGTGGGAAGATGGGGTGGCAGCGGCTGGAGTTATCCTGTTACCACCAATCCCACATCGACATCCATTGAACTAACCGGAATTTCAAATACCAGTTCCGGAAATTATGTAGTAGGTGAGCTCTTGCCTGTTGTAAATATCCCCGATGCCAATTTCAAAGCGGCCCTGGTGGCAAATGCGGCGATCAATACAAACAGCGATACGGAAATACAGGTAAGTGAGGCGGAAGCATATACGGGTGCCATCAATGTCATCAATTTAAATATCGCTGACCTCACGGGCATTGAAGCATTTACCCAGCTCACTGCGCTAGATTGCAATACCAATAATTTAACCAGCCTGGATGTTTCCAATAATACACTCTTACAAAGCCTGAACTGTGCTGATAATGATATTCTCAGTCTTGACGTGTCCGACAACACCGCGTTGACACTGCTTTGGTGCTATATAAACCCGATCAGCACATTGGATGTATCAGGCAACCCCCTGCTGACCAACCTGTCCATTTCCAACACGGCTATCACCAGCATCAATCTATCCAATAACCCTGCACTGACCCGGCTGGTTTTAGAAAATAGCCAATTCAGCAGCCTGGATCTTTCTGTCAACACGGCATTACAGAATCTATACATCACCAATAGCTCATTTACCAGTATCGATCTTTCCGCCAATACAGCTCTCCAGGGTTTGTTCTGCGGATCCAATGACCTGACCGGCCTCGATCTTTCAGCGAATACGGCACTGGTAAACCTGCTGTGTAACAATAACCAGCTGACTAGCCTGAACATCCAAAACGGCAATAATACGAACCTCACCGGATTTGATGCCACGCAAAACCCATCATTAACCTGTATCCAAGTTGATACTGTCGCCTATATGACTGCCAACTGGAATGCAGGTAAAGATGCAGGTGCATCATTTAGTACTAATTGTGTCCTTACCGGTCCTGGTGCGGCGTTAAATTTTGATGGCACTGATGATGTGGTGGAAGGCCAGGTAGAATTGATTCCAACCACCGGGGCTTACACAGTTTCTGTTTGGGCAAAACAAGATGCTTTTCAACCCGGTGTACTAAGAAACATCGTTGCGCAGGGAAGACAATTTTATATCGGACAAAATTATAATGATACGATCCGCATCGGTGATAGCTGGTATGCTACCGGTGTTCCCTGGCCAACAGATACTGTATGGCATAATTATGCCGTTGTACGTACGGATAGCAATACCTATTTCTACCTGGATGGTATATTGAGGGCAACCGCCGGATTTGCTATTCCAAATCCTGGCAATTCACCTCCCACCAACCCGGTTGCTACTTTTTATATCGGATCTCAATGGAGCGGCAATTCTGAACTATTTAATGGAAGTATCGATGAAGTAAGAGTTTGGGGGAGAGCTTTAGATTCAGCAGAACTACAAAAAAATCTGAATTGCGAGATCACTTATGCAAGACAGAACTTAGTAGCTGTTTACAATTTTAACCAGGGTAATGCAAATGCTGCTAACCCTTCCGATACAATATTAACTGATGCCAGCGGTAATGGAAGGAATGCTACACTCAGGAATTTTGCCCTTACCGGTACCGGTTCTAACTGGGTAGCACAAGGTGGTGTAGTGACAGGAACAGAATGTTGTAACCTGGTGCTAACAACGACCTCACAAGACTCACTCATTGTTTGTACTGAAAGTGGTCAGTTAACAGGTAATGTAAATCTGATCGTTACAAATGGTACCGCTCCCTATACATTTTTGAATACGCCACCCTATAATGGTACGGATACAACAAATTTGGCAGCCGGCATTTACAGGTATGCTGTAATTGATGCTGAAGGTTGTACTGATTCAACAACATTGAACGTAATTGTGACCAATTGCATAGTGCCTTATTACGAGCCACCAGCTAATGACACTATCCAGACACTAATTGGCGCTGAATTGACCCAGCTATTCAATTTCCCCCAATCTGTTGTTGATACAACCGCTTCCAGTACAGTATTCTTAACAAAAGATGACTTTACACAAGTATTAATAGAAGTAATTGCAGATAGTGCTCAATATGATTACCTGCTTGCACTTTTGCAAACACCCGAATATGGCTTAAATAATATTATTGATAATGGTGATACGACTTTGGTCATAACTGGTTTTATCCCTATTGCCAATTTACTGAAACTAAATATGCTTATCGATACTATTAATTATGTGAGGCCATATTACCCCCCGATCCTGAATAGCCTTACTGGTTTAACGACTACCCAGGGAGATAAAGCTATGATTTCAGATAAAGCAAGAGAGGCCTGGAAACTCTCAGGTGAAGGTGTCAGGATTGGCGTAATGTCCGACAGCTATAACACTAAATTCGGAGATCCTGCATCAAGAGATGTTGAAAACGGTGACCTGCCTGGTATTGAGAACCCGTCAAATATGCAACCGGTAGTTGTGGCACAGGAATATCCCGCAGAATATGGAAAAGGCTCTGATGAAGGCCGGGCCATGTTGCAGATAATACACGACGTAGCACCTAAAGCCAGTTTGTATTTCAAGTCAGGATTTATCAGTGCAGGTAATTTTGCAGACGGCATCAGGGAGCTTCGTGACCTGGGTTGCGATGTTATTGTAGATGACATTACTTACATAACAGAACCATTCTTTAAGGATGGAGTTATTGCCAATGCTGTACAGGATGTTACTTCTTCAGGAGTAAGTTATTTCACTTCTGCCGGAAATTTTGGAAATAAATCCTACGAAGGAATTTTCAATGCTGTTCCTGCTCCTCCTGATTACATTGGTGTTGCCCATCAATTTGAAAACGGCAGTGTTTACCAAAATATTTTCTTACCCAAAGGTTCTTATACGATTGCCCTGCAATGGGATGATGATTTTTACTCACTGGGTAACTCTGCCGGTGCACTGAATGACCTTGATATATATCTCGTCGATCAATTCGGCACCCGGTTATTTGGATTCAACAGGGATAATTTGTCAGGTGATCCGTTTGAGATTTTACCATTCGTGGTAAAAGCACCGGTGGATGCGAAAATTATCATCACCCGTAAAGGCGGAACGGCCCCTGTTCGTTTCAAATATGTTTTCTTCAGAGGAGATGGCGTTATTATGGGCAGCGATAATCTGACTGTTAATACACAAGGTGTGGGAACCGTACTTGGACAGGCCAATGCAGCCGGTGCCATTGCAGTAGGAGCTGCACTTTATCTTAATACTCCTGCTTATGGAGTCAACCCGCCAACGGTAGCTTCATTCTCATCCCGCGGCGGAACAATAATAGATAATGTAGACAGGAATAAACCAGACATCATTGCACCAAATGGTGTCAATACAACTGTTGATTTTGGTGGCGTAAATATTGACAACGATCTTTTTCCGAATTTCTTTGGAACATCTGCGGCTGCACCGCATGCTGCAGCTGTTGCCGGTTTATTAATTGAAGCCAGAAAAAGATATTTTAATGACACTTCATTTACAGCTGCTCAAATGAAGCAGATATTGAAAACCACTGCTATAGATATGGATGCGCCTGGCTATGATATTAATACAGGTTCTGGTTTTATCCAGGCTGATTCAGCTTTACTATCTTTTTCTAATCCATTCCCGCTAATAGATAGTTTTAATTTAACAGATGCTGAATTGATACCGGGCACAGATCCTGTTACGTTAGTCATTAACGGAAAATATTTTGCTTCCGGTGCAGCAGTTATACTTCGAACTGATACCATTGCCCCTATTGCAATAAGTAATACTCAACTCACAGTAGACATTCCTACTTTTATGGGCAATCCGCCGATTACGGTGTATAATCCACCAATTACCGCGGGTGGCCTGGATGGTGGTGTCAGCGATTCAATTTATTTGAAATCTGCTATTCCCCAGAATGTAAAAGTGATAGTTAATAATGCAGTTAAATATTACGGAGAAAAGATCCCGGAATACACTTATGAAGTAAAGGTAAATGGCCAGCCATTAGACTCAACCAACCTAACAGTACAAGACCTGGGGTTGACCGATATTACTTTCAGCTCATCGGCCAATAGCTTAAGCAATTTTGGTTTGTATTACAGGCGGGCTCACTCATCTGTTACAGATTTGTCTTTGCCGGCATCGCAGGCACTGGCTCAGTTATATAACTACCAGTTCTGTGATGGTATTCTTACGATTAACCGGATGCCGATTACTATAACACCCCGCGACACTACTTTGATTTATGGTTCAGCGATTAATGGCAGAGGAATCAGATTCAACTATGACTATGATACAACGAATGTTCTACCATCAGAAAGAGCTGCATTCCTCGATTCGCTGGTTACCAACCATCAATCAGCAATGTCTAATTCTGTGATTCTCATAAATGGCAAACAAGCGGTTAATGGTTTGTCAGAAGCAGATTTTCTCAATATGAGTTTCATGGTTAGTGGTAAAGCAGCAGTAAATGGTAAACAAGCTGTCAATGGAAAAGCAGCAGTAAATGGAATTGCTTATGATACCACTTATTTTATCCCGGTAGCTCCTCAATCTTTGTATGACTACCAGGTTGATTCCGCTCACGCAGTCATCTATAATGGAAAGCAAGCTGTAAACGGTAAACAGGCTGTTAATGGAAAGGCAGCGGTCAACGGGAAAGCGGCAGTTAATGGAAAAGCAGCGGTCAATAATATCCCATTGGTTAATGGCAAGCAGGCGGTTAATGGAAAAGCAGCGGTCAACAGTAATAGCTTTAATGATGAAACCAATGAAAATGTATTACTGATTGTCGATTCATTAGATGTGTATGGCCCAGGGGCTGATTCATTAAGCGGATATGAATCCATGAATATGATCTCGGGATATACTCCGGGTACATGGCTGATAGGCCCGGGAGTATTGTTATCTGAGAACTTTGATATTACTTACCAGGTAGGTCATTTAACCATAATACCGGAAACCCTGATTGTAAAAGCTAAAGACACTATTGCAGGATGTAATGGAGAGCAACCATTATATAAAACCTTCAATTCTATTTACCAATATGAAGATTCTGATAGCAGTGAATTAGCAAACAGCCCGGTTTTTGAAGTATTTAATAGTAACAACGTACCGGCAGGTACCGGTAATCTTGCTCCGGGCAACTATCGGATAGTTCCTTCCGGGTTAAATCAAAATGATCCTGTTCCTAATTATACTATCGTATATGATACTGGTATATTAATAGTACCTGAACCAATATCCATTGTTACAAGCGTCACTAATACCAATAGCGGTGATGATGGAACAGCATCAGCACTTGCAACAGGTGGCACAGGGCCCTATACCTATTCGTGGAATACCATCCCTGTTCAAACCACATCAACAGCAACAGGATTGGCAGAAGGTACATATACCGTCACTGTAACAGACGCAAATAATTGTTCTAATACAGCTACTGCCACTGTGCTAACTGGTTGTTCATCAATTCAGCTTTCCACTGATGTCACCCATGTACGATGCAAAGGCGGATTTTTAGGATCAGTTGATCTTACAGTGAGTGGTGGCACTGCCCCATACAGCTATCAATGGAGCAACGGATGGCCTTTCCAGGATGCGTATTTTCTTAGTGCAGGCTCCTATACGGTAATGGTGACAGATGCTGAAGGATGCACAGCAACAAAAACTGTAACGGTTACTGAACCTGCTGCCGAACTTCAGGTAAATGCAACAGCAGGAACTATCTCCTGTAACGGAGGAACAACAACAGTAACAGTTACAGCTACAGGCGGTGTTCCCCCTTACAATGGAACCGGAACCTTCGTAAGGGATGCAGGTTTCTATTTGTTCCTTGTAACGGATGCAAATGGGTGTATAAGTTTTGTAGCAGGCTATATTTCTCAACCAAATAGCTTGTCCGCTACTGTATCTGCGCCTGTAATACCTTGCAATGCAACAAATACAACAGTTACAGTAAATGCATCAGGTGGAACTGCCCCATATAGTGGAACAGGTACTTTCACAAGGGGTCCCGGCACATGGACATTTACCATTACGGATTCGAAAGGTTGTACAACAACAAAAACTATTACTATAGCTAATCCCGTCTGCGGGCCTGTAGAAGAAGACAAATGTTATACGATAGTAAATCGTAATGGAGGAAAGGCCTTGTCTGCAAATAATAGTAGTGCAACTGCGGGTAGCCAGGTAAAAACTACTAATATTGGTAGTTCCCCACCAAACGAGAAGATATGGAAGTTTGAAGTTGCTTCAGGAGCTAACGGTTTCTACAGGATCATCAACCAGGCCAGTACCTATTTATCATTAGAAGCCAAAAATGGAACTACTTCTAAAGATGGTGAAATCATTCTGGATCCATATACAAACTCCAATTTCCAGAAATGGAAACTGACACCAACCGGGGATTACTTCTATATAACCCCTCAGCATTATACTACCAGTCCTAGTAACCGGATAGTAGTTAAGAATGCCAGTACTGGTAATAACAAACCTGTTGTAATAAATGGCAGGAACATTCCTAACGGTAGCTATTCTGAGCAATGGCAAATTTCTGAAGTTGGTTGCCCGGCAATGGCCAGACCAGGAAGCGCTCCTGTGATTGTACAGCAGGAAGAAAATGAAAATACCGAAGATGAAGAAGTGGTTGAATTATCTGACTTTTCAGTTCATGTCAGTCCAAATCCAGGTGTTGGGTTCTTCAATATTAAGGTAACAAGCAGGGATGTAAATACCCTGATAGAATACAGGATACTTAATATTGACGGAAAAGTTCTGGCTGTTCAAAAAATAAAAGCAAACAGTACACAGAAGATCAATTCCGAAAACTGGACAGCGGGAATTTACTTTGCAGAAGTAGTTCAGGGGGGGCAACGCAAAGTAGTGAAGCTTATAAAAACAAATTAAAGTAAACCGGACATTTAACTATTCAGGAGGCTGTACTTTACAGCCTCCTTTTATATAAACTGTTTACTTTTATTAGTTTCCCTTAAACTGTCAGAAATAAAGGGTCAACATTAAAAATGGTAGTCAGGTGATAAAATTCATGATTAAAATGTATATTCATCCAATACCATTTTCATAGCTTTATCAATGTAAAATTTTCAAAGGAATGAATAAAAAAAGCAGCTGTTTTACGATTTTCATCCTTTTTTTCTTTTTTTGTTTTAAAACAAATGCCCAATCAAATGAGAGTGATAGTTTAACAAAATTACTCTCAACAAACCTTCCCGATACTGCCCGGGTTGATGTGCTCAATGCTTTAAGCAAAAGTTACTTTAATACCAGCCCGGATACCTCTGTCATCATTGCCATGTCCTCGAAGCAATTAGCAGAAAAAATCAATTACAAAGCTGGTTTGGCGCTTGCGTTAAAGAATATGGGTATCGGGTATTACCTGCCGGGCAAATATATTGATGCAATAAAAACATGGCAGCAGGCACTTGATGTATACAACCTGATCGGAGATAAGACAGGTGTTGCCAATATGCTCAGCAACCAGGGTGCCATTTATTTTAACCAGGGCGATGATGCAAAATCCCTCGAGTTACATTTAAAGTCACTTAAAATTTCTGAGGAGATCAATGATACATTACGGATTCTTACTTCCCTCGTAAACATTGGAGCGGTTTACCTGAATAAACCGGCAACCTATGATAAAGCACTCGATTATTTTCGTCAATCGTATAAATTAAGCCAGGCAATAAATGACAAATACCTGATTGGTACTTCAACAGCTAACCTGGGTGAAATATATTATAAAATGGGTGATGACGACACTGCCCTGTTCTATTTAAATCAATCTGTAAAAGCTTATGAAGGAACAGAAGACCTGCCCTATTCGCTTAATTATATTGGCCGGGTAAATACCAGAAAAAAGAACTTTGAAGAAGCGATCAGAAACCATACTGAAGCGTATGAATTTGCAAAAAAACTGAATACCAGCCTGGATATGACACAATCTCTTGTTGGGCTGGCACAGGCTTATTACGCCAAAGGAGATATTGAATCCGCAATAAGAGCCTATAAACAATCCCTTGATATAGGAATACCACTAAAAGCCCTTACAGAAATTAAAGACGCTTACGAAGGTTTATCTAAAGCTTATTTAGATAAATCTGATTTTGTAAATGCATTTCAATACCAGAATCTGTTACTGGCCATAAAAGACACTATTTATAATACGAATACGGACAAAAAACTGGGAACCCTTCAATTCACCTTTGATCTTGAAAAGAAAGAATCACAAATCGATCTGCTGAGTAAAGAACAGGAATTACAGCAACAGGTAATACGGCGGCAAAAATTTGTACGTAATAGTTTTATTGCCGGGTTTGCAGTAGTGTTATTATTTGCAGGTGTATTTTTCAGGCAGCGAAACAGGATCAGCAAAGAGAAACACAGAAGCGAGGAACTGTTACTAAATATATTGCCGGAAAAAACTGCAGCAGAATTAAAAGAAACCGGCAAAGCAAAAACAAAACGTTTTGAATCGGTAAGTGTTCTTTTTACAGACTTTAAAAATTTTACCCAGGCCAGTGAAGAGTTAACTCCGGAAGAACTTGTGGAAGAAATCAATCACTGCTATAGCGAATTTGATCGTATAGTCAGTAAATATGGAATTGAGAAAATTAAAACAATCGGAGATTCCTATATGTGTGCCGGAGGATTACCTGTTCCCAATAATACTCACCCTTTCGATATTATCGCTGCAGCATTAGAAATGACCCTCTTTATTGAAAAAAATAAAAAAGACAGAACCGAAAAAGGGTTGCCTTATTTCGAGTTGCGGCTTGGCATTCACACAGGCCCGGTAGTGGCCGGAATTGTTGGTATCAAGAAATTTGCTTACGACATATGGGGTGATACCGTGAACACCGCCTCCCGTATGGAAAGTAGCGGAGAAGTAGGGAAACTGAACATTAGCGGAGCCACATATGAGTTAGTAAAAGATAAATTTACCTGTATTTATCGTGGGAAGGTAGAAGCTAAAAACAAAGGCCTGATTGATATGTATTTTGTAGAAGGTTATGCTGCTGCACAATAGATTCCTTATCATCAATTCATAGTCGAAATAATCAGGTTGTATTTATCTGTGTTCTGCAAAAAAACTATACGCTGAAGCTTACTGTATTTTTTACCGGTTATTACTTCCTTCTTCCCAGCAAAAATTTTTCCCGTATCACATCTTGTACATTCACTCCGCTTATCTTGCTTTCCAGCCAGGAGATAACATCGAGGTAAGTAAATGCCCGGGCTTCCACAGGGTTACCCTCATACTTTTTTAATTTGACCAATAACTTTTCAAATTCCGGCTTCAATGCATGAGCTCCCACATGAAAGGAACGGCGCAGGAAAGCAAACATCTCTTCTTCCACCTTACTCAGGTTTTCCATTTTTGCCATATAACGGTACACCGATTTGATAAGGTATTCCAGCAGATCAAAATTGCCGAGTTCATAATGAGCGATCAGGTGCAGCAGCCGGGCATAGCATTGCAGGTCAGTTCGCAGATCACCTTTCTGGTTGATGATACGGTTCAGGTAATCAATGGCCTTTTCATTGTTACCACTGCCGAAATATAATGAAGCGATCTTATAATAAAAGACCAGCACCCGGTGTGTATCCAGGTACAAGCCATATTCTTTCAGCATCTCCTCCAGGAAAGGAACCAGCCGCAATCCTTTGGTAAAAGTGCCTTGCAGAAAATAAAGATTGATCCTGGCAGCATATAAATACTGGTATGCCAGTATGCGGTTGTTCTCGTTTTCTTCCAAATGCTTTTGCCTGACGAACTGTTCAAACTGTTTGATACTTTGTGCCAGTTTATCATGTTTCATCAGGTTGAACTGAGCCCCCATCAGGTTATGCATCCCTTTTATGTAACTGGCCGTTTCCACTTTTAATAAACCTGGAAAAGCGGAGAATAAATCAACCCACTTTTGTGTATAGCGGTAATACTGTAAAAAATCCTGCCGGATAAATGCATACCAAACATAACTCTGGTAGAGATATAAACGTTCATAAAATCCTTTTGCCTGCTCCGCTTCTGCCGGAAGGTGTTTTTCAAAAAAGGTTTCCACACTTTTCACATCCCTCTCATTCCTGGCATGACCATGCCGGATATACCAGCTGTATAATTGCAGCGAAAGATTAGAAAGTTTATTCACCAGGGCCAGCTGGCTGTTCACAGCATCAGATTCTTCGGACAATTTATCAGCCCTGTCCTGCATACTGCGGGTGATATACAGGGTCTCTATCTTCTTTTCAAAGAATAATGCCTGTTGTAAAAAAGTAAGCTGCTGGTAAGACCGGGCTGTTTCTTTTAACCGTTCCAGCACTTTAAGGCTTTGCAGGTAGAGGCCTTTATTATATAATATCCGGGCATGATCCATCTGCTCATGCAGCCGTATATCAATATTATCTTCTTCCTTTATCAGGCGCAAACTGGAGAGTATTTGTTTATACAAATGTGCCTTGATATTGGAGAGCTGTTGCTTTTTGATGCTCCTGGTTTTTTTGAGCAATTGGGCTTCGTCGTAATCCGTCATCTTATCCAGTGCATCAAAGAGCTGGATGATCTTCAGGTCCTCCGTATCGGTATTTCGCTTCACATAGAGCTTAAAATTCCTCTTTTCACTCTTTTCTAGTGACTTGACCAGCTGAAAAAGACTATCGGGAGAACGGTTGGGCATCGTAATTCAAAAATTTTAAAACTCAATACCAGCAAGGGTTTCAATGGAATCCGGGCCATTTAAAAGGTGTAAAATATCTCATATTTTGTTTTTACCAGCCTACACTGTAAAACTACCTTAGTATGGCAGGTTGTTTATTGACTGAATTAATAGCAAGCAATACAAAAATAAGCAGCCTGCATTTTTTATACCCCTCAATTTATCAATTAAATATGGCAGCAGGAAAAGTCTTCATTTTTGATACCACCCTCCGCGATGGCGAGCAGGTGCCGGGTTGTAAACTGAATACTACAGAAAAACTGGAACTGGCGCTGCAATTAGAAGAGCTGGGAGTGGATATCATTGAAGCCGGCTTTCCTATTTCTTCTCCCGGTGATTTTGAATCAGTAAACCAGATCGCCAAAGCCATTAAGCATGCAACTGTATGCGGACTCAGCCGGGCTGTGCAAAAAGATATTGAAGCAGCCGGTGAAGCATTAAAATACGCCGTACGGCCAAGGATACATACAGGTATCGGTACATCTGATCTTCATATCAAAGCAAAATTCAATGCTACCCGGGAAGAGATTTTAGAAAGAGCTATCCAGTGTGTGAAGTGGGCCCGTAACTACACGGATGATGTAGAGTTTTATGCCGAAGATGCCGGAAGAACAGATAATGATTACCTGGCACAGGTTATCGAAGCAGTAATCAAAGCAGGTGCTACTACTGTAAATATACCCGATACCACCGGCTATTGTTTACCTCACCAGTATGGTGAAAAGATCGCTTACCTCGTTAATAATGTTTCCAATATTGATAAAGCTGTTATATCCTGCCATTGTCATAATGACCTGGGACTGGCCACTGCCAATTCCATTGCTGGTGTTATTGCCGGGGCAAGACAAATTGAATGTACCATAAATGGCTTAGGTGAAAGAGCCGGTAATACTTCCCTCGAAGAAGTAGTAATGATCATGAAGCAGCATAAGGACCTTGAATTATATACAAATATCAAAGCAGAAAAACTGAACCCGGTCAGCCGGCTTGTATCTGAAACAATGCGGATGCCCGTACAACCGAATAAAGCGATAGTCGGAAGTAATGCTTTCTCTCATTCATCCGGCATCCACCAGGATGGATTTTTGAAAGATGCACAAACTTATGAGATCATCGCTCCGGAAGAAGTTGGAGCAGACAGTTCAAAAATTGTACTGACTGCAAGAAGCGGCCGCAGTGCACTGGCCTTCCGTTTTCAGAAACTTGGCTTCCAGTTTGACCGTAATGATGTGGATGTATTATACAATGAATTTTTAAGAGTGGCCGACAGTAAAAAAGAAGTGGAAGACGCTGACCTGTCAACAATGGCAAAACAATATCAATCCAAAGCAGCAGTAGTATAAATAAGATGGGCAAGACACTATTTGAAAAGATCTGGGAGAAGCATATCGTTAAAACGATTGATGATGGTCCTTCTGTATTATATATTGATACA
Organism: Bacteroidota bacterium; assembly: GCA_029558715.1. Classification (GTDB taxonomy): domain Bacteria; phylum Bacteroidota; class Bacteroidia; order Chitinophagales; family Chitinophagaceae; genus JJ008. The sequence goes on along the minus strand of JAKQEA010000129.1, from coordinate 42,683 downwards.
CATTTTATTCATGAAGTTACCAGCCCACAGGCTTTTACCGGGTTAAATAAAAGAGGTATAAAAGTGTTTCGTCCGCAACAGGTGGTGGCTACTGCTGATCATAATGTTCCTACACTCAATCAGCACTTACCTATCAAAGAAGAACTGAGCCGTAAACAGGTAGAAGCATTGATTAATAACTGTGCTGAGCATGGTATTGAATTATATGGCCTTGGACATCCCTTCCAGGGCATTGTGCATGTAATAGGCCCTGAGCTGGGAATTACACAACCCGGCATGACGATCGTTTGCGGCGATAGTCATACGTCCACACACGGAGCATTTGGTACAATTGCCTTTGGTATCGGCACCAGCGAAGTAGAAATGGTATTTGCTTCACAATGTTTATTGCAGAGCAGGCCCAAATTAATGCGTATCAATGTGGATGGAGTATTACATAAAGGAGTGGTGTCAAAAGACATTGTTTTATACATCCTTTCAAAGATCACTGCCAGTGGTGCAACGGGGTATGCCGTTGAATTCGCCGGATCAGCTATCCGTTCTTTAAGCATGGAAGCAAGAATGACCATCTGCAATATGAGTATTGAGATGGGTGGTCGTTGCGGATTGATCGCTCCTGATGAAATAACATTTAAATATATCAAAGGAAGAAAATTTGCTCCGCAGGGTGCTGACTGGGATAAGAAAATGGCAGAATGGAAACAATTATATTCTGATGGCGATGCTTCTTTTGATAAAGAGATTTTCATTAATGCAGAGGATATACAACCGATGATCACCTATGGCACTAACCCCGGAATGGGCATTGGTATAAGTGAAAATATTCCAACTACTGAAACAATCAATGAAAATGACAGGTCAGGGTTGTCAAAGTCATTAGCCTATATGGGATTGCAACCAGGCTCTCCTATCAAAGGACAGAAAATTGATTATGTATTCATCGGAAGTTGCACCAATTCAAGAATAGAAGATTTAAGAATGGTAGCCTCGTTTGTAAAAGGGAAAAAGAAGGCTGATAATGTGGAAGTATGGGTTGTGCCGGGAAGTAAACAGGTAGAAACACAGGCGATACAGGAAGGCATAGATAAGATTTTTGAAGAGGCAGGCTTCATGCTTCGGCAGCCGGGCTGCTCCGCCTGTCTCGGTATGAATGAAGATAAAATTCCGGCTGGTAAATATTGTATCAGCACTTCTAACAGGAATTTTGAAGGCAGGCAGGGTGCTGGCGCCAGAACCTTATTGGCAAGCCCGTTAACAGCAGCTGCAGCAGCGATTACAGGAGAAGTAACTGATGTGAGAGAACTATTGAATTAACCAATGAGAGCATTAACAACCATACAAAGCAGGTTTGTTCCTATCAATATCGAAAATATTGATACTGACCAGATCATTCCGGCCCGTTTCTTAAAGGCTACTACTAAAGATGGTTTTGGCAAAAATCTATTCCGTGACTGGCGTTATGAAAATGATGATGAATCAAAAAAAATAGCGCATTTCCCGTTGAATATGTCACAGTTTGATGGCGAAATATTAGTAGCCGGAAAAAATTTTGGCTGCGGCTCCTCAAGGGAACATGCTGCCTGGTCTATTTTGGATTATGGGTTCAGAGTGGTGGTCTCCAGTTTTTTCGCTGATATTTTCAGGAATAATGCCTTAAATAACGGGGTATTACCGGTACAGGTAAGTGACGCATTCCTGCAACGGATCTTCCTGCAGGATAATAATACAGAACTGACAGTTGACCTGGAAAAACAAATCATTACTATCAATTCAACCGGCGAGCAGGAACACTTTGAAATCAACAGGTATAAAAAAACCTGCTTACTGAATGGCTACGATGATATTGATTACCTGCTAAGCATAAAAAAAGAAATACAACAATTCGAAACCCAAAGAGTATAAGAACTATGAAAAAGAATATTGCAGTAATAGAAGGCGATGGCATAGGACCAGAAGTTACCAAACAATCTATCCGTGTATTGAATGCCATTGCAGAATCATTCGGGCATGAATTTACTTACACCTATTGCCTGATGGGAGCTGACGCTATTGATAAAACAGGGAATCCGCTTCCTGATGAAACGATTGAAGTTTGCCTGAATAGCGATGCTATTTTATTCGGGGCCATAGGTCACCCGAAATATGATAATGACCCAACTGCTAAAGTAAGACCTGAACAAGGCTTGCTGAGACTTCGTAAAACATTGCAGCTCTACGCCAATATCCGCCCTATTACTACCTATTCCTCTTTGCATCATTTATCCCCGTTAAAAAACAAGAACATTGAAGGTGTTGATTTTATAATTTTCCGTGAACTGACCGGCGGTATCTATTTTGGCAAAAAAGAAACCAACGCTGACAATACACTGGCCCTCGATGAATGTACTTACAGCCGGGAAGAAATAGAACGGATCGCCGGGCTGGCATTTCATTTTGCCCAAAAGCCTGGCAGAAGAAAAAAACTGACATTGGTTGATAAAGCCAATGTACTGGAAACATCAAGGCTATGGAGAAAAGTAGTACAGGAAATGGCGCCGCAGTATCCTGATGTAACTGTAGATTATATGTTCGTGGATAATGCTGCCATGCAAATAATTCAAAATCCAAAACAGTTTGATATCATCCTTACAGAAAATATGTTTGGTGATATCATCAGCGATGAAGCCAGTGTAATAAGTGGTTCACTGGGATTGCTTCCTTCCGCCTCTGTCGGAATAAACGAACATATTGCTTTGTTTGAACCCATACATGGCTCTTATCCGCAGGCTGCCGGTAAGGATATTGCTAACCCTATTGGTTCTATTCTTTCCGCAGCGATGATGCTCGAGTTTTTGAGTATGGAAGAAGAAGCTAAACTGGTTCGTGATGCTGTAAACTGGACTTTGTTGAATTCGTTTGTGACAAAAGACATTGACCCGGTGAATTTTTATTTCACTTCCACGATAGGAGAACTGATCAGTGATTTTGTAAGTGGCAAGATATCCGGTTCAGTAAATACTGAAAATATTGAGTTGAGAAAGTCAACTATTATTTGATGGTATTGATCAATAACTAACGATGGTTCGTCCATTATTCAAATAATTATTGCTTGCTGAGTTCTTTTTTTGAAACGGCGGGTGTATATTTACAACACATACATCCTTCATGTTGAAGACGATTATATATAATATCATTACCAAAATAGCCGCAATTATTATTGTGGTGGTGATTATTATATCTTCAAATGGAGGTGGTGCATGATGCTGAACTAACTAAACAAAATATATGCGACCCGCCTCCAAAAAGGCGGGTCGCTTTTTTAATACCCGTCATTGAACAAAACAAAAAATATGTATTACAACGAAAACACAATTATTTATTTTAATGGACAGTTTGTAAAAGCTGCCGAAGCTAAAATTGACTTGTACAGCCAGTCACTACATTATGGTTATGCCGTATTTGAAGGCATCCGCTCCTACCCTGTCAACGGCGGCACTAAAATGTTCAAAGGAAATGAACATTACGACCGTCTCCGTCATTCAGCAGAAGTGATGAAGATACCATTCAGCTATTCAACTGATCAACTGGTTGAGCTGACATATGAAACTTTAGATCGAAACAATTTCACAGATGCTTATATAAGACCCATTGTATTGTGTTCTCCCAATATGTCCTTATCGAAAGGCAAGGAATCCTATCTCGCAATCCAAGCATGGGAATGGACAAACGGGTATATGAGTAATAAGATGAAGATCATGACATCCACTTACCGCCGCCCGAATGCAGATGCATTTCATGTGGACGCCAAAGTGAGCGGTCATTACGTAAACTCCATCCTCGCCTGCCAGGAAGCTAAGGACAATGGCTTTGATGAAGCACTGGTGCTGGATAGTAACGGTTTTGTTGCTGAAAGCAGTGGCGCCAATATCTTTTATGAAAATGACGGAGTGCTGTATACAGCTCCAAAAGGAAATATTCTTCCCGGTATTACAAGAGCTACTATAATAGATATATGCAATGAACTGAGCATACCGGTGGAAGAAAAATTATTCACTCCTTCTGCAATGAGAGGGGCGGATGCTGGTTTCTTCTGCGGCACCGCTGCAGAAGTAGTCGCCTTGAGTTCACTTGATAATGTTCCCTTCAAAAAGAACTGGGAAGATTCACTGAGTTATATCATCCAGCAGGCTTATAAATGTAAAGTACTGGAAAAACCATTTCGCTTAGAACAGGAAGTAGCTTAACATATGAAAGAATTAAACAAATACAGTAAGATATTAACGCAGGATCCCACACAACCAGCAGCACAGGCCATGTATTATGCCATTGGTTTTAAAGAAGAAGATTTTAATAAAGCACAGGTTGGTATTGTGAGCATGGGATGGGACGGTAATCCCTGTAATATGCATCTGAATGATCTCGCAGTGAGTGTAAGAAACAGTGTGAACGCAACAGAAGGTTTATTGGGATTACGATTTTATACCATCGGTGTCAGCGATGGTATCAGTATGGGAACAGATGGCATGCGGTACAGTTTGGTTAGCCGTGATGTAATTGCAGACAGTATAGAAACCAATGCCGGCGCACAGTATTATGATGGACTTATCGCTATTCCCGGTTGTGATAAGAATATGCCGGGTGCTGTTATGGCGATGGGAAGACTGAACCGTCCTTCGATTATGTTATATGGTGGCACCATTGCGCCTGGTCATTACAAAGGAGAAGATTTAAATATTGTCAGTGCATTCGAAGCATTGGGACAAAAAATCGCAGGCAACCTGAGTGAAGGTGATTTCAAAGGTATTGTGCAACATTCCTGTCCGGGTGCCGGTGCCTGCGGTGGTATGTACACCGCCAATACAATGGCATCTGCTATTGAAGCGTTGGGCATGAGTCTGCCTAACTCCTCTTCCAATCCCGCATTGAGTGAAGACAAACAAAAAGAATGTGCGGCTGTGGGTGAAGCCATTAAGATTTTATTACAAAAAGATATTAAGCCAAAAGATATCATGACCCGTAAAGCATTCGAAAATGCGATTACGGTTGTTATGGTTTTGGGTGGAAGCACCAATGCTGTATTGCACCTGATCGCAATGGCTAAAAGTGTGGATGTGGCATTATCGCAGGATGATTTTCAAAAAATTAGTGACCGCATCCCGGTATTAGCTGATTTCAAACCATCGGGTAAATACCTGATGGAGGATTTACATAAGCATGGCGGTGTTCCTGCCGTGATGAAATATTTATTAAAGAATGGTTTGCTCCATGGCGATTGTTTGACAGTAACCGGTAAAACGGTTGCAGAGAATTTAGCAGGTGTTCCGGATCTGGATTTCAAGGCTCAGCACATTATTTACCCGTTAGAACAACCGTTGAAGAAAACGGGACACCTGCAAATCCTGTACGGCAACCTGGCAGAGAAAGGAAGTGTAGCAAAGATCAGCGGTAAAGAAGGGGAACGTTTTGAAGGAACCGCAAGAGTCTTTGATGGAGAAAAAGACCTGATAGCAGGCATTCAATCCGGTAAGGTTCATGCAGGAGATGTGGTGGTGATCCGTTATATCGGCCCCAAAGGTGCGCCGGGTATGCCCGAAATGCTGAAACCAACAGGTGCTATAATTGGAGCAGGGCTAGGAAAATCCGTTGCGCTGATAACAGATGGTCGCTTTAGTGGCGGCACACATGGCTTTGTCGTAGGGCATATCACTCCTGAAGCATTCGATGGCGGGTTGATTGCGTTGGTAGAAGATAACGATATCATTGAAATTGATGCAGTGAAAAATACGATCAATCTGAAAGTGGACGAAAAAATTATTGCCGACAGAAGAAAGAACTGGAAACAACCTGCATTGAAAGCAACAAAAGGAATACTATTTAAATATGCAAGAACTGTAAAGCCGGCTGATGAAGGCTGTGTAACAGATGAAGCTTAAAATAATTATTTATGGAAACACTGGAAATCGCAAAAGTGAAACAGGAATCTAAAAAGACAACCCCCATATCGGGTTCAGTGGCAGTGCTGGAGGCTTTTTTAGCAGAAGGTGTGGATACAGTCTTTGGCTATCCCGGTGGTGCCATCATGCCAATCTATGATGCATTGTACGATTATAAAGAAAAACTCAAGCATATACTGGTTCGTCACGAACAAGGTGCTATTCATGCAGCACAGGGCTTTGCTAGAGTAAGTGGCAGATCAGGTGTGGTATTTGCCACAAGTGGTCCGGGGGCAACTAATCTTGTTACCGGTTTGGCTGATGCAATGATAGACTCCACTCCTGTTGTTTGTATCACAGGGCAGGTATTTGCCCATTTATTAGGCACTGATGCCTTCCAGGAAACAGATGTTATCAATATCACTACACCGGTTACCAAATGGAATTACCAGGTGACAGATGCCAATGAAATACCACATGTACTGGCTAAAGCATTTTATATCGCCGGTAGCGGAAGACCGGGACCTGTGCTGATCGATATTACCAAGAATGCACAATTACAATTATTCAATTACGAGGGGTATACTAAATGTGAGCATATAAGAAGCTATCGTCCCAAACCAATAGTAAGGAAAAAATATATCGAAGAAGCTGCTTTATTAATAAACAACGCAGAAAGACCCTTCGTCATCTTTGGACAGGGAGTAATACTGGGCAAGGCAGAAAAGGAATTCAAACAGTTTATTGAGAAAGCAGGTATACCAGCCGCATGGACCATCATGGGTATGAGTGCTATTCCTACGGATCACCCGTTAGGTGTGGGTATGCTTGGTATGCATGGCAATTATGGCCCAAATGTTTTGACAAATGAATGTGATGTACTGATAGCCGTGGGCATGCGTTTCGATGACCGGGTGACAGGTCGTTTGGATAAATATGCCAGGCAGGCAAAAGTCATTCACCTTGATATTGACCCGGCCGAAATTGATAAAAACGTAAAAGCAGATGTACCGGTTTGGGGCGATTGTAAAGAAACATTACCTCTGCTGACAAAATTAGTAGCGCAAAAAGTCTATCCCCAATGGCTGCAAAAATTCAAAGACTACCAGCAAAAAGAAGAAGAGAAAGTAATTCATGATGAGTTGAACCCAACCAGTGAGGTACTGACCATGGGGGAAGTGATCAAAACACTCAATGAATTAACCAATGGAAATGCAGTAATTGTAACTGATGTGGGACAACACCAGATGGTGGCTTGCCGGTATGCAAAATTCAACCAATCAAAAAGCAATATTACATCAGGCGGATTAGGCACCATGGGGTATGCATTGCCCGCTGCTATCGGCGCAGCCTATGGAGATCCTTCCAGAACAACAGTAGCAATCATTGGTGATGGTGGTTTTCAAATGACCTTACAGGAACTGGGGACCATCATGCAGTTTAAACCAAAAGTCAAGATCATTATTCTCAACAACCAATTCTTAGGCATGGTGCGCCAGTGGCAGCAACTTTTTCATGAAAAAAGATATTCATTCGTGGATATTACCAGTCCTGATTTTGTGCAGGTGGCCAAAGGGTTTGGCATTCCCGGGAAAAGCATTTCAAAAAGAGAATTTCTGAAAAGCTCAGTAGAAGAAATGCTTAGACATGATGGTAGTTATTTATTAGAAATAATGGTAGGAAAAGAAAATAATGTATTTCCCATGGTACCACAGGGACGGGGAGTTGCCGAATGTGTGCTTAGCAAAGAAGAAATATAATTATACTAATAAGACAATCATGAATAAACAGGAATATACCATAACCGTATACACAGAGAACCAGGTTGGTTTGCTGAATCGTATCGCTATTATTTTTTCGAGGCGAAAGATCAATATCGAAAGCCTCAATACCTCCCCAACTGAAGTAGACAGTGTACATCGTTTTACAATTGTAATCAGCGAATATGAGGACGTTGTACGAAAACTATGCCGCCAGATTGAGAAGCAGGTGGAAGTACTTAAGGCATATTATAATACAGAAAATGAAATTGTTTGGCAGGAACTGGCTTTGTACAAAGTACCTACAGATGTAATCGCTACAGAAGTGAAAGTTGAAAGACTATTAAGGGAAAACGGTGCTCACACGGTTGTGATAAGAAAAGATTATACAGTATTTGCTGTTGCGGGCCACCGGGAAGAAACAGAAGCATTAATAAAAGTACTGGAGCCATACGGCCTGATAGAATTTGTAAGAAGTGCGAGGGTGGCTATTATAAAAGGCAGTAGCGGCTTCCATGAAAGGCTGAAAGAGTTTGAACAAAAAGAGCCCGGGGAAGAGGCAATAGAAAATGAGTTTCTCGACAAGAACCAGGAAGTATTCAGTATGTAAAAAAATCAATAATTAGTTAATAACAATCCAAAACAGATAATCATGGCAAAACTAAATTTCGGCGGCGTTGAAGAAAACGTTGTAACCAGGGAAGAATTCCCTCTGGGCAAAGCTCAACAGGTATTAAAAAATGAAACAGTAGCTGTGATCGGCTATGGAGTGCAGGGACCGGGTCAGGCATTGAACCAAAAAGATAACGGCATCAATGTGATCGTTGGTCAGCGTAAAGATTCCAAAACATGGGATAAAGCTATCCGTGATGGATTTGTTCCCGGTGAAACATTATTTGAAATTGAAGAAGCATTGCAAAGAGGTACTATCATTTGCTACCTGCTGAGTGATGCGGCACAGATTGCCCTGTGGCCAACCGTCCAGAAGCATTTAACCCCCGGCAAAGCCCTGTACTTCTCACATGGCTTTGGTATCACTTTTAATCAGCAAACAGGAATTGTTCCCCCGAAAGACGTCGATGTTTTCTTAGTGGCACCAAAAGGTTCGGGCACTTCGTTGAGAAGAATGTTCTTACAAGGCCGTGGCCTGAACAGCTCTTACGCCATCTTCCAGGATGCCACCGGTAAAGCATTTGACCGTGTTATTGCATTGGGTATTGCTGTAGGAAGTGGTTATTTATTTGAAACTGATTTCAAAAAAGAAGTATACAGTGACCTGACTGGCGAAAGAGGAACATTGATGGGTGCCATACAGGGAATTTTCGCTGCACAATATCAAGTGTTGCGTGAAAGAGGTCATTCACCGAGTGAAGCATTTAATGAAACAGTTGAAGAACTCACACAATCGCTGATGCCATTGGTAGCAGAAAACGGTATGGACTGGATGTATGCTAACTGTTCAACTACTGCGCAACGTGGTGCATTGGACTGGTGGAAAAAATTCCGTGATGCAACGGCTCCTGTATTCAATGAATTGTATGACAGTGTTGCTTCCGGCAAAGAATCACAACGTTCTATTGACAGTAACAGCAAAGCCGATTACAGGGAAAAACTGGAAGAAGAGCTGAAGGAGCTTCGTGAAAGTGAGTTGTGGCAGGCAGGCAAAACTGTAAGAAGCTTGCGACCAGAGAATCAGCCTAAAGCAGAAAAAATTGCCGCTACGGCATCATCAACTAAAGAGGTATTCAGTAAACTGGCACAAAAACCTGAGTCCGTAGGATAATTACAACATATGGCCCAAACAATAGATAATAAAGTGCAGCCCGATTTTGTGTCAGCACATTTTCGACTGAAAAAAGTGGTAAACAGAACTCCGCTAACTTATAACCATAGTTTGTCGAAAAAATACCGCTGTAATGTTTTCCTGAAAAGAGAAGATCTGCAGGTAGTTCGGTCCTACAAATTGAGAGGAGCTTATAATATGATGAGTTCTCTAACGGCTGAACAATTGCATAAGGGAGTTGTTTGTGCCAGCGCCGGGAATCATGCCCAGGGCTTTGCCTACAGTTGCAAAAAATTGAACGTAAAAGGTGTGGTGTTCATGCCTATCATCACTCCCAAACAGAAGGTGAATCAAACAAAAATGTTTGGCGAGAATTATATCGAGATAAAACTCGTTGGTGATACGTTTGATGATTGCGCTGTAAATGCCAAACAATATACAGAAGAAAACGGGCTGACATTTATTCCGCCTTTTGATGATTACCGGATCATCGAAGGACAAGGAACGGTTGGAATTGAAATACTGGAAGATTTTCCTCCTGCTTCTGGAGGAACCGGGGGCATTGATTATTTGTTTATTCCTGTTGGTGGCGGCGGCTTAAGTGCCGGTGTAGGTTCTTACTTTAAAACCTATTCACCCAAAACAAAGATCATTGGTTTGGAGCCTGAAGGAGCCCCTTCCATGTTTGAAGCACTGAAAGCAGGTCACCCTGTTACATTAGACAGCATCGAACGATTTGTTGATGGTGCTGCCGTGAAAAGAGTGGGTGATCTTACTTTTTCTATTTGCAAAGAGGTATTGGATGACATGCACCTGGTAGCAGAAGGGAAAGTATGTTCCAGTATTTTGAAATTATATAATGAAGACGCCATCGTGGTAGAGCCGGCAGGAGCTCTATCAATTGCTGCCCTGGATGATTATGTAGATGAAATAAAAGGGAAAAATGTAGTATGTATTGTGAGCGGCAGCAATAATGACATAGACAGAATGCAGGAGATAAAAGAAAGAAGCCTGCAATACGAAGGATTAAAACATTATTTCCTCATCAGTTTTGCACAACGTCCCGGCGCTTTGAGAGAGTTTGTCAATAATGTACTTGGACCAACAGATGATATCACCCGGTTTGAGTATATGCAAAAGACAAACAAAGAAAATGGTCCAGCTTTAGTGGGCGTAGAATTACAAAGCCGATCCGATTATGATTTACTTTTAAAGAAAATGAAAGATTCCAATATTGGTTTCTCAGAAATAAATAAAAACGACCAGTTGTTCGGATATCTTATTTAAATACTTAATCCATATCAAATTGTGGATAAGTACACTTATAATCCTGTTTCCTGCTGAGAGCTTTTTTGTAATTTCAGACGTATTGCTTGCTGTTGAAATATAGTACTAACTGTATTCATTAAAATTAACATTGCACCACATGGCAGGCAACAAGGGATTATATGATCCATCTTTCGAACATGATGCATGCGGTATTGGCTTCGTGGCCAATATCAAAGGGCATAAATCTCACCAGCATATTTCCGATGCTTTAACAGTATTAGAAAACATGGAGCACCGGGGTGCCTGTGGTTGTGAAAATAATACCGGCGATGGAGCCGGCATTATGATCCAGCTACCACATGAATTTTTCTTTGATGAATGCCTGAGGCTGGGTGTACATCTCCCCTCTTTTGGCAAATATGCCGCTGGCATGGTCTTCTTTCCTAAAGAAATCCGCTTAAGAGAAGAATGCCGTGATATATTGAATCGCACTGCAGAAAAATTGGGGTTAGAAATTTTAGCATACCGGAAAGTCCCTGTGAATACTGATGGCATCGGACCAACAGCACTGAGTGTTGAGCCGGAGATTGAACAGGTATTTGTTGCCTGCCCGGATCATATTGCTAATCCTGACGACTTCGAAAGAAAATTATTTATACTGCGTAACTATGCTTCTCACCTTATCAACAGTACAGTAAGAAAGGATGAGATCGGTTTTTATATTGCTTCCCTTTCTTACAAGACTATTGTATACAAAGGTCAGCTCACCAGTCACCAGGTAAGACAATATTTCCCTGACCTGAGTAATAAACGGGTGGTCAGCGCATTTGGATTAGTGCATTCAAGGTTTGCCACCAATACATTTCCTTCCTGGAAACTGGCACAACCATTTCGCTTTATTGCACACAATGGAGAGATCAATACGCTGCAGGGAAACCTGAACTGGCTGAAGACAAGTGAAAAAGGTTTTACCACACCTTATTTTTCCAAAGAAGAAATGGAAATGTTGTTGCCGATTGTTACAGAAGGACAAAGCGATTCTGCCTGTCTTGACAATATCATTGAATTGCTTACACTAACCGGTCGTTCATTGCCGCATGTGATGATGATGCTCATTCCCGAAGCATGGGACGGGCATGAAGAAATGGATCCGGTGAAGAAAGCATTCTATGAATTCCACTCTTCCTTCATGGAACCATGGGATGGACCGGCTTCCATCTCCTTTACAGATGGAAAGATAATTGGTGCCACATTAGACAGAAACGGACTGCGTCCATCAAGATATTGTGTTACCAATGATGACCGTGTGATCATGGCATCAGAAACAGGCGTACTGCCTGTGGACCCCGCCAGTATTATTGAAAAAGGAAGATTGCAGCCGGGTAAGATGTTTGTGGTGGATATGGAGAAGGGAAAAATCATCAGTGATACTGAATTAAAAAAACAAATCTGTTCGCAAAAACCTTATGGGGAATGGTTGAATAAATATAAGATCAGGCTGGAAGAATTACCAGAACCAAGAATTATGTTTACACACCTGGAACATGACCAGGTTTTCAAATACCAGAAAGCATTTGGCTATTCTACTGAAGACCTGGATACCATCATTGCCCCCATGGCACTCGAAGGAAAAGAACCGATTGGTTCAATGGGAACTGATGTGCCCCTGGCTATTTTAAGTGATCAGCCACAACACCTGAGCAGTTATTTCAAACAATTATTTGCGCAGGTAACCAATCCTCCAATTGATCCTATTCGTGAAAGGCTGGTAATGTCATTAGCAACTTTTGCAGGTAATAATGGTAATCTTTTACTCGAAGATCCATTGACTTGTCATAGTGTGGCACTGAAACACCCGGTACTTAGCAACTATGAGCTCGAAAAGATCAGGAGTATTGATACAGGACTATTTCAGTCAAAAACAATTCAATGCTATTTTAAAGCAGACGGCAAACCAGGTTCCTTACAAAAAGGCCTGGACAGAATTTGTGAATATGCAGTTCATGCAGTAGAAGATGGTTTTAAGGTGTTGATATTACAGGACAGGGCCATAGATTCAAACCATGCGCCGATACCCTCACTATTGGCTACTGCTGCTATCCATCACCATCTTATCCGGAAAGGAATGCGGGGGCAGGTCGGTGTAATTGTGGAAGCCGGTGATGTATGGGAAGTCCATCATTTTGCGTGCCTTGTTGGCTTTGGCGCTACGGCTATCAATCCTTACCTGGCTCTTTCTTCTATCAGAGATCTGAAAGAATCAGGTAAACTGCAAACAATACTGCATGAAGATGAATTAAAGAAGAATTATGTAAAAGCAGTGAATGACGGTTTATTAAAAATATTTTCTAAAATGGGGATTTCCACCCTGCAATCTTACCAGGGTGCACAGATATTTGAAATACTTGGACTGAATAAAGATGTGGTCAATAAATATTTCACCGGTGCCACATCAAGAATTGAAGGAATGGGGTTAGATGAAATTGCCCGTGAAGTACTGGCAAAACATTTCTTTGCCTTCAGTAAAAAAGATATTCCTGTTGACAGGTTACCGGTTGGTGGTATTTACCAATGGAAAAGAAAAGGGGAGTTTCATTTATTCAATCCTCAAACCATTCACCTGTTGCAGCATGCAACAAAAATGAATGACTCCAATACATTCAAAAAATATTCGAAGCTGGTAAATGAACAGGGAGAAAAAGCCTGTACCCTGCGCAGTCTTTTTCAATTCAGAAAGAACCGTCCTTCTGTGAGTATTGATGAAGTAGAGCCTGCTTCATCTATTTATAAACGTTTTGCTACCGGTGCCATGAGTTTTGGTTCAATCTCATGGGAAGCCCATACTACACTGTCAATTGCTATGAACCGGCTTGGTGCAAAAAGTAATACCGGAGAAGGTGGAGAAGATGAAAGAAGGTATGAGCTATTACCAAATGGCGATTCAATGCGCAGCGCTATCAAACAGGTAGCAAGTGCAAGATTTGGTGTAACCAGTTTATACTTAACAGAAGCAGATGAATTGCAAATAAAAATGGCACAGGGTGCTAAACCCGGAGAAGGTGGTCAATTACCCGGACATAAAGTAGATGAATGGATCGGCAAGGTCCGTCATGCCACACCAGGTGTCGGCCTCATCTCTCCCCCACCCCATCATGATATTTATTCCATAGAGGATCTTGCACAATTGATCTACGATCTGAAAAATGCAAATCGTAAAGCAAGAATAAGTGTGAAACTGGTAAGTAAAGCTGGCGTAGGAACAATTGCTGCCGGTGTTACCAAAGCAAAAGCTGATGTAGTGCTGATCGCTGGCCACGATGGTGGCACTGGTGCATCACCGGTTAGTTCCATCAAGCATGCGGGACTCCCCTGGGAATTAGGTCTGGCAGAAACACACCAGACATTGGTAAAGAATAAACTAAGAAGCCGTGTGGTGGTACAGGCCGATGGGCAACTGAAAACCGGAAGAGACATAGCAGTTGCAGCATTACTTGGTGCTGAAGAATGGGGCATCGCTACTGCAGCATTGGTTGTGGAAGGTTGTATCATGATGCGTAAGTGTCATATGAATACCTGTCCCGTAGGTGTAGCTACACAGGATCCTGAACTTAGAAACAGGTTCAAGGGTGACCCTGACCATGTAGTGAATTTTTTTAAAATGATTACCCAGGAACTCAGGGAAATAATGGCAGAGCTTGGTTTCAGAACAGTGAATGAAATGATCGGGCAGGTAGACAATCTTGAAATGAGAGAAAATATTGACCACTGGAAATATAAAAACCTTGATTTGTCTGCGATCCTGTACAAAGAACCAAATTCGATGTACACCACCCTGCATTGCAGTGAGGAGCAGAATCATGGTTTAAGTGAAAGCCTTGACTGGAAACTGTGGGAGGCTGCAGTGCCGGCTATTGTTGCAAAAGAAAAAGTACAGGCATCATTCCTGATCAAAAATACAGACCGAACTGTTGGTACTATACTTTCCAATGAAATAACAAAAAAACACCGGGCGGAAGGTTTACCAGACAATACTATTCACTTCAACTTCACCGGAACTGCAGGACAAAGTTTTGGTGCTTTCAATACAAAGGGGATCACACTGGAACTGGAAGGTGATGCCAATGATTATTTTGGAAAGGGATTAAGCGGAGCCCGGCTGATCATCTATCCTCCAAAATCTGCTACATACAAACCGGAAGACAACAGTATCATAGGTAATGTAGCTTTTTACGGGGCCACTTCCGGAGAAGCTTATATAAGAGGTAAAGCAGGCGAACGGTTTGGCGTAAGAAACTCCGGCGCCCTGGTGGTGGTTGAATCAGTCGGTGACCATGGTTGTGAATATATGACTGGTGGCTGCGTAGTAATATTGGGTGATACGGGAAGAAATTTTGCGGCAGGTATGAGCGGTGGTATCGCTTATATATATGATGTAAAAGGAAAATTTGCTGACAATTGTAACAAAGAAATGGTGGACCTTGACACTTGTGATCTGAATGATAAGAATGAGCTGTTCTCCATGATCCGGAAACATTTTGAATACACCGGAAGCACCGTTGCAAAATTCATCCTGGAAGACCTGGATAACCAGTTGCAGCATTTTGTAAAAGTGTTCCCCAGAGATTATAAGAAAGTATTACAACAGAAATCGGAAGGCGTAAGACAAAACGCCTAAAGCAAATCATTTCAACTCACAGCATATTAATCGAACGATACATGGGCAAACCAACAGGATTTAAGGAATTTGGCAGAGAACTTCCCGGTAAACAACCGGTGCAGGAAAGATTACAGCACTACAATGAATTTGTATACCGCTATACTGAAGAAAAATTAAATCAGCAGGCGGCCCGTTGTATGAACTGCGGCGTCCCTTTTTGTCATCATGGCTGCCCTTTAGGAAATGTGATTCCTGAATTCAATGATGCAGTATATAAAAAAGACTGGAAAGAGGCATATGATATTCTTTCATCAACCAATAACTTTCCTGAATTCACCGGACGTATCTGTCCGGCGCCTTGTGAGACAGCTTGTGTACTGGGAATTAATCAACCAGCTATTACGATTGAGGAAATAGAGAAACATATAATTGAGATAGCTTTTGATAAAGGGTTTGTAAAGCCCCGGAAGCCTAACCTTCGTTCAGGCAAGAAAGTAGCAGTGATTGGTTCCGGCCCTGCAGGTCTTGCCGCAGCTGCGCAGTTAAATTATGCCGGGCATACAGTTACTGTGTTTGAAAGAGATGATGCGCCGGGAGGGCTATTACGTTATGGCATTCCTGATTTTAAATTAGAGAAATGGGTGATCGACAGAAGAATAAAACTGATGGAAGAAGAAGGCATTATTTTTAAATGCCTGGCCAATGTAGGAGTGAATGTCAGTATCAATGATATACTGAGGGAGTTCAATGCCATCGTACTTGCAGGTGGCAGCACTACGCCAAGAAATCTGTTTATTCCCGGGAGAGAATTCAAAGGCGTTCATTTCGCCATGGATTTTTTAAAACAGAATAATAAAAGAGTAGCCGGAAAGGATCCCGTTGCCAACGCAGCAATAGAAAGTAATATTTTAAGTGAAGAACTTAAAGCTACAGGAAAAAATGTAGTGGTGATAGGTGGTGGCGATACTGGCAGTGACTGTGTGGGCACATCCAATCGTCACGGAGCTAAATCAGTAACACAATTCGAATTACTGCCTAAACCTCCTGAAGAAAGAAATGATTATATGCCATGGCCTTCATACCCGATGCTGCTGAAGACTACCACTTCACATGAAGAAGGAGCCAACCGGCAATGGGCTGTTGCCACCAAAGAATTTATTGGTGATGAAAATGGTAATCTGAAAGCACTGAAAATCGTAGACCTCGAATGGAAAATTGTGGATGGCCGACCAGCTCAATTTGTTGAAGTGACCGGTAGCGAAAGAGAGATTCCATGTGAACTGGCTTTACTGGCCATGGGTTTTGTACATCCGCAACATATCGGATTTATCAGTGACCTTGGTATAGGTCTTGACGAAAGGGGAAATGTAAATGCATCTGAAAAGGACTATCGTACTAATATCTCTAAGATTTTCGCAGCCGGCGATATGCGCAGAGGCCAAAGCCTGGTAGTGTGGGCCATCAGCGAAGGGCGGGAATCTGCCCGCAAAGTAGATGAGTTTTTAAATAATAATGCTCCCAGCATGTTAGAATCCAAAGACACTATCCTTCAATTCCAAGCTAGTTAAGTCCCGGAAATCTTCAAATATTAAGTATTAAAAAATATTAATATTTAATATTTTGAACAAATTATCAACTATTTCAATAAAAAATTGAAATAATATGATAAACTAACACATGTTAACGTCATGTTTTAATATTTTTATGCATAATATTTTGAATTATATATTTATTTAATGTTTAACTAAAAACCTAGCTCATGAGTAAAAGAAAAGCAAAACAGATCTTGCCATTTGTACTGTTGGTTGCGGTAGCTATCATTGCCATGTTTGTTAAACCTTCAGCCGATTATGTTCCGGGAGAGGCTGACCCCCAGTATAGTTCTTCGGATATTGCCTGGGTACTGGTATCTACAGCACTGGTATTTTTGATGACACCCGGCCTCGCCTTTTTTTATGGTGGGATGGTGAACCGTAAAAATGTTATATCAACAATGATCAAAAGCGTAGTTGCTGCCGGTATTGTTGGTGTGTTATGGGTGATTTGCGGGTTCAGTCTTGCTTTTGGAGAATCCGTCAACGGTCTTATTGGCAATCCTTCGACTTATGCCTTTTATGATGGTGTGAAATCGGGGGCTGCATGGCCATTAGCCAACACCATTCCTTTATCACTATTCTCCCTCTTCCAGTTGATGTTCGCTATCATAACACCCGGACTGGTAGTAGGTGCCGTTGCAGAACGTATCCGCTTCACTTCTTATGTTCTCTTTATTGTACTATTTGCCTTGCTGGTATATGCACCAGTTGCACATTGGAGCTGGCATCCGGAAGGCTTCCTTGCAAAAATGGGCGCCTGGGACTTTGCAGGCGGTACAGTTGTACATATCACTGCAGGTTGTGCTGCTCTTGCCGGAGCCATGGTATTGAAGAGAAGAAAGTCACACATTGAAAATAAAGAGATCCCACCTGCGAATGTTCCTTATGTATTAATCGGAACAGGCTTGCTTTGGTTTGGCTGGTTCGGATTCAATGCTGGTTCAGCAGTTGGTGCCACACCTCTGGCAGTAAATGCATTCGGTACTACTACTACCGCTGCTTCTTCTGCAGGTCTCGCATGGATGTTCTTTGATATCATTAAAGGCAAAAAACCATCTGTACTTGGTTTCTGTATTGGTGCCGTAGTTGGACTGGTCGCTATCACACCAGCAGCGGGTTATGTGGGCATACCTCAAAGTATCATCATTGGCCTGGTTGGTGCACTGGTTTCTAATATTGCAGTAAGTATTAAGCAGAAATCCAAGCTGGATGATACACTTGATGTATTCCCTTGCCACGGATTAGGTGGTATGGTAGGTATGCTACTCACAGGGGTATTTGCCAGTACTGCTGTACATGGGATTAAAGACGGACCTAATGGTTTGTTCTATGGGAGTCCTGGCTTCTTCTTTACCCAGTTAAAGGCGATGGCCATCGTAGTTGCCTATAGCTTTACTGTTTCATATGGTATATTCAAGTTCATCAACTTCGTTATTCCGATGAGAGTTAGTGAAAGTGAAGAAGAAGAAGGGCTTGATGCCACCCAGCATGATGAAAAATACCTCCAGGGAACATTATTGGTTCACAACAATGGTACTATAGAAGAAAAACCAGTAGAGCACTAAGTAAATAAAATCGAAAAAGGCACTGCATTAAGTGGGATAAACTTCTCGCAAAAGCTTATTCCTGCTGTGCCCTTTTCTTAACATCTAAAATGTATTACAATGTTACAAAAACTTTTTGTGGCAGCCTTCAGTTTGCTGTCATATACCCTCTCAATAGCCCAGACAGCTTCTGTTTCAATAGATTCTTCTGCTGCTGCACCCGCAGAAGATAAAAAAGAACCCGTCTTAACGATCACCGGTTCGGTGGATGCCTATTACCGGAATGATCTGGCAGATGTAAAAACAAATAATTATACCAGCTTCACTCCCCTGCACAATTCATTTGCACTGGGGATGGCCAGTGTAAAGTTTGAACATAAAGGAAAAAAAGTGAGTGCTGTTGCCGACCTGGGTTTTGGCCCAAGGGCAAGGGATTTTGCCTATACAGATGACGGGGTTACACAGGCAGTTAAACAAGCATATGTTTCTTATTCTCCCGCCGATTGGATAAAATTAACGTTGGGTACCTGGGGAACACATGTGGGGTATGAATTACTGGACCCGCAGCTAAACAGGAACTACAGCATGAGTTATATGTTCACCAACGGCCCTTTCTCACACACTGGTTTGAAAGCAGAAGTAACAAAGGGCAAACATGGCGTGATGCTGGGTGTAGCTAATGCAACAGATTACAGAATACCACCTGATGGCCAGATCAATAAGAAGTTCATACTGGCTCAATATAGTTTTGCCCCAACAGACATGTTGAAATTTTACCTGAACTATGTTGGTGGTCAAAATCCTGATACATCCAAAACCAATCAATTTGATGCAGTTGTTACTGCCAAATTCAGCGACAAGTTCAATATTGGATTTAATGGTACAGTGAACTCCACCCAAGCATGGGACGGCAGCAAAAACCTTGAAAGCAAAGCCTGGTGGGGTTCTGCGTTATACCTGAATTATGATCCGCAGGCATGGTTTGGATTAACTCTCCGTGGTGAATTATTCAGTGATAAGAACCAGTTTAAGGCATTCAGTTCTTCCTCGGAAGGAGGAAATATTTTTGCAACCACTCTTTCTGCCAATTTTAAAACAGGTGGTTTTATTTTCATTCCAGAGTTCAGACTGGATAATGCTAACAAGAATGTATTATTTATTAATAAAGATGGAGCGTTTACTAAATCAGCAGCAAGCTTCTTAATTGCTGCTATCTATTCGTTCTGATAAAATACTATAAAGACTCTAAGTGGCAAGCAATCGTTAGCGGCCTTCTGTTTCTACAGAGGGCCTTTTTTATACCAATGGCTCCTGCTGGCTGAGGCAATGGAAACTACCCAGTCCCCAGATAATATCAGCAGAATCTATTCCCACCACTTCTCTTGATGGAAAGCAATCCTGAATTATGCGAAGGGCTTTCTCATCTCTTTCAGAACGGAATGTCGGCACTATAACAGACTTGTTGGCAATATAAAAATTGGCATAAGAACAAGGTAGCCGCTGATCTTCATATATCAGCTCCTCCGGCATGGGCAATTCCACAATATTGAGCTGCTTGCCGTTGATCAAACGCATTTCTTTTAATTGCCTGAGATTATGTTGAAGCAACGCATAGTTCTCGTCATTTTTATCTTCTTCAATAACCGTTATGACTGTGTCATCATTGACAAATCGAACTGTATCATCAATATGGCCATCCGTATCATCACCTACAATTCCTTCATCTACCCAAAGTACCTGCTCCATTCCGTAATAATTACAGAGATATTCTTCAATTTCCTGCTGAATCAAATGTGGATTGCGATTGGGATTCAGCAAACAGGCCGTTGAAGTCATTACAGTTCCCTTTCCATTAAACTCTACTGATCCACCTTCCATTACAATACCCGGATGGAAAACCGGGATTTTAAAATGCTTACCAATCAATGTAGGTACCACATCATCTAAATCAAAAGGCGGATACTTATTGCCCCATGCATTATAACCCCAGTCAACAATTACTTTTTTAATTTCTGCAGCAGGATTAATTAAAAATGCAGGTCCATGATCCCTGCACCAGGCATCATTGGTCGGGTGAAAGAAAAATTCAATCTTAGTTAAATCAACTTCTTCCTTCTGTAAATGTCCAATCGCAAATGACCTCATGGCCTCATCAGCTACGTTAATCCGGACAAGTTCCCCCTTTGTCAATTCTTTAATGAACTTTGTGTAAGATGGGTATATGGTATGGATCTTTCCCGGCCATGAGGCTTCCTTATGTGGCCAGCTGAGCCAGGTAGCAACATGTGGAGCGAATTCAGCAGGGAAATGGTATCCCAGGTCCCTGGGAGTTGGTTGTACTGTCATTAATCTTCGTCAATAAATCTTTTGGTAATTGGTTGGTAAGAATCAATTCTCCTGTCTCTCATAAATGGCCAGTGAGTCCTGTATTGATCAGTTTTGGACAGGTCCAGCTCAAGCACTTTTATTTCTTCCTCTTCATGTGATGCTTTGTATAAAATAGTTCCGAAGGGATTAGAAACAAAAGAACCACCCCAGAATTTCATCGCACCATTCTGTTCAAGCCCCACACGATTCACACTCACCACATGAACACCATTGGCAACTGCGTGACTTCTTTGAATCGTTTGCCATGCTCCATATTGTTCCGTGTTGGTTGCTTCATCCTGCGCTGTGGCCCAACCTATAGCTGTTGGATAGAATAATATTTCAGCCCCCATCAATGCAGTGATCCTTGCTGCTTCCGGATACCATTGGTCCCAGCAGATCAATACACCAATTGTGGCGAATTTTGTTTTCCATATTTTATATCCCAAATCACCCGGAGTAAAATAAAATTTCTCATAGTAAGCCGGATCATCCGGGATATGCATCTTGCGGTACTTACCTAAATAACTTCCATCAGCATCTATCACTGCCGTAGTATTATGATATAATCCCTGTGCTCTTTTCTCAAATAAAGAAGCAATGATAACTACCCCCAACTCACCTGCTACTTTCTGAAGCACTTCTGTTGAAGGACCGGGAACAGGCTCTGCCAGTTTGAAGTTCTCATAATCTTCCACATCACAGAAGTACAATGAGGTGAAGAGTTCCTGCAGGCAAACGATCTGTGCCCCACCAGCAGCGGCTTTCCTGACCCCTTCAATTGCCCTGGCGAGGTTCTCTTCTTTTTTACTGGTACAACTCATTTGCACCAGGCCAACTTTCACGTTACTCATAGTTACTATTTGAGGAGCAAAAATAGTTGTTTGAAATTTATCCTCTATGCCGAATTTCTTCCGGCATTAATAATCCCAAACGAACAGCGCATGGCCAGCTTTTCATAGGTCTCTTTTGTATGTGCCGGTGCTAACTGTTCATCCAGTTCCCTTATTTTAGTTAATGCATACTGCTGTATCGTTACCAGTGGCAACACTATTCTTTCCCTCATCTGGATAGATAATTGCTCCACAGGATAATCAGCCATCAGTTCGTTATGACCAGTAATTTTGAACAAATATTGCCTGGTCAACTCATATTCATCATAGATCATTTGCCATAACTCTCCGAACTGCTTGTGTTTTGCCAGGAAAGCAGTGAGTGGAAAAAAGGATTTCATCATGGCCATCTCGCAGTTATCGAGTAATGTGCGGAAGAACAATGACTGATGATACAGTTTCTGTAACTGTAATAATTTCCCCTGCTTCTCCATTTGCTGTAAAGCTGAGCCCACTCCATAATACCCGGTAACATTTTGCTTCAACTGGCTCCAGGATCCGGCAAAAGGGATAGCCCTCAGATCTTTCAATGATAAACCAGATGCGGCCCCCCTCTTTGCAGGACGACTGCCAATATTTGTTTCGCTATAAAACCGCAGTGGGCTTACCTGCAATAAATAATCAGCGAGATATGGATGTTCTTTCAATAACCTGTACGCATTATATCCTTCTTCTGCCAGTTCCTGTAAAAGATTTTCCTCATTTTCACTCAACGTTATATCCCGGTTTGAGAAAAGATCATTAGAAATACCTGCATTCAATAACTGCTCAATATTGAACTGGGCCGCATCCACTGTTCCAAAATTCGAGCTGACAGTTTGCCCCTGTATTGTCAATTGAATTTCTTTATTCGAGATATTATGCCCCATAGAAGCGTAAAACTTATGTGTTTTACCCCCACCCCTTGAAGGAGGGCCACCCCTGCCATCAAAAAATATCACATTCACACCATGCTCCCTGGATATTCTTGTCAGTTCCTCTTTTGCTTTGTAAATACTCCAGTTAGCCATCAGATATCCGCCATCCTTGGTACCATCAGAAAAACCAAGCATAATGGTCTGCTGATTGCTCCGTCGCTTTAAATGTTCGCTGTAAACAGGGTGTGCATACAAAGTGCGCATCACTTTAGCCGCCTCCTGCAGATCGTCAATTGTCTCAAACAACGGGACAATATCAATGTTTAACTCCTCCTTCTTCCAACCAGCTAATAGAAAAAGTCCATATACTTCCATCGCATTCAATGCACTGTTACACTGGCTGATTATATAGCGACAGCAGCCATCCGTGCCATTGTATTGCTGAATTTCTTTTACTGTCCTGATAGTTTTCAGTGTATCCTGCGACAGCGTGTCGGATAAGGTATCTGGATTTGC
The DNA here is from genome assembly GCA_029558715.1 of Bacteroidota bacterium. Classification (GTDB taxonomy): domain Bacteria; phylum Bacteroidota; class Bacteroidia; order Chitinophagales; family Chitinophagaceae; genus JJ008. Next base: position 19,530 of record JAKQEA010000129.1, on the reverse strand, counting down.
TATCCCTGTGACGGACGATAATATTTCTATCTTTTCATGCTCCGTAAGACCTGTATAACCTGCAGGCAGTAACTGCTGATCACTGGCAATATCCTGTAACACCATGCCATGTACAGAACTGTCCTGTCTGATATCCAATGATGCAAAATGCAACCCAAATACTTCTATCTTATTGATCAGGTTATTCACCATATGCAGGAATAATCCATTATGCTGATGAATGATTACTTCCTTTATTTGATTGAGTGTGTTGAGAATTTCATCCTTTTGAAGATTCGTTTTATACCCGGGAATAAAAAGATTGTTGTACAATTTGTTTTCAAGTTCCTGCAGCAATACTTCAACGCCTTCAAATGTCAACCTTCTCCTGAGCTTTCTCACATCCATATAATAACACTTTACGATACTTCCACGCAATGCATTCGATACCTGCAGTGTGATATCACTGGTTACAAAAGGGTTACCATCCCTGTCGCCACCGGGCCAGAATCCCATGCGGATAACAGGATTATTTTTACTTATTGCATCAGGAAACTGGTTTTTTAATGATGAAATTATTCTTCCTGCTGCCGGATAGAAAACATTTTCCAGGTACCATATCAGGCTTACAGCTTCATCGAAAGGAGTAGGTTTTTTCTTTTTGAAAAAAGGTGTTTTACCTAACTGCTGCAGGTACGTGTTGATAAGGTTAGTATTATTTTCTGCCAATGCTTTTGCCAGGTCATTAATGATACCCAGGACATATCCCGGGTAAAACTGGGTAGGGTGCGCAGTCAGCACCAGCCGGACCGCAAAATCTTTCAGCTTCTCCGCCAGTTCATCTTCTTTATTTCCCTGCAGCACTTCCGACTCCAGGTGCTTTAATGTACCTACTCCGTTCAGGTCATTCACATTCTTAAATGCAGCATCCTCGAGTGCATCAAACAAAACTACTTGCCGCTCGATATACTGAACAAAACGGAACAACAGATCATTTCTCTCATCAGTTTTTGTATAAGTTGTATGCTTATTAAAGAAATCCTCAATAATGTCCACGGGGCTAAGCTTCTTCTTATACCCTTCTTCACAATTATTTGACAAGAGAGATAACAGTATTCCTGTTTTTTCAATACGATGAAAAGGAAGCGAGGTAAAAAGACTATTATACAACTGAAAGCGGATGCCCACTTCGTTCCTGAACTGCTGTAAAGCCCTGCCGGATTGATGATCCATTTTGTTGGTTTATAAAATTTCAAAAAGATATAGCAAGCAGGAATTATGAAAATACTTTATTTCTGCAAGAATACCCTGATTGCTTTGCCCATATTGCATAAAAAATGCCCCCGGTATTCCGGAGGCATTCATATTGAACAGATGTTGGCTTCTCTATTATTCAGCAGCTTTCCCTTCTGTTGCAGGAGCTTCCGCTTTGTCAGTTGCTTCTGTTTTCTTCTTCGCACCACCAGAACGGCGGGTTTTCTTAGCTGTTGCTTTTACTTCGCCTTTACCCTTACCATAGATCTCATTGAAATCCACCAGCTCAATCATCGCTGTATCAGCATTATCGCCGGGGCGAAAACCTAATTTGATAATACGGGTATATCCACCGGGACGGCCAGCTACTTTTTCAGCTACATTGCTGAACAGTTCTTTCACTGCTTCTTTATCCTGCAGGTAACTGAATACCACACGACGCTGATGCGTGGTGTTCTCCTTACCTTTTGTTATCAATGGTTCTACATACACCCGTAAAGCTTTTGCTTTAGCAGTAGTGGTAACGATCCTTTTGTACTGGATCAGCTGGCAGGCCAGGTTGCTTAATAAAGCATCTCTGTGTGCTTTCTTTCTGCCCAGGTTTTTTACTTTGTCTCCGTGACGCATGACGTTTAAGTTTTATTCGGTTGTACCGTGTCAGGAATTACAACCTACATTATTAAAAAAATAGCGATTGACTTTTACAGTCAATCGCCAGTATTTAGAATTCGCTCAGATCGATGCCTAACTTCACTAAATCCATTCCGAAATGCAGGCCTCTTTCAGTCAGCACTTGTTCAATCTCAGCCAGTGATTTCTGACCGAAATTGCGGAATTTCATCAGGTCTTCCTGCTCATACTGAACCAATTCACTCAGAGAATTGATCTTGGCTGCTTTTAAGCAGTTGAAGGCACGAACAGAAAGGTCGAGATCTTCTAATGGAGTTTTCAATACTTTACGCAGTTGCAAAGTTTGCTCATCCACAAGGTCTTCTTTCTTCTCTTCTTTATTATCGAAAGTGATGTTCTCATCAGTGATGATCATCAGGTGCTGAATCAGGATTCTTGAAGCCTGCTTCACAGCTTCTTCAGGATGGATAGTGCCATCTGTAGAAACTTCCATGATCAGTTTTTCAAAGTCTGTTCTTTGCTCCACACGGGTATTCTCGATAGTGTACTTCACATTCTTAATAGGAGTGAAGATTGCATCAATCGGGATATATCCCAGAGGTGCATCTTTAGGTTTATTATCTTCTGCAGGTACATAACCACGGCCTTTACCAATGGTCAGTTCAATATCCATCCTGGCAGATGAGTCAAGAGTACAGATAAGCAGATCCGGGTTCATGACCTGGAAAGTCTGAGTACCTTCACCAATCATCCCGGCCGTGAATTCTGTTCTGTTCTTTATTGATAAAATGATCTTTTCGTTAGACACTTCATGATCAGCTATCTTTTTGAAGCGAACCTGTTTCAGGTTCAGGAAAATTTCCACCACATCTTCGCTGATGCCTTTCATGGTTGCAAATTCATGCTCCACTCCTTCAATCTTCACACCAATGATAGCATAACCTTCCAGTGAGTTCAATAATACACGACGAAGTGCATTACCGATAGTTACACCATAACCAGGCTCCAGCGGACGAAACTCAAACTGAGCTTCAAAATCCGTAGCCTTTTGGAGAATGATCTTATCAGGTTTTTGGAAATTAAGGATTGCCATATTTTAATTGTTAGGTTTTAAATGATTGTGTATACCGGCAGTGTATTCTGTTAATTGTGAAATTCACATTACTTAGAATACAACTCGACGATCAGTTGTTCTTTGATATTCTCAGGAACACTTTCCCTTTCAGGATACGTAATGAAAGTGCCTTTGAATTCAGTTTCATTCCAATCCAGCCAGCTGAACTTCGGATTCTTTGCACGAACCACACTGGTGATTGACGTTCTGTCCTTGCTACCATCCTTAATAGTAACAACATCACCCGGGGTCAATTGAAAAGAAGGAACATTCACCACTTCGCCATTTACTTCAATGTGTTTGTGGCTTACCAACTGGCGGGCAGCAGGACGGCTTGGCGCAATACCCATACGGAAAACTGTGTTGTCCAAACGGGCTTCCAGTAATTTGATAAGGTTTTCACCCGTTACTCCTTTACGGCGGGCTGCTTCCTCAAATGTTTTACGGAATTGCTTTTCCAATACACCATAAGTGTACTTGGCTTTTTGCTTTTCGCGGAGCTGTAAGGCGTATTCACCAAGTGTTTTACGCTTACGCTTTTCACCATGCTGACCGGGAGGGTTACTGTTTTTACCCAACCATTTACCATTGCCTAAAATAGGCTCTCCAAAAATGCGGGAAATCTTGGTCTTTGGACCATTGTACCTTGCCATAGTTTTTATTCATTTACGCTTTTTTGTAACGGTGCGCTGATCAGTAAAAGCGTTAAAAATCAATCAGGCACCCTTTCTTAAAATGAAACCAAATTGGCTCAAAATATGTATTTGCGATGTCTGAAGTATGAGGTCTGAAAGGTCGTTTACATTTGAAGTTTTTAACGAACCTCCGACTTCTAGCTTCTGACATCTTCATTAAACTCTTCTTTTCTTAGGAGGACGGCATCCGTTGTGCGGCAACGGAGTTACGTCTTTGATCATCACTACTTCAATACCGCTCTGGGAAAGAGAACGGATTGCACTTTCACGACCTGATCCTGGTCCTTTTACATATACATCCACTCTTTTTAAACCAGCATCAAATGCAGTTTTAGCAGCATCTGAGGCAGCCATCTGTGCGGCATAAGGTGTGTTCTTCTTAGAACCTCTAAATCCCATTTTACCTGCACTGCTCCAGGAGATAATCTGGCCGGTTTTGTTGGTAAGGCTGATGATAATGTTGTTGAATGTAGCAGAAATGTGTGCATCACCGTATGCGTCCACTTTCACCACTCTTTTTTTGGCTGCCGCTTTTGCGCTGGTAGCCTGTTGCTGTTGTTGTGCTTTTGCCATAATTTCTTGTACCGAGGTAATCTTTACTTTTAATAATTTCTTTCAGTTTCCCGAAAGACTGAATCAACCCTCCTGCTGACTTACGAAGCGATCCGGCGCTGATTCAATTTTATGTAAGTCGATTTCGCCATGCTCAAATTAACAGTGATTGTCGTCCTGAGCTCGGGCGAAGAATTATTTCTTAGGCGCTTTCTTTTTACCGGCAACCGTTTTTCTTTTACCTTTCCTGGTACGGCTGTTGGTTTTTGTACGCTGGCCACGAACCGGCAGACCTTTACGATGGCGGAGACCCCGGTAGCAGGCAATATCAAGCAAACGCTTAATACTCATCTGCACTTCAGAGCGAAGCTGACCTTCTACTTTCAGCTCTTCCGTAATAGTATTACGGATAGCATTCAGTTCCTCATCATTCCACTCATGTACTTTCTTGCTGCGGTTAATATTATGCTTGTCAAGAATGTACTTGGCAGTAGAAGGACCAATACCATATATATAGGTAAGCCCTATTTCTCCTCTTTTATTTTTTGGTAAGTCAACACCGGCAATACGAGCCATATTACTATTTTGATTTAAGTTCCAAGAAACAAATCACAAATCTCAATTTGGTTCTTGCTTTTTGATTTTAGTTTTCTTCAATTATCCCTGTCTTTGCTTAAAGCGGGGATTCTTTTTGTTAATTACATAAAGCTTACCCTTACGACGTACAATTTTGCAGTCGACGCTACGCTTTTTAATAGATGCTCTTACTTTCATTTTTTTTGCTTTTAGCTTTCAGCTTTCGGCTTCAAGCATTATTTGTACCTGAAATTAATTCTACCCCTTGTCAAATCATATGGCGAAAGTTCCACTCCCACTTTATCACCCGGTAAGATCCGGATGTAGTGCATTCTCATTTTTCCAGAGATGGTGGCCAGTATTTCGTGGCCATTTTCCAGTTTAACCCTGAACATAGCGTTCGATAAGGCCTCAAGGATAATACCATCTTGTTTAATGAGCGGTTGTTTCGACATAGAAATTTTAGGGCTGCAAAGATAGGCGGATGCACCCGAAAAAAGAAGAAACCCCGATCTTTTTTCGGGGTTATGTGGAAAAACATGCTTGATTTGGCTCAAGAAAAGAATACAGACCGCCTCAGGCCATATCCAGGTGCACTTTGGTCATGTCCAGGTACAGGTTCTGAAGCTCATGAACTGACAGCGGAAAGCTAAAATGACGCCTGTCCTCCCGCCACCACATCTCAACATTTGAAAAATCGCCTTTTTTGGGGGTTACCAACCTGAATGAGTCTTTTTTGTATTTCACTCCGCCATCCGCATCCTCTTTGGTAAATCCCAGCCTGATTAACTGGGGCTCATCCAGCGGTAGGGCATGCATGTCCTCGGGGCTGTACCAGAATTCCTGTACACCGTTATCCACCAATGCCTGGTGTTCTTCCCGGCTAACCCGGATAACTGTACCTTCTCTCATCACTCCATCGTCGTCAACCCTGATGATATCGCCTTCTTTGAGATTTGTGATTTTTAGCATAGCAAATCGTTTTAGTTATCCGAATATAAAAAACTTTACCTGCTTTAAAAAACGATTTTACTCAGGATCGCTTATGATAATTAAGTACTGCCCATCCATTTAAGACTATGGCGAAGCCAGAAATAGTGAGCAACTGTGATTTGATATCCGCCAAACCACTGCCTTTTAATACCACCATCCGGATCACTTCAATAAAATAAGATACGGGGTTGGCTTTTGTTATTGCTTTTGCCCAGGAAGGCATGCTGTCGATAGAAGTGTATAAACCGCCCAATAAAATAAAAATCATCATCAGGAAAAAGGATATAAGCATCGCCTGTTGCTGATTATCTGCATAAGTGGATATCAATAACCCTAAGCCCAGTACAGCCAAAAGGTAAATAGCCGCAAAAACATAAATGGTAAAAATATTTCCAGCTGGTGTGATACCATAAAATAACCGGGCAATACCTAATCCAAGGGTGAACACTACTAATCCAAGTATCCAAAAAGGAATCAGCTTGCCCAGTATAAAGTGAACTTTACTGACAGGAGTTACGTTTATCTGCTCAATCGTACCTATCTCCTTTTCTCTTACAATATTTATGGCAGTAAGATTGGCTCCCACCATCGTCAGCAACAAAACAAGTATACCCGGAACCATGAAGATTTTATAATTCATGGATGAATTGAACCAGTTAGAATAGGTGACTGCGATGTTTGTTTCCGGGTCAAACCGGGGAAATTGTATCCATTCTGTCCTTACTTCTTTATTGTAGTCCTGAATAATACTGCGGAGATACGCACTACCAAGCCCTGCTTTTACCCCATTAATAGCATTTACAGCCATAAATAATTTTGACTCATTTTCCTTTACCAGCTCTTTTTCAAATGAGGCAGGAATCTCCAGGATAAGATCTGCTTTATCATGTTCTATCTTATTCATTGCCTCAGAATAAGAGCCGTTGTAATTTGTCAGGATAAAATAACCTGATGAAGCTATTTTGGCTATAAGGTTCCTGGAATAAGAAGAATGGTCATGGTCTATTACGGCCAACTTGATATTCTTGATTTCATAATCCGCTGCAAAAGGTAAAATTATCAACTGTATCACCGGCATGATAAATATCAGGCGAAGAATGGAGGGATCCCTGAATATCTGCCTGAATTCCTTTTGCAATAAATATCTTAATGTTCTCATGCCAGACGTATTTTAAAATTCTTAATAGCAAGTCCTAAAAAGAATATCAGCATTCCGGAAAGAATCAGTGTTTCTTTCCATACAGCATTCAGGCCAATTCCTTTTATCATCACTGATTTTACAATACTGTAATACCATCTCGCCGGAACAATATTCGAAACGGTTCGTAAAGGCAATGGCATATTCTCAATCGGGAACATAAAACCACTTAGCATGACAGTAGGAAGTAAAAGACCCACCAGCGAAATAAACAAAGCTGTCTGTTGTGAACCTGCTTTCGTGGAAATAAGTAAACCCAAAGACAGTGACACCAGGGTAAACAAGAGGCTTTCCCCGACAAGCAGTACGAGGCTGCCATTAACCGGTACATCCAGTACAAAAACACTTAACAACAATATGGTAGTGATATTAACCATCGATAATAAAAAATAAGGAACTGCCTTGGCTATAACAATCCGCAGGGGGTTTGCCGGTGACACCAGCATCACCTCCATCGTACCTGTCTCTTTTTCCCTGACAATCGTTATAGCAGTCATCATAGTACAAACCAGCAATAACACCATCGCCATCACACCCGGTACAAAATTGTATGCCCCTTTCAGCTCAGGGTTGTATAACATCCGCATCTCCGTAGTAATTGTGTAAGGCAGTTTTTTTTCATGTGTTATCCTGTTTTGATAATCCATTATAATAGCAGAGGCATAATTCGTCAGTGTATTGGCCACATTTGGATCTGAGGCATCGGCGATCAGCTGTACCTGTGCTTTGTTGAAATGCCGGAGGTCTTCATCAAAATGCTGGGGCAAAATCATCGCCAGTTTTATTTCCCCTTTTTGAAAGATCGATTCAATTTCTTTGGCTGTATGAATGGATTGTTCTACTTCAAAATAACGGCTGGCTTCCAACTGGTTGATCAAGGAAGCAGTAGCCGCATCTTTAGACTGATCCCAAATAGCGATTTTCGAATTCTTTACTTCATTCGTCAGTGCAAATCCGAAAATAATGATCTGTACTACGGGCATAGCCAGCAGGATAATCATTGTCCGCCTGTCACGGAAGATGTGATAAAATTCTTTCTTTACAAAAGCAAAAAATTGTTTCATGTTAGTCTGCTGCCCTTGTGGCTTTTCTTGCTAATTTTAAAAACACTTCATCCATCGATTCAGCAGCATATGTTTTCTTCAGTTGCTGCGGCGTATCCAATGCATCAATCCTTCCATCCACCATAATACTTACTCTGTCGCAATACTCTGCTTCATCCATATAGTGGGTGGTAACAAAAACAGTAATTCCTGAAGCGGCGGCTTCATAGATCATATGCCAGAACTCTCTTCTTGTTACAGGATCCACCCCCCCGGTTGGTTCATCAAGGAAAACAATCCGGGGCTCATGAAAAATGGCAACCGAAAAAGCAAGTTTCTGTTTCCAGCCCAGTGGTAATGATTTCACCAGCTTATCGCCTTCGGCCGTTAAATGAAGCTCACCCAGCACCTGTCCCATTTTTTCTTTAATAAAATGACTGCTCATTCCATAAATACCTGCATAGAAGCGAATATTTTCTCTTACAGTCAGATCTTCATACAAAGAAAATTTCTGACTCATATAACCGATATTCCGCTTGATCTTTTCATTCTCCCTGTATACATCAAAGCCGGCTACCATTGCATTGCCGGATGTGGGCATAGATAACCCGGACAACATCCGCATAGCAGTCGTTTTACCAGCACCGTTAGCACCAAGAAAACCAAATATCTCTCCTTTATGTACACCAAAGCTGATATGGTCGACTGCAGTAAAGTCTCCAAACTTCTTCGTGAGATTTTCTGCTACAATTACTTTTTCATTCATACTAACTATTGCCATTAGCTTGTTTTCATTAATGCCATAAAACAATCTTCGATATTGGGCTCCGCTTCTTTCAATTCAAATGATTGTCCTCTTTGTTCCAGGTAACTTCTCAATAATTCTTTACTATCATTCCTCATCACAGCATGATGATATTCCCCAAACGGATAGGCGTCCTGTACCTCTTCACACTGTTTTAAATCATGCAACAACCGAAGCATATCAGTACTTTTAACTGCGAGTAATTTCTTACCGAAAGTCTCCACGATCCCCTGTGGTGTATTAATAGATAAAATTTTACCTGCCTGGATCAAAGCTACCCTGTCGCACATACTTGCTTCATCCATATAAGGCGTGGAAACAAGAATGGTAATACCCTGTTCTTTTAATCTTTTCAGCATTTCCCAGAATTCTTTCCGGGATACTGCATCAACACCAGTAGTCGGTTCATCCAGGAACAAGACCGATGGACGATGTATCAATGCACAACTGAGAGCCAGCTTTTGCTTCATGCCTCCGGATAACTTACCCGCTTTTCTGTCTTTAAATGGTTCAATCTGTGAGTAGATATCTTTTATCAGTTCATAATTCTCTTCTACGGAAGTATTAAAAATGGTGGCAAAAAAGTTAAGATTCTCTTTGACGGAAAGATCCTGGTAAAGTGAAAACCTGCCGGGCATATATCCCACTCTTTGGCGAATGGCTTTATAATCCTTCACTACGTCAAAGCCATCTACTGTTACGTTACCGTTATCTGCCAGTAACAATGTGGTGAGTATCCTGAATAAAGAGGTTTTGCCAGCACCATCGGGGCCGATGATTCCAAAGAGTTCGCCTTTCGATACAGAAAAAGAAATATCACTCAGTGCTGTTATTTCTTTCTTCTTACCATAGGTCTTTACAACGTTATTAATTTTAACTGCAGTCATTACTGATTATTACCAAATTTTACCTCCCCGTACATTCCGATCTTCAGATACCCGTCATTCTTCACTTTTATTTTTATTGCATACACCAGGTTAGCCCTTTCATCTTTTGTCTGAATAGTTTTGGGTGTGAATTCAGCTTTATCAGCTATCCAGGTGATTGTACCATCGAACTCTTTATACTTTTTTTCCCCATCATCTACCATCACTTTCACCTTTTGCCCCAGTTTTATTGTTGATAATTGAGAACCAGTCGGGTAAGCCCTTAATGTCATTGTTGACAAATCGGCCACCTTGTACAATGCCTTTCCCGCAGAGGTAACCTCGCCGGCTTCTGCATACTTTGTAATAACGGTACCGGCAACAGGGTTGATAATACTGGCCCGTTTCAACTGATCGTCCAGTTGGGCCACTCTTTTTTGCAAAGGCTTGCCTTCACTTAAGATGCTCCGGTTTTGCGTGGCGATATTATTTCGCTGTACATTGATCTGCTGTTGTGTAACCGCCAGGCTTTTTTTAGCCACATCAACCTGCGCCGTTATATCGTCTAACTGTTTCCCGGTAGCTGCATCCTGTTTCAGTAAATTTTGAATCCTTGTTTGTTCATGCAGGAGGTTATTCAATTGTGATTGCTGCACGGCCAATTGATTTTCCAGCAATTTCACCTGTGGTGATGCGTCGGCAGTTTTTTCTGACAATGCCTGTATATTGGCTTCCACTTGCTCTTTCTGCAATGAAATAGCAGCCGCATCCACAATTCCGACTACTGAATCTTTAGAAAGGGTCTGACCTTCTTCCACATTAAGGCTCAGTATCTTTCCTGACAACTCAGAAGAAACAATGACTTCGTTGGCTTCAAAAGTGCCACTTGCGTCAAATTTGCCATTACTAATATTACATGACGCTGTGATAAGCAAACTTCCAATGACCAAATACTGAAATACTCTTTTCATGTGTATATTTTTAATTTAGACAGTTGTCATATGTTACCTGCCGGCAGGTTCGCATTTAATGTTTTTTGCTCTCACAGGAGAGCCAGTGAGCTATTTACCTAAAATGGTTTGATAGTTGATTTGTACCTGTAACAATTGCACCTGGTGAGTGATCAGCGTTTGCCTGGCCTGGTCCTCTGCATTCACTTCTTTCAGAAAATCATTGGCTGTTATCACGCCGTTTTCCAGTTGTGCTTTAGCAGCATCCGTTACACTTCTTCGCAAACTGATAATTTCGTTATCAGTTGTCACCAGTTTTTGCAGCTTATCAATTTCTGCCTGCTGCTGTCTTAACAATGAATTGGTGTTGAGCAGGAAAGTTTCCTTCTGCACTTCCACCATTTTTTTATTAATGTTTACCTGTTCTTTCTCTTTCTTTTTGGTGTACAATCCCCCAAGCGACCAGTTGAACCTAATACCACCGATATAGAAAAAATCAAACTCATTTAAAAGCATATTCAAACCGGGCCGGCCATAACCACCCTGTACGAACAAACTTGCCTTTGGTAAATTTTTAGCAGTGATCAGTTTTTCCTGCTGACCAATGAGTTTTTGCTGCCCGCTATATAGTTTTAATTCTGGCCGGACAATTTCGTTGGCAGCGACCGCTGCAGAAACAGGTTTTTCCAATTGTACATGTTCATCCAGTTCCTGGCCAATGAATAATGACAGTGCATCGACTAATCCTTTTTTAGATGTTTTCACTTCGATGGACCTTTGCTCAGTTTTCAATAGTTCAGCTTTCAGCATATTAAGGTTCGACTTAAATGCTACGCCATTCTGTACTTGCGCCTCTACCCTTTTAATGCCTGTTTGAATATCAGCTTTTACTAAATCAACCTGCTTTAGTTGTTCATCAAGATAGAGAATACTCAGATAGAGCTGGTTGATCCTTTCCCTGAGTTTGTACAATTCCACTTCTACTTTCTGATCTTCCACAGTAGCATTGAGTTGCTGCAATGCCTTTTGTTCTTTGGTCATTCCGCCATCATAGATCAGTTGGCTGACATCTGCTACTAACTTATACTGGTCCTTTGAAGGCGATTCAATACTAAGACCGGGCAATGAAACCGGCACCCTTGTTACATCGGATTGATAGGTAGCCTGTCCGCTCAAAGAAAATTGAGGCAGAAACCCTTTTTGCAAATTCTCTACACTGATGGCAGTTGTTTGCTTTACAAGGTCCTTTTGCTTCACTGCCGGATAATTCTTCTGTGACAGGTCACAAGCCTCTGCCAGGCTGAGCTTTTGTAATGATTGGCCTGCCAGCTGAACAGAAAGGAACAATCCGCCAATTATTAAATATCTCTTCATAATTATAAGTTTAACCAGATAGTTAACATAATAGCAAAAAAATTATTTCTTTATTGCATCAATGATGAACCGCGGTATCTCCTTTTTCCGCTGTTCCATTACTGAGCGAAACTGTAATTCATCCAATCCAAGATTTTTCTGAAACATAGGCTTCGCCACGAACGGGAAAACAGTCATTGAGATCAGGTTCATCAGTAAATGCAGTGGGCTGATTCTTTTTATCCTTCCTTTCGCCACTTCCTCTTCAATTTGTGCCAGGAATTTTTCCGGCAGAGGCAGGTTCTTTCCTTTCCATACTTTGCTCAAAAAATATTCAGGATCCTGGTTGATCTCATTCAATACAAACAATGGGAGGTAAGGATTTTCCATGACGATAGTGATATACTCATCACAAAAACTTTCGATCTTTTCAAAGAGGGGTTTATCTGCCAGGAATATTTCGTTGATCTTGGGAAAGAGTTTGCCGGCTGCTTCCAGAAAGATCACTTCAAACAGTTTTTCCTTGTTCTTAAAATAGTAATGTAGCAGCGCTTTATTAATACCGGCCTCATCTGCTATATCCTGCATCCGGGCACCAGCCATGCCTTTCATAACAAATATCTTCTTGGCAGCTGACAGTATCCGCTCTTCCGTGGTCTTATCTTTTCTGATTTTGGACATTTTTAACCAAATGGTTAACAAAGATAAAAATCTATGACTTCTTTCCAAATATTTTTTCCGGTTGCTTAAACAAGGCTGTTCAAAATGTTCTTATTATTTGAATAGCAGGCAGTATTACCCCTGCTCTTTTGAAAAAGAAAAACTATCTTCAGTAGCATATTATAAACCTGTTTTCACAGAAAACATAAACCATTAAACACATGAAACAAAAATTTCTACTGCTTGCTGTGTTAGCAGCAGCTTTTACTCTCACCTCCTGTGGCGGAAAAGCAACCGCTGCATCTATCGCACAAAAATGGTGTGATCTGAATGCAAAAGCCTATAAAGCAGAGGGGGCTGCTAAAGAAGCGGCTGAAGAAGCCCGGGAAAAATTTGAAAAAGAAATGCAGGAAAAATATAAGGATGATAAAGCCTTTTTGGAAGAAGTAGGAAAAGAAGTAGAGAAATGCGAAGATGCTTCTGAAGGAAGATAAAATTTTAAAGCCCTCCGAAACCGGAGGGCTTTTTCAAAAAAGCCTGGTTACAATCAAATTACTCAGCCCAGCTCATCACATAATCTTTGTTCTCGATTTCCAACGCCTGTTTTGTTAGCATCAGCGGCCGGAATGTATCTACCATTACAGCAAGTTCCTTTGTTTCTTTTGCGCCAATACTCTTTTCAACCGCACCCGGATGCGGGCCATGCGGTATCCCGGCAGGATGTAAAGTGATCATCCCTTTGGTCACATGTTTGCGGCTCATAAACTCCCCTTCTACATAATACAACACTTCATCACTGTCGATATTACTATGGTTATATGGTGCCGGGATAGCATTAGGGTGATAATCATATAACCTCGGCACAAATGAGCAGACTACAAAAGAGTTTGTTTCAAAGGTCTGGTGAATGGGTGGTGGCATATGCACCCGGCCGGTGATGGGTTCAAAATCATGAATAGAAAAAATATAGGGATAACAACAACCATCCCAGCCAATGACATCAAAAGGATGGGTACCATAATGCAGCCCATATAACATCCCTTTCTTTTTTGCCTTGATCAGGAAATCTCCTTTTTCATCAAATGTTTTCAGATCCTGTGGCGGACGGATATCTCTTTCACAATAAGGTGAGTGTTCCATCAGCTGACCGTACTTGCTCATATAGCGTTTGGGATATCGCAGCGGCGAGAAGGATTCCACAATAAAAAGCCGGTTATCCGGTGTATTAAAGCTGATCTGGTAAATCGTTCCCCTTGGCAACACAATATAATCGCCATAAGAAAAAGGCAATTCTCCATACTGTGTGTGAACAATACCACTGCCTTCATGTACAAAAATCATTTCATCAGCATCGGTGTTTTTATAGTAATAATCCTTCATGCTCTCCTGCGGCGCAGCAAGTACGATATGGCAATCACTGTTTACCAGTACCGGTATCCGGCTTTGCAGGTAGTCTTTCACTGGCTTTATCTTAAAGCCTTCGAGGCTTCGGTGCTTCAGCATTTTCTCTTCTGCCACCTGCGGGCTTACATCCACCTGGGGTTCTGTTTTGATGATCTGAGTAGGCGGATGACAATGGTAAAGCAGGGCATAATCATCGCTGAAACCTTCGGTAGAAAATAACTGTTCGCTGTACAATGAGCCATCGGTCTTGCGGAACTGTGTGTGACGTTTATGCGGAATGGTTCCGAGTGTATAATAGTGAGGCATGGTAATAAGTTAATTAGTTTATTGAGGAATTAGTTAATTAGGTATTAAGAAGGAATCTGCCTTTCTATTTCTCTAATTCCAGGGAGACCATCAGGAAATAGTATTTCCATTTCCGTTTGTCAATGTAGTAAGTAAAGTTTCGGTGAAAAGGCATTTAGTGTAATTTGCTATTTCAAATGTAAAGCAATTTCTTTTGATAAGAATCGGATTAATATCAGACACACACAGTTTTCTCGACGATGCCGTTTTCAACCATTTTGAAACCTGCAACGAAATATGGCATGCTGGAGATTTTGGAACAATGCAGCTGGCCGATCAACTCGCTTCATTCAAACCACTCAAAGGTGTCTATGGTAATATTGACGATAATGAGATCAGGAACCGGTTTCCAGAGCAACTTGTCTTTACCTGCGAAGGAGTGAAGATAATGATGCGGCATATCGGTGGTTCTCCACCGAAGTACAACCCGGAAACAAGAAAGGAATTATTGATTCACCAGCCGCAATTATTCATCAGCGGTCATTCACATATTCTGAAAGTGATGTATGATGAAAAAATTAATTGCCTGCATATGAACCCCGGTGCTGCAGGCAAACAGGGCTGGCATAAAGTGAGGACCCTTATCCGTTTTGTGATCGATGGAAAGGAAATGAAGGATTGTGAAGTGATTGAGCTGGGGAAAAGGTAAGCCTTTCTAAATCTTTCTTGAGAGGGAAAATTAAGAACCCTGAATTTGAAAAATCTGATAATAAAACCCGAATTATGTTACAAAAAACCATTCCTATCATACGCATTTTTGATTTGCAGAAAGCCAAAGAGTTTTATATTAACTGGCTGGGGTTTGAAGTTACTTTTGAACACCAGTTTGAGCCGGATACACCTTATTATATCGGCATTAAAAGAGATGATATTGAATTTCATCTTTCGGAACATCATGGCGACAGTGTGCCTGGAGTTAGAGTATTTATTATTTGCAATGAAATAGAAAAGTATTTTGCAGAACTACAAAGCAGGCCATATAAATATTACCGTCCCAGCTTAAATAAAACCTTTTATGGCACACTGGAACTCCTGGTGCAGGATCCCTTTGGTAATAAGCTGTCCTTTAATGAATACATTAAAAAATAGGACCGCTCATCCTATTTTGATTTTTCTTCTGGCAGCATCCTTTATTTTCAATAAAAATTATAATATGAAAAAGATATTTTTCATCTGCCTGCTGTTTGCATTTTCCCGGTTGGATATGGCCGCCCAGACAGACCCCCAAACGATCAAAGACATAGAAACAGTTTGTAATTATTATATGGATGGCGGTACCAACGGTGATAGTGTGCTTTTCTCCAAAGCCTTCAGTCCCACCGGGCAGATGCAGTATATGCGGAATGATACGCTGATAATTGTTTCCCTAAAAGATTTTATGGCCAGGATGAAGAACACCGGCAACAGGCAAAACAGGAAAACAAAAATTGAAAGCATACAGGTATTCGGCAACGCCGCTACGGCCAAGCTGACCATTGAATACCCTACTTTTTATTTTCACGACATTATGGGTCTGCTGAAAACCAAAGACGGCTGGAAGATCGTCAGCAAAATATTTTACCGCGAAGAAAAGAAGTGATCCCTCATACCCCATATTAAAATTAAAAGCCTGAAGGATTTGTTGATTCAACAGCATACTTCAGGCTTTATATTATCTCAAAATTGCAGTACTACATACCCGGGAACCAGGCCCTGCCAGCGCCGGCTTCACGGAATGGCCATGGAATAGCTACTAAAATAAAGATCAGTGCTATCAATAATAACCAACCTGCGTTTTTATAATTCAGCACTTTGGCTTTGCTACGGGCCAGTGTAATTAGAATAATGGCAACGATCATCAGCAAGGGATGTTCCACCCAATAAAAACGATAGAAAGAATCTTTCATCAACTCCACACCCTCTGGCAACCCCTTAGTAATACCATACCTGCCGGCAATAAACTGGTACAAACCGATGAATAACATGGTATGCGCCGCTATCATCAGCCATAGACTGCTGCTGCGGATACTTTCTTTCTTAGTAAATGCCTGGTAAAGGGTTAGCAGCAATAATAACAAGATGACCCAACGAAGCACATTATGAAGATGCAGCATTCCTGTTTCCATGATGAGAGTTTTGGAACAAATCTAAACGCTAAATATTAAATGCCGAAATCTTATTCCACCCAGTCAGCGATGAATACATTCGTATCCCTGGTACCACCATTGTTGCGGTTACTGGAAAACACTATTTTCTTTCCATTAGGCGAAAACATTGGGAATGCATCAAAGCCTTTATCACGGCTTACCTTTTGCAGGTTGGTTCCATCTTCATTGATCGTGTAGAGATTGAAGGGAAATCCTCTTTTGTATTCATGATTGGAGGCAAAGATGATCCGCTTGCTATCGGGCATATAAGTGGGAGCCCAGTTGGCCTGGCCATAAGATGTTACCTGTCTTGCATTACTGCCATCTGCATTGGCCACCCACACTTCCATATTGGTAGGGGCTACCATGTTCTCTGCCAGCAATTCTTTATACTCTTTTATTTCTGATTCTGTTTTTGGCCTTGATGCTCTCCAGATCAGTTTAGTGCCATCAGGACTGAACCATGCTCCGCCATCATAACCCAATGTGTTAGTGATCCGTTGTTCTGCTCCTGTTTTCAGATTCATAATATACAATTCAATATCACCATCCTTGGTACTGGTATAGATCATCTTTTTTCCATCTGGTGATAAAGTAGCTTCTGCATCGTATTGTTTTGAATTCGTCAGTTGCTTTACGATCTTACCATCAAGGTCAGCCATGAAAATATCGTAGCTGCTGTATAAAGGCCAGATATATTTATTACCATACTTTGACCTGTCCGGAACAGGCGGGCAATCTTCACTTCCCAGGTGAGTGGATGCATAAATAATATGCTTTCCATCCTTTGTAAAATAGGCACAGGTAGTTCTGCCCTTACCCGTACTTACCATTTTGTAGGTAAACTTCTCTCCCGGTTTAGTGGGTACTCTGCCAACAAATATCTGGTCGCAGTTGATTCCTTCTTTTGGATTGGTACGTTGAAAAACCAGGTATTTCCCGTCAAAACTCCAATAAGCTTCTGCATTATCACCCCCAAAGGTCAGTTGCTGTACATTTTTCAAATGCAACTCTTCCGTGTAACGCAATGTATCAAGCGCCGGGTCAGTAGTAGTTGTCAGTTTCGAAGAATTATTACAGGAAGCGATCACCAGCAATGCACTGGAAGTAATTAGCAGGGGCAATACAAGTTTTTTCATATTATTTCGTTTCAATGTGTCTGTAATCTGGCAGACAGGGCTGCAAAGGTATTTTCGTTGTTACGTTGGTTTGTCAGATTATTGTCATACTCGCCGCTAAAATAATTTAGTTTTGCCTATGAATAAGTTTGCAAAAATAGCCCTCCCCTTTGCTTTGTTCCTGATTTTGATCAATGCCTGTAATGATAATGAAACATCCGTTTCACAGTACGATGAATTATTGAAAAAAACTCCTTTTGCCCCGCTTACGGATAGCATCAGGCAGGAACCGGGTAATGATGAATTATATTTTCGCCGGGCCATCTTATTGAATACAAACAATCTGCCCGAACCAGCCCTGGCTGATTTTCAAAAAGCCTGGTCGTTGAAGAAAGAAGAAAAATATGCTTTTGGTATTGCTACTTTACTGACTGATAAAAACCCGGACGAAGCCCTTCTTTTTTTAAATACTGCCATTAAAGATATTCCCTCCAGTTTTTTGTTGCAACTAAGCCTTGCCCGTGGCTATGACGCAGCTGGCAAAACAGAGGATGCCCTCAATGCTTGTAACAGCATATTGGAAAAAAATCCTGAGCAGGTAGATGTATTGAAAATGAAAGCTGATCTGCTGGGCAAAAAAGGCAATAGCACTGAAGCTATAGCTATTTTAGAAAAAGCCTACAATCTTACCCCTTTTGATGTGGAGCTCAATTATATACTCGCTTTAAAATATGCAGAGACAAAAAACAACCGGGTACTTTCCTTATGCGACTCACTGATCAGGGTTGATTCGCAGGGTGTTCATGCAGAGCCCTATTATTACAAGGGTATTTATTATGCCAACAACAATGATAAGGCAAAGGCGCTTTCATTGTTTGATGAGGCTGTTAAACATGACTATTATTTCCTGGATGGATATATTGAAAAAGGATCCCTCCTGTTTGAGATGAAAAGATATCCGGATGCCCTGAAAGTATTCAACCTGGCCCTTACCATCTCACCTAAGTTTGCAGACAATTATTACTGGATAGCCAAATGTCAGCAGGCCATGGGGCTAAAAGAAGAAGCCAAACTGAATTATCAAAGGGCATATGGCCTCGACAATACTTTTACTGTTGCTAAAGACTCTGCAGATAATCTCAAATAGATTTATCTTGCAGCGCAAATAAGTCATTATGCCCATCGTTGCCCCATCACTACTTGCTGCCGATTTCCTGAACCTGAAAAATGAATGTACCATGCTGAACGAAAGTGAAGCAGACTGGTATCACCTGGATGTGATGGATGGCCGCCTTGTTCCTAATATAAGTTTTGGCCCGATGATCATTGAGTTTATCCGTAAAGCCACCACCAAAGTATGTGATGTGCACCTGATGATAGAAGAGCCGGAAAAATATGCAGAGCAATTCAAAAATGCCGGCGCTGATATTTTGTCTGTTCATATAGAAGCCTGCCGCCACCTGCACCGCAATATTGAGCAGATAAAATCGTTAGGCATGAGAGCCGGTGTGGCCGTAAATCCTCACACTCCTGTTTCAGGCTTAAGAGATATACTCCATGATATTGACCTGGTATGCCTGATGAGTGTGAACCCTGGTTTTGGCGGACAGAAATTCATTCCTTATACATTGGATAAAATAAAACAACTCCGCAAAATGATCGATGAAAGAGGGTTGAAAGTACATATTGAAATTGACGGCGGGGTAACGGTGGAGAATGCTGCATCTATTATTGCAGCCGGGGCTGATGTGCTGGTGGCCGGTAACACTGTTTTTAAATCCGCTGATCCCAAAAAAACTATTGCACAGTTAAAGCAGCTTTAGTAATTGTGCCTTCAAATAAGATATATCGCTACTATTCAATACTGAT